>JAABYK010000555.1:8827-15009 GCA_011775825.1 Candidatus Zhuqueibacterota bacterium | reverse complement strand
TTAACATAACACAATGGCAAGTCAATGGTTTCCTTGAATGCCGCTATTTTTTGGATTGGTGGTCGAAAACTTTTGAAAACTCCTCTCCTGAACCAGTTAAAAGTACTTCTCCAACAAAAGCCTGCGATTGGGCATTTGCTGGCCAATTCATATCGCGTACCAACGGAATTCTGAAGTACATCTCTCTGCATGTCATTGGAATCTTTGTCAGATTCGCAGTAAACCATTTCGATGTTGATAAGCAAAACCGTCGACATGACAGCGACACGCAAACCAACCCTGGTAATGTTGTATTCAGCCATAGCCTTTCCTTGATCCATGGTTAAAGTTCGGAGACAACACCGGGTGTCACTTTTGACAAAATCTCGTGCCCAAAACGGGACGTCGCCACCCAGTACACGCTAACTGCCTATTATTACCAAGGTAGGAATCTCTGGTGATTTTGAAAAACTCGTTTTTATGGATGCGAGGATACAACTTTAGTAGGAAACAATTTCCGAATTTGCCATCCCGGATAGGACGATTTTACTCAATAAGCGGTCAAACTACTCAGGAATTAGAGGTCGCCTTCGGGCTTCCAAAAGGACATCCGAAATCTCCTCCCAGTACTTGTGTCTTTCAATATAGCTGAGATCGTAAAGATACAATCCATTCGTTTGTGAGATTGCCGTATTCAAGGCCTCCTTGAATTTGTTTGGGTCATCCTTATACAGCTCGACCAATACGGATGCGTAAACCGGACAAGCACTGTTTACTACTTCCATGGCAACCATGGCGCTGCCCTCTATGCTCATCCACCATTCAGCGCCTGCTTCATCTGACTCCTCAATGGACACACGCGGAAAGTAACATCCGACCACCACATAATTGAGCATTTCCGCAACGGCAGTTTTGTAGTATTCCCGGGCTGCCCACTCCTCCTCCAGAAGATTGGTTTCGCTGGCCCAGTTGAGTCCGTACTCGTGGTAAGTCGGATACCAGGCGCCAGCGGATATGCCAACAGGCAATGTAGGATCGAGTTTTCGTACCTCTTCGATGAGCTTATCGACGAACTGATGTATAGACTTTGCTCGGAATTCAAACCATTCCTTGTAATACCGGCCGGGCACAATTTGCCATTCTTCGTCTCTCTTCTGAAGCTCATATACATCTTCCGGCCACCATTGGATGTCATTTGCCTGTTCAAGTGAGGCAATGAACAGGCCCTTGGTGTACTCGGAAAAGTCGGATTCGATACCTGAAAATTGAATTTTGTCAAAAATGAGACCGTCGACTGAGTATTTTGACAAAAATTCCTTGATCAAAGCTATCTCATACCGCTGAACATCTGGGTGTAAGGGATTGGCAAATGCGGTCGACCCATAAGCCCATTCCGTTATCGGCTCGATGACCGGCTCTCCCTCCTCAACTACATACACTTCTGTTTGCCAGTCGGCATGCTCTTCATAAAGCGGTCCCCTTTGCTGCATCATATTGCCTTCAGCGAACACCGGAAATACGGCGTAGATTTGAAGCTGACGTTCGCGCCCCTCCTCTAAGAACATTTGTACCGGATCTACGCCCAGAGGTACCCGGTAGTTATCCCACTCCAATAGTGGCGGTGCGATATTGCTTTCATAAATAACCTCCCCAATGTTAGACTTGATCCCTAAAGCTATGGCGCCAATGCCGGACTCCTTCGCCTTGTTCAAGATATTTTCGATGCCCGTACGCGTGTAAATATCGCGGACGTTTAAGAGAGGATCACACCAGAGCACGGCAACTTTTGAAGCACCTTGGGCACGCACCAACTGAGTAATCGCGGCCACCAGCATCAAGGTCAAAAGAAGCGATCGTATGCTTAATTTCATCGCACTAAATAAGATGTTTGCTAAAGATCAGAAAAAGCAACCCAAGAGAGCCAAACATGATTCCCAGTAACCAATTTTGTCTGCGATAGACGAGAGAAATTCCAAAAGAGAATGACATCAGGCCCAGAAAGACGCTAAAACGATGTGTACTTAACCCGATGAGCAGACAAAAGACAGCCCAAATGACCCATTTCTCGAAAGTTGTGAACCCGCGTTTTTGCTTGCCGGTTTCGGAAGACATTTGAAAGCTAATTTAGGATCGGAGCGATTGGTTGCAATAAAAAAGGCAGGTCAAAAATTGGCCCGCCCGCACTAACTGAGCTTTCCAAGTTATAAAAGTCCTTTATTGAATGACGTTCGATAAATCGTTGAGCAACCTTTCAAAAATTTCAGTTGTCAAGTGAGACGGCACTTCGGTTCGTCGTTGGGTTTTCTTCTTGAATTGAAACCTACGAAACGTTATCGCGCCGCTCTTATTTAACATAATTTCGTAGTAGCACAGCGCGTTTTCCTTCTGGTCTGGCGCTGAGCTGCGCATCTGTATTTTTTGATTTTCCGAGTCGGCCTCAACAACCGAAAGACCTTCCAATAAATAGCTGAGTGTCGTCGTCAACTCTTGGGCTTTTTTCTTCAGGCCTTCAAAATCCTGCACTGGCTTTTTTGAACCGTCTGCGTTCGTCAGTGTCAAGTTTTTGATGAAATAGCTGTACTTATCAAAATCGGTGAGCTCAAACTGAAACCGGATGCCACCAAATTCTTCCTCAAACCCAAAATGTTCGGCTTTCTGTCTATCCTGAGTATCCAAGGACCTGTTGAGACGCTCAATTACTGATTTGCCTAGATTCATTGAGGATCACCTCCCATGGTTAGTCTATATCAACTTCATGATGTTCGCTGCCATCAAAGCTCAATAGAGTTTTTGACTCGTCAAGAACAGTCTCCACATGAACCGGACGTGACCATATTTTGAAAAGATTGGTCAAAGTGTCTCTTGCCTCGTTAAGCTTTAGATCCACACCTTCGTGTTTGTGTGATAGGTACAATTCGCCGCGGTTAAGGTAGTTTGCATCTTCAACGTATATGAATGGCTGACCAAAATTTGTCAAGCTGAAAAGTAATTTCTCTTTAATTTGCTTAAATTGCCGGCTCGAGATTTCATACATGTCGTTTCTGTCGTTGTAGTCATAGGCAAAAAGCTTGTGTTCATAGCAAAACTCCGGTGTCAGGAAAGCATCAATAAACATGAGGTCGTTATACATGTGCCGTACCTCAAAAATCTTTTTCTGACCTAACCCCAGCTTCTTGTCCCAATTCTTCTTTGTTTCCCAGTCGTCGCATTCCTCGTATTCTTTTCCGAATTTGCCTTTGTTCCATCGATCTTCGATATCACGAAACAGTTCCACTCCCAGCTTATACGGATTCAGTCGCCCGGTTCCGGTCATGAGCGTACCAGAGTGATGGTCAGCATAGTCGATCAACTCCGCATCTGTTAAAACTTTTTCAGTCATGATCTTTGAGTGCCAGTAGGTCGCCCAACCTTCATTCATGATTTTGGTCTGGCCTTGAGGAGCAAAATAGTAAGCCTCTTCCCGAATGATCGACAAAACATCAGCCTGCCACCTTTCCAGCGGTGCGTTCTCCAATAAGAATTTTAGAACATCACGCTCGGGTTCCAATGGATGTTTCCGTTTCTCCTTCTCTTTCCGCTCTTTGGAAATCCGTTTCTGCTCTTCAAGGAACTCTTCGGGATTGATGAATGAATCCATGTAGGATTTACTTTTAAGCTTTCTGGGCACACTTTGATCAATCCCGTTATCAGAGGTGTCATCCTCTCGTTCGTTCTTTCTTTTAATGTAAGCTGAGTGGGGATCGATCAAATTTTCCAACGACAAGCAAACTTCAATAAAATCCTCAACCGGTTCTTCGCCATACCTCTCCATGAACCGACGAATTTGTGTGGAGTTATTCGCCATCTTATCCATCATTTTTCGATTGGTATGGGCAAACCAGAGGTTATGCTTAAAAAAGTCGCAATGGGCATACACATGAGCCATCACCAGCTTCTGGTCCACCAGGTTATTGCACTTCATCAAATAAGCATAACAGGGATCGTTGTTGATGACGAGCTCATATATTTTTTGCAGCCCATAGGTGTAACCCTTGGAGAGCTCCTCATAATCCATGCCAAACCGCCAGTGTGGATAGCGAGTAGGGAAGCCGCCGTAACTCGCCACTTCGTTAAGTTCATCAAACTCGACGATCTCAAATATGGTCTCGAAAAAATCGAGCTTGTAACTTTCGGCGTATTCCTCGATCTCTTCTTTGATTTTTGCCAGGTCTTCTGGGATATTCATTACTTGCCTTTCCCCAAGAAATCCTTTATTGAATAATAAATGGCGTCTTTGTCAGGAATTTCGGAGAGAACCAGCCCTTCCCCATCGCCAAAATAATCGTCAAGGTCACGGATAAATTGGCCGCTGCCATATGGACTCTCCACTTGACCATAGCAAAACAGGTTCACGCTCGGCATGAGGTTGTTCTCCAACACATAGATACACTCGTCCGTGTCGATCTCTCCCCAATTATCTCCATCCGAGAAATGAAACAGATAAATGTTCCACTCGCCTGGATCATAGAACTCGCTTATCAATTTGTCGGCCAATTTATAAGCTGAGGAGATAATGGTTCCACCGCTTTCTCTGGTGTGATAGAAGGTCTCCTGGTCAACTTCTCGCGCGACAGCATCATGAATAATGTATCGTGTTTCAATATTCTTGTATTGATAACGCAGCCAAGTATCAATCCAGAAAGATTCTATTCGTACAATTTCCTTTTGTTCATCTCCCATGGATCCGGAAACATCCATCATGTACATAATCACAGCGTTGCTCTCTGGCTCCATTGTGACTTTCCAGGATCGATAGCGCCTGTCCTCCCGAACAGGGACGATAGTCGGGTTATCCGGATTGTAAGTCTTGCTGATGATTTGACGCTTCAGAGCTTCTTTGTACGTCCGTTTGAAATGTCGTAGCGATTCCGGACCCACCTGGCTGATTCCGGTGTACTTATCCTTGTGTGAAGTAATGTTTTTCTTGCCTTTCGGCTCAACATTCGGTAGCTCCAATTCCTCACCAAGCATCTGTGCAAGCTCTTCCAACGAAACGTCCACCTCTAAAAGATGATCGCCAGGCGTGTCACCAGCATGTCCTTCTTCCTGTCCGTCGCCTCTGCCAATGGGCGTGCCGACATCGCCTTCTCCTTGACCTACACCACCAGACTTCTTGTGATCGAAGCGAAAATGCGGGATCTGAATTTGCGGAATCGGGATGCTTACGAATTCTTTCCCCTTTTTGCCTATCAGCTCACCGCGAGTGATGTATTTCTTTAGGTTCTTCTTAACCTTTCCACGAATGATCTGACGAAAGCGAGCACGATCTTTTTCAATTCTTTTAACCATGATAGCAAGCTATTATTTCATCGTTTCCTTTACGTCTCCTCGCGCGAAAATACTCGCAACGAAGTTCAAGACGTCGGTGGCGCAGATGTCACAATATCCGTAGTACTTCACCATTCGGGATTTCACAACATCAATCTTTTCCTGAGTTTCCTTATCCACCACGCTTGAAATTAAAGTAGTGAGTTTAATTGTGTCCTTTTGGTCTTCAAACAACTTGAGCTCCAGTGCTTTTTGAAGACGCTCATTCGAACGGTAGTCGAAAAACTTACCTTCCAGGGACAAGGCACCGATATAGTTCATGATTTCTCTGCGAAAGTCATCCTTCCGGCTCTCCGGGATATCAATTTTTTGCTCGATGGACCGCATCAATCTCTCATCCGGTTCTTCATCCGCACCGGTATATTTATTCTTCACCTTTTCTTTCTGAGTATAGGCTTTCACATTGTCGATATAGTTACCGCACAGCCGTTTAAGCGCCTCCTCATCGGCCGCAATTGCTCTTTGAACTTCGGTCTTAACGATATCTTCATATTCCTCTTTAACCACAGAAAGCATCTCTTTAAATCTCTTCCGCTGTTCGTCGTTGGTGATAAGAGAGTGGTGCTTCAATCCACCTTCCAATTCGTTCAAAACCATAAATGGATTGACACAATTTCCACTCTCATCGCTGACCAATGCGTTTGAAATCTTATCCTGGATGTATCGCGGCGAGATACCCTCCATACCCTCTCGTTCCGTTTCCATATGCAGTTCTTTTATATTATCCTCTGTAAAACCGGGCAGCGACTTTCCATTGTAGAGTTTCAATTTTTGCATCAACGTCAATTGGGCTTTCTTGGGATCTTCCAGTCTCGTCAAAACGGCCCACATCGAAG
>JAABYK010000555.1:7107-8813 GCA_011775825.1 Candidatus Zhuqueibacterota bacterium | reverse complement strand
TTTTCATAGATCTTGATCTCATCAGACAACTTGGTAATGTAAGGAATATCAATCTTTACCGTGCGGTCCCGCAGAGCCTCCATGAATTCGTTGGACTGTAGTTTCTTGTATTCGGGCTCATTTGTATGGCCGATAATGACTTCATCAATGTCGGTCTGGGCAAACTTTTTGGGTTTGATTCGATGTTCTTGAGAAGCACCAAGCAAATCATACAGAAACGCGACATCCAATTTCAGAACCTCAATAAACTCAACGATTCCGCGATTAGCGATATTTAATTCGCCATCAAAATTAAATGCTCTTGGGTCGGAGTCCGAGCCATATTCGGCTATCTTTCGGTAATTTATGTCTCCTGTTAATTCTGTAGAATCCTGATTCTTCTCATCTTTAGGTTGGAATGTCCCAATACCGATTCTATCTTTTTCAGATAGAATCAGTCGCTTAACCTTAACATCCTGAATAATTTTGGTCCAATCGCCTCCGTACTCGTGACTCTTGTCCATATAAGTCTGTCGACAGAATGGGCACAACTCACCTTGAATGACGACTCGTTCATCCTCCGACTTTCCTTTGTTTATCTCTTCCATAATTTGGGGCCGAAATTCTTCAGGTATGAGATTCAACGGCTCTTCATGCATCGGACATTCGGCATAATGTTCCCCCCCTTTCACTTTCCACGCAAAGGTGTAAAGGGCCCCTTCTTGAGTTTTCGAATAAGCTTCCAGACCCTTTTTAAACAGCCGAACGATGGTGCTTTTTGCGCTGCCAACCGGGCCGTGGAGGAGGAACACACGTTTCTCAGTACCGTATCCTCTGGCCGCCGATTTAAACAGATTCACAAACTTCATAAGAGGACGTTCTAAACCGTAAACCGCGTCACGTCCGTTCTCGATTGGATCGTCGAAGAATTTATACTTTATTAGTTTTTCTTTGTACTCTAGATGCTCCTCGGTCCCATAACTCAAAATCATATCATAGAGTCTCTGGAATGCCGTGCGAGTGACCCGCGGGTTTTGCTGCACAATTGACAGATAATCGTCGAAACCACCTTCCCAATTAAGTTCCTTAAAATGTTCGACGTTTTGTAACCCTTTTATGATAGATATGACTGTGTTTTCTTTTGCTGGAGCGTTTGAGCTCTTTTTAGTTTGCTCTTTGGTGCTCATGAAAAAAATACCTCCAATTTCAATAGACGATTACGCCGAGACTAAAAATTTGTAAAAAAATTAACAAATACTATGCCAACGATATTTCGCCTTTTTTTCACGTTAACTTTATAAAAATAAAAAACTTCTTTGACCAAACCCCATTGACAACTTGGACACTTGTGCAAAAATGAGACAAAAACTTGCTTGATACAAAAAAGTCGAAATAGTAACTATTTCGACCCATTTGATTTGTTTCAAAGAACAGCTAAATTTTAAAATTATGATTAGACTAACCCACGAACTAGAAGCCCCACCACTTTGTACTAATTAAATTTAAGATATAAGTCGCTAAAAAGTCAAGAGTTTTTTATGCTATATTACATAAAAATCTGCAATTAACGAAATACTAAAAGATCTCATCATCAAATTCGCTTTCGATCCCCATAGCTTTTTAACATTAACTAACCTTGATTCCTTGCGGTTCCCTGATTTAAGTAATAGCAACATTTTTTGTTGACTAATAGTGATTGTTTTAGTAATATTCAAGGCATCTCTTAT
>JAABYK010000555.1:0-7017 GCA_011775825.1 Candidatus Zhuqueibacterota bacterium | reverse complement strand
CGTGTTAATGCGGCCATCAAGAATTCGGGTTTTAAATTTCCTCAGAAACGCATTACAATAAATCTCGCGCCTGCAGACATCAAGAAAGAAGGTTCCGCCTTTGATCTGCCGATGGCGGTGGGCATTCTTGCTGCAATGGGTCAGGTTTCTCAGGAACTGCTTCAGGACTATGTCATTCTCGGCGAGTTGTCTCTCGATGGCAGTCTGCGGCCTATTCGCGGCGCACTGCCTATTTCCTTAGCCGCAAAAAAAGAGAAAATGAAAGGCATTATCCTGCCAAAGTTAAACGCCAAAGAAGCAGCTATCACCGGGGACGTGCAGGTTTTTCCGATGAACAATCTCACTGAGACGGTTGAATTTCTCAACGGCTTGAACTCTATCAAACCTTACGAAACGAACATTGATGAGGTGTTCGCTCAAAGCAGAAACTATGAAATCGACTTCTCGGACGTCAAAGGCCAGGAGCATGTCAAACGAGCATTGGAGGTTGCTGCCGCTGGAGGCCATAACATTATCATGATTGGCCCTCCTGGTTCAGGCAAAACCATGCTGGCCAAACGATTCCCGACGATCTTACCGGACCTGACTTTGGAGGAAGCCCTCGAGACCACAAAAATCAACTCGGTGGCCGGGCTTTTGCCTCCGGATACAGCTCTCATCGGTACGCGTCCATTCAGGTCTCCTCATCATACCATCAGCGATGCCGGTCTAATTGGCGGCGGAAAAGTTCCGAGACCCGGCGAGGTCAGTCTCGCCAATCACGGAGTTCTTTTTCTGGACGAACTCCCTGAATTTAAGAAGAATGTCCTTGAAGTCATGCGACAACCATTAGAGGGTGGCATTGTAACCATTTCACGCGCGAGACTATCCCTCACCTATCCGGCGAAGTTCATGCTCGCAGCAGCTATGAATCCATGTCCTTGCGGCTTTAGCACCGACCCAAACAATGAGTGCTCGTGCACCCCGCCTCAAATCCAACGTTATTTGTCAAAAGTGTCCGGTCCTTTGCTTGACCGAATCGATATTCACATTGAAGTGCCGGCGGTTCGCTACAAGGAACTGGCCAGCGACACAACCGGTGAGGATTCCACAACCATTAGAAATCGTGTCAAGAAAGCCCGTGCCGTTCAACTCGAACGCTTTAAGAACCAACAACACATGTTTTGCAACGCTCGGATGGAATCCAAAGATATCAGAAAGCATTGCAAAATTGATCAAGGAGGCCATGACCTCTTGAAGATGGCGATTACGAAGTTAGGATTGTCGGCAAGGGCGTACGATCGCATTCTGAAAGTTTCCAGAACCATTGCCGACATCGAGGGTTCTCAGGCAATCCGACCGGAATTTGTCAGTGAAGCCATCCAGTACCGAAGCCTGGATCGGCAGTTAGGCGCAAATTTTTAACTCAGCCCTTTAATATGTAATCACATGTAATTCTGCTTCCCATATTGATGTTCGAATTCTGCAATTTTGTCCAAAAATTTGACCTGCTCTGTCGCAAAAGGAACAAGTGTTGCGTGACCGCAAACCTTTAATCTCGGGCCCCGTTAGCGTCATTAATTTGCTGCTCATCTCTTCTGTTTTCTTACTGGGTGGATGTTCAAAATTCAATCCCGCAGGACCCGGCCCAGGAAATCACCCTCCGGAACCGGGGAAACTCAATCCGTTCGAGCAAAACAGAAAACTCGGACGTGGAGTGAATCTGGGCAATGCACTGGAAGCACCGTTCGAGGGCGCCTGGGGTGTCATCCTCGAAGACTGGTTCTTTGATAGAATCAAAGAAGGCGGATTTAACTCGGTGCGCATTCCGATTCGCTGGTCTGCGCATGCTTCGGCAACCGCGCCGTACAACATCGACGAGATGTTCCTGGAAAGAGTTGAGTGGGCCGTTCAACAGGCTCTTTCGCGAAATCTCTTAGCTATCATCAACATGCACCACTATGAAGAAATCATGCAATCGCCAGCGGCACATAAAGCTCGCTTCCTGGGCATGTGGGAACAGGTTGCACGGTACTTTCGCAATTATCCGGGGGAACTAATTTTCGAGCTGCTCAATGAACCGAATGGCGCCCTCACTCCTGAAATCTGGAACGCGTATCTCGATGAAGCTATCCAAACCATCCGCAAAACCAATCCGGGGCGCACCATCATGGTGGGACCGGGTCATTGGTATGACATCGAAGCCTTACAAGCGTTGCAGCTTCCCGAAGATGACCGAAACATCATTGTCTCGTTTCATTACTACTCCCCGTTTCAGTTCACCCACCAGGGCGCCGAGTGGGTGCCAGGGAGCGATCCCTGGCTGGGCACAAGCTGGAACGGCACGGCTACCGAAGAACAGGCGATCGTGGACGATCTCACGCATGCAGCTAATTGGTCGACGGCCAACAATCGGCCACTGTTTCTCGGCGAGTTTGGCGCCATTTACAAAGCCGATATGGCTTCTCGCGCCCGCTGGACTGCCTTCGTGGCTCTCACCGCCGAGTCCCTTGGCTTTAGCTGGTCATACTGGGATTTCTGCGCCAATTTTGCCGTATTCGATAAATCTACCATGGATTGGCATCACCCTATTCTCGATGCGCTTCAGCCAGTTTCGAACCTGCTTACTGTGGTTCGCTAACTGAGAATTTATCAATTCAATTCATTCAGCCTGGTCGTGGGAAATTATCTCTGTCTGGAAACTTACCTACTTTTATCTCACAGGCTGAACTTGTTCTTGGCCGTGCCCTGCACCGAACTCCACGGCGTGGTTAAGCTGCGGCCATCCAGAATCAAACCCCAGGCGTCGTAATCATCGTAGTCTACCATCGTGCCAGCTTCATCAACGGTGGCACGAATGCTGCCAAGGTGATCCTTCAGGAAATACACCGTGCGCAGGTTCTCCCACCAGATGATTTCCAGATACGGCCAATCGTTGAGATTGGTATCGTAATCCTCCGAGGAACGCAGGCGCAAATCGTACCCATCGGTGTCCTCATTGGTGGCCCAGAGAATCACGCCATAATTGGCCGTCGTGCCATCCAGCCACTTCTGGGTGAGGGTGGTCAGGTTCCAGCTTTTCCACTTGGGGTGGTCCTGCTTAAACAGAACTATGGCCTCGGCTTCGGATTTGGCGTCGGTGCCATCAATCGCGCCGTAGGGTTCCACCCACGAGGTGTCGCTCTTGCGTTCATCGCGGGTGGCCTGCGTCTCGACCCAATCTTTCAGCAACTGATGTGCCTGCACCCAGCGATTTATAATGATGATATTGCCGAGCGGTTGTGAAAGTTTGCTCTGTACAGACGCGTTGTCAAAGAACTTTAAGTGTAAGGTAAAACTTGCGGTTTAAAAAATCAACGGCGGAATTGCGGGCAATTTTGTGAGATGCAATGCCTTTTTCACTGGTTCCGCAGTTCCGCAGGGGGATTTACCTGGCAGGACGAGCACGAGGGCTTAAATCACCGGCGAACGAAGGTAGAAAAACAGCCGTACTACTTCCCTATCTTAGCTAGAACTTCTGAGTCTGTCTCTTCCACATAGGCACAATCTTGCAAAAAAGAAAAAAACAGTGCAAGTTACCTTATTGTCATATTTCGTCTAAATTAGCTTTGGATTCGAGAACTTCAATTAATCGTTTAACATCAGGACGACGGTGCTCTGGGAAATTTTTGATATTTTTTCTGAGAACGATCAACGTACCCGCATCTCCCATTTTCGCAATTGCTCTCATTGCACGGGAAAACACCACCTTCGTGGTATCGGTTCGCATTACCTCGATTAAAGGATTTAAAGCCTCCTTGGCACCGATCTCTCCTAGAGCCTCTGCCGCCGCTGCCCGGACGTTACCATCCGAGTCCTCTGAAACTATTTGTATTAGATTGTTACCAAATCTGTGCAGGTCGAGGTGACCCGCAGTGTAAACAGCTCGCCACCGTAAGATTTGATACGCACTTGTAAATGCATCTTCCAAAAGTTCATATATCGAGGTATCGATTTCACCAATTTCATATTCAGTCATATGTTGCGACCTCTTCTTGACCTCCATGGCTCCAAGGGCGATGGCTACCTCAAACGATTGCAGCTTTACTTCCTTGTCATTACTTCTAAAATAGAGAGCGATGACCTGTAATTCTCTCCATTGCTGAGAGGACATCAACTAATCGTCGCCCTTCGCCACCAGTGCCTGGGTAAAATGGCTGTTCATCAATGGCGGTAGCCAGGATTTCAAAATAGCGATCTACCATAGTCATAGCGAGATCTGTATTGTTGCGAAAGAACTTGTTGTAAACTTTTTTCTGGTTCGTGTCCCATCCCAACAGCATCTTCTTTGACGCGCACCAGGATTTCCACAAAGCTATGTCCTTCTTTAAGTCCTTGTTGGAATAGATTAAGCCATCCATGCCCAGATTCCATGTGCCCCGGATCATCGTTATTTCCTCCAAAATCGACACATTGTCCATCGTCCCCTGTTGGGTCTCATGTTTAGAGAAGTGGAGATCTTCAGAAGCGGCTTTTTCTATCTGGCTAAAATAGACGTTTAGCGCTGAGTCTACAGTAGCTACTTCCAATGTATCAACTGCCAGTTTGTCTAACTCCATTTTCTCAAATCGAAAACGGTTAGACATGCGGTGGAGTTCAATCTTGCTCGACTCATTACTGGATTGACAGCAAGCCATTGTTATAAGAAAAGTTAATGCGAATTTGAAATTAAACTGCATAGCTATTCCTCATGGTATGCCTTGTGCTTATCGATACAGCTTCTCTCTGGTTGCAAGCGCATTGAAGTTGAATGTATGCTGAACTACGATACCTTTGTATGGGCCTTTACGGAAATGGAACTTCTACTTACCAAACCAATCCTAACTGCCTCCACCTCAAAACTCGCGGCTGCGTCAAGCACATCCAGAAACGCCTGTTGCGAACGAGGTAGGGGCCCTTCCCCGGTTGCTGCAATTGTAACCAATCCATTTTTGGCAACTGAAACCGTATAAAAGTCCCCCAGTTTGTCGTTAGCGATTTGCGTGAACTTGTCGATGCATTCTTGATTATATACAAACAAACTGTGGGGTTTAGGCAGTTTCTCGCTATGCTGGTTTTAGAAGGAACAAATGGTTAACGCCCAATGGGAAAGAGCATTCGGCAATCGAGCGGGCCGTATTTGCGTGATATAATTTCCGAAGGGATTTTGCACAACAAAAAGTGATTACCTGACGGACCGAGCGGATAGAAGAAGAAAGGCCGGATGTCAATTCCATCCAACCTTTTTTTGCCGTGATCCTAAAACTGACGACTCTGGGAATTCAGAATTCGTGATGTGCATCTACTTGCCATTGTTCGAAGGCACCAAACTCATTGTGGCAATATCCCATTTCAATTGTAAACGGTTTTTCTGATACCAATTTTTCCATGCATCATAGTCTCGTGATAAAATCCGGTAATTCACGTTCAATAGAGAGTCCGGATTACTTGGGCGACTCTGAGCCTTGATTCCTGTAATCATCTCGAGCGAGGAAACAACCTGATGAAAGCGATTGCGTTCACCAACAGAAGCAGGGAAAAATGGGCGCGCTTGAATGGCAGTTCTAATGAACTCAAGATAGTAATTAAAAACAAGCTCAACTACATCACTATTATTGCGAAAAAACCTGTTATAAACTCTTCTTTCTTTGCAGTCCCATCCTAAAAGCATCTTTTTTGAAGCGCACCAATCTTTCCACAGTACCAAGTCTTCTTTAAGGCTGTCGTTTGAGTAGGTGATACCATAGGGCCCCAAGCTCCACTGACCAGGAATCATGCTTATTTCATGTAATACAGATACAGCCTGCATCGTCGCGTCCTTTGTCTCTGAGTTGGACCAGTCTAACTCACCTGCTGTAACTCTCTGGATTAAAGTGAAATAAGCGTTTAGCGCAGAATCGACAGTCGCTAACTCCAAAGTGTCAATAGCTATGGTCGTCAAGTCCATTTCATCAAGTTTGAAACGGTTCGGGATGCGGCGCAACTCAACTTCCGCAGTCTCATTACTTTCACAGCTAGCGGTCATTTGAAGAATAATTATGACCAAAGCAGCGAGCAAACGCATGATCGAGACCTCCTTGTATGGGTTTTGGTTACCGGTATAGCTTCTCTCGGACAGATAGTACGTTGCCATTAATGGTGTGCTGAAGCACTATGCCAGTTATCCCTGAACTCGTTCGGAAGCGCGTAACTATCAAACCAGGGACCACCCCGGGAAGGCCGACGCGGACAGCCCCGTCGATAGCACTTTGGGCATCCAAGCCAGCCTGGTGGGCCAGTTCTCGTTTCTGCATTGCAACAACGTCATATTCGTTCATGACATCTGGAAGATTGCCCAGTTGTTTCCTTGTTTGCTCAGCTACCTCGTGACCGATCAGACCTGCCTGTGAGACAAGAGCGCCGTTGGTTGGAAAAGCCGAAATGTCACTTACATCAATCAGTCCTCCGACCTGTTGACCGTTCACAGAACCACTGTTCCATCTTCCAACGTAGACACTGCTGCTTCCACTTACCAAACCAATCCTAACCGCCCCCACATCAAAACTCACCGCTCCGTTAAGCACATCCAGAAATGCTTGTTGCGAACGAGATAGGGGCCCTTCCCCGGTTGCCGCAATTGTAACCACTCCATTTTCGGCAACTGAAACCGTGTAAAGTCCCCCCAGTTTTTTGTTAGCGATTTGCGTAAATCTGTCGATGTATTCTTGATCTCCAGACNNTTCACATCGACGAACAACAGAGGATTGTTTGCCGCATACTGGTAAGGCGTCCATGTTGGATATTTATCTGTAAACCGATCTACGGACAAAAAGCGTCCTATGCGGGGGTCATAATACCTGGCGCCAAAATACATCAACCCCGTGCCCTGATCCCGCTCCTGCCCCGTAAAGTCAAACCGGGTATCACTCGTAGAGCCGGTCATGGAGGCCACCTCGCCAAACGGATAGTAATTAGCGCTCCAGTTGTTGCCCACCATCGCCCGCGCTGAGCCCAGGTGGTCGTTCAAGTAAATATCTGTGC
>JAABYK010000665.1 GCA_011775825.1 Candidatus Zhuqueibacterota bacterium | reverse complement strand
GGACATTCACTTGCATTCGCAGCGTTATTTGGAAATCGAAACCAACGGCAACATCATTTATGTCTACATTTTCTCGGCCATTGCCCTGCTGATTTTGTTGATCGCCTGCATCAACTTCATGAACCTGGCCACCGCGCGTTCTACGAGTCGCGCCCGGGAAGTGGGCATGCGCAAGGTTTTGGGCGCCTATCGTACAAACCTAGTCCGGCAATTCCTGGGCGAAACCATTCTGATGAGTTTCTTCTCCTTGCTGCTGGCCATCGCGATTATCGAAGTGGCGCTCCCGGTGTTTAACTCATTAGCGGGAAAATCTCTTGAAATCCATTATTTCGAAAATCCGGTGGTGACGTTCGGTTTGATCGGCATCGGTTTGCTGGTGGGCATCTTTGCGGGCAGCTACCCGGCTTTCTATCTCTCAGGGTATCGCCCCATCAACGTGCTAAAAGGCACGACGAAAGGCGCAGGCAGTTCCGGTCGGAGTGAGGCTTCCCTTCGAAAAGTTCTGGTTGTCAGTCAGTTCGTGGTTTCCCTGGTATTGCTCATCAGCATCAGCATCATTTACAATCAACTCAACTTTCTGAGAAACAAAGACCTGGGGATCGCCAAAGAGCAAATCGTGTACTTCGACATGTTCGGTAATGCCTTCCGCCAATATATCGCCATAAAAAATGAATTGCTGCAGCACAAAGACGTCCTGGCTGTGAGTCGCATCGGCGGAAGCGTGCCCGGTCTGGAAGACGGCATCGCAAATGCGTTTGTGGCCGAAGGCATGTCGCATGACAAACCGAAGTGGATCGGCATCATCACCGCCACGCACGATATCATCGATGTCCTGGGTTTGGAAATCATTGCCGGACGGCAGTATTCCACAAATTTCCCGACGGATAGCACAGAGGCGTTTATCATCAATGAAGCGACTTTACGGGAATTTGGCTGGACTCTTGATGAAGCGATTGGTAAAAAACTGGAGCGGGTGCGTTCGGACGGCACGGTGTCGCAATCCGGCAAAGTCGTGGGCGTGGTCAAAGATTTTCATTTTGAACCTTTGCACGAAGAGCTCAAACCTTTGATCGTCCGGTTCGGTGGCGGTCAGTTTGCGGTACGGATCGGTGCAGAAAACATCCCCGCGGCTATGGCACATATCCGGAAAACCTGGGACAAGTTTGTACCCGACTGGCCGCTCAACTACCGCTTTCTGGATGATGATATCGAAAACCTCTATCGGAGAGAGCAAAAGCTTGGCAAAGTCATTCAATATTTTACGATTCTGGCCATCTTTATCGCATGCCTGGGGTTGTTTGGGTTAGCATCCTTTACCGCAGAGCAGCGCACCAAAGAAATCGGCATTCGAAAAGTGTTGGGCGCTTCAGTGAGTGGACTGGTCATGCTCCTTTCCAAAGAATTCACCAAACTTGTGGCCGTGGCGTTCCTTGTGGCAAGTCCGATTGCCTGGTGGGCCATGAACAAATGGTTGGAAAGCTTTGCCTATCGCGTCGATATTCAGTGGTGGTTGTTTGTGGTGGCAGGCGGGGTGGCGCTGTTCATTGCGCTGGTGACCGTGAGCACGCAAGCGATAAGAGCAGCCTTGTCCAATCCCGTGAATTCCTTGAGGTATGAATGATTTCGTAGATCGAAAATCGGACAACGAAAATCGATCTACGTTTCCACGCATCGAACCAGTTGATTGTGTTCCCAGCGGAACCGGAACAAAAAAAGAGGGTGAATCCCGAAATGTTCCATAGGTGTCAACTTATGGAACGTTGTTTCATCGTTGCTACCATGTGGAGCGAAGGGGCCAGCACTAACAAGATTTCTCACTCTTTTTAGGAAACGGTGTCTTTGGGAGTGCAAAAATCAGCGAAGCGTATTTTTGCATTTCAGCAGGGCGGTGTTTGTAAAAATACGTTCGCTTCACTCACTGATTTTTACACTGCATCTGAACAGACAACCTTTCCGACATGTGAAGCAACAAATCTTTCCTTACAGAGGGGGCGAGTGCAAACAAGCTCCTTTGTTACGTTCGGGATCGAAATCCACCCCTAAATCCCAAGCATGCCCTCAACATCTCCCGTCACGAGAATTTGGGTTTGTGAAGCCCTATGTTGCTCTGCGCAAACTCGCGACTTTGGGACTACCCTTGAGACTTTTTCTTCATTTTGCAAACATTTCGCTCTGAATAGTCTAAAACATGTCCAGTAATATATTTCGAGACCTCCTCTTCGTATGAAAGCTGGGTTTTATGATGTAAATTTGGCAAGTCATCTTCACAACTAAACCCAAAGTTCATTTCAAAATTAGGAGGACATGATGAGACACATGATCCTGGTTCCATTGATGGCGACAGTCTTTTTTCTACCTTTTGAAAGTTTTGCTCAGGTGCCCTGGCCTGACAAGCCGGAAAACGTGAAAGTCTTGCCAAAGGATATCTCAAAGCAGGAACTGCGCAGAACCATGTTTCAATTTGCCACCGGGCTTGGGGTAAGATGCAGCCATTGTCACGTTGCCGAAGACGTCAGCGACCTCTCGACGTACGATTTTGCTTCTGATGAGAAACAAACTAAACGCATGGCCCGCATCATGATGAAACTGGTGGAGACGATAAACAACAAAGAGCTTGCGAAACTCGGCGAACACAGGAATCCCGCCATCGAGGTCGCATGTATGACCTGCCACCGCGGATACAAAAAGCCGCAGTCCCTGGAGTCGGTTCTGTCCGAGGTGATCGCGGAAGAAGGTGTCCGCGCCGCCATTCAGAAATATCATGAGTTGCATGAGAAATACGCCGACGGTCAGGCATTTGATTTCGGGCCCAACCCCCTGAACAGATTGGGGTATCAACTCCTGGGAAAAAATAAAATCGAAGAGGCCATCGAAATCTTTAAGCTGAATGTGCAGATGCATCCGGATGCCTGGAATCCAAACGACAGCCTGGCGGAGGCTTACATGAAATCCGGTAACCATCGCCTGGCGGTGATCTTTTACAACAAATCATTGGAACTCAATCCGGACAACCAAAATGCCATCCGAATGTTGGATAAATTAAGCGGACAGAAAAATTGAAAAACGTTTCGTGGTCGCTGGTTGCGTACGCTAATCCAGGTGGGCATTGCAGTATGAGTGACATTGACTCTAAAAATAAAGTGGATTGTCGAAGAGCTTAGCGGGGGGATTGACTCTCTTCAAAAGTTACACGACGGTACATGTCTTTCAAGGGCATTTCAAAATCGATCTTTACCAATTTGAGGGTGTCGTTCGGATTATCATATTCCTGTAGTACCCAATGTCCCTCCTGGCCAATATAGAATTGCTCAATGTAAACACGGGACTGATCCACAAGGACATACTCTTCAAACGAAGGTATCGAACGATCAAATTCAAACTTATCACCGCGGTCGTAATTCTTGGTGGACTCTGACAAAATCTCAGAGATTATGAATGGATTTGTTATCGTGTCATCGGTCTTTATAGAATTTGGGTTTGTCGCACACAACGCTGATGTCGGGATACGTGAACAATTCTTTTGCTTCAACCCAAATTCGCATATAACTCATGAAAGTTTCGCATTTGGAGTCCCTCAACGCGGAATACAGCGCGGCAGTCACATTTGTCACAATCCGATTATGATTGATTGATGCTCCGGTCATGGCAAATATTTCACCCTTATAGAACTCGCTTTTGTAGTCCGAAGCTTCTTCGCGCGCCAAATACTCCTCCGCCGTATAATATCTTTTTTTTGCTTGTTCCATGCTTGTCTTTCAATTTGATTTATTTGATTCAATCTATAAATGCAAAACAAGAATTCCCGGCACTTGAATCAACATAATTCTGTTCAATTAGTATCTTTCGAATGGTACTGATTCGAGGGAACTGCTTCGGCAAAAAAGTTTCGCAGTGACAGGGCCAAAGTCTGTCATTGCAAACCCCACGCTTCGAAGGAAGCAACCTCTTCCTGGCAACGGCTTTTCCTTATGCATGAAATGATGATAAGGACGGGCAGCTCGAACCGACAATCCCGTTCTTAAGTCCATGCGAAAAACGACTCTTAGTCTCACTCCTTTCGGTCAAACAATCATAGCGTCCGTTTTCGTGCACTGACTGTATTGCCAGCGGATAAGCCATAGATCCTCTTTTCTAAAATTTAAGTGTAAGTGTTTTAAAAACAACAATGGCACAATTGTTGATTAATTTGAAAGACGTAAGTTTTACAAAGATAGAATTATTCAATGTTTGCCTAATTCTTTACAATGATGACCGCAGCACGAATTTGCAAGTGACGATACGCTCCCAATTGACGACGTCCGTGTTCTATCTTACGGAGGCAAGATGCTCAAGAATTACTTGAAAGTCACGCTAAACAACCTGTCGAAAAACAAAGTCAATTCCTTTATCAACATCACCGGTTTGGCTATCGGGATTGCCAGTTGCATACTCATTCTGTTGTACGTTGTCAGAGAATTGAGCTACGACAATTACCACCAAGAGCTTGACCAGCTTCACCGGGTGGCGATTCTGGACACCCCCGATAATTTAGGACAAGGGATTGCCAGTATCTCCTATCCCGCCGCAGAGGTGCTTACCGAGGAGTTTCCCGAAGTCGAACAGGTCGCACGTCTTGGACAACTCTTCGATCAGGATCCGGCGATTGAAATCGATGACCGGCTTTTTGCGGAAGACCGTTTCTATTTCGCTGACAACTCCGTTTTTGAACTGCTTACCATACCATTCCTAAAGGGCGACTCCGAAACGGCATTGAGCGCACCGAATTCAATCGTCTTATCCGAAGAGACCGCACGCAAATATTTTGGCAACATCGATGTGGTTGGCAAAACCCTACTCGTGAATTTCAACAACATGAGCACCGACTATCAAATCACCGGCGTGGTTAGAAACGCGCCCGAAAATACGCATTTTAAATACGATGTCTTTGCCTCATTGGACAATATTTTCAACGGCTTACCAGCCGGGTTTGCAGACGCCATGAAGAGCTGGTACATGTATCGTTTCTGGACCTATGTCAAACTTACGCCAGGAACCGACGCTCAGGCATTCGAAGCCAAGCTCAAACACATCGAACAAAAATATTTCCCACCGACCCGCTCCAACGTACATCTTTTTTTGCAGCCCGTCAAAGACATTCATCTGCATTCCAACCTGAACAATGAGGTGGAACCGAACAACGACATTCGCTACATTTACATTTTCTCCGGGATTGCGATTCTGGTGCTGGTCATTGCTTGCATCAATTTTATGAACTTGACGACAGCGCGATCCATAAATCGCGCCAGGGAAGTGGGCATGCGAAAAGTCCTGGGGGCGCACCGCTCGCAGTTGATGAGCCAGTTTACGATAGAATCCCTGTTGGTCACGGCCCTCTCCGTTCTGGTTGCATTCGGACTTGTCGAACTCCTGACGAATGTCTTGAATGATCTGACCGGTCTTCAGCTTGAAACCAATTATCTCCAGAGTGCCTGGCTGCCCATCGGCTTCGTGTTTCTAACCCTGATTGTCGGACTGCTTTCCGGCTTGTATCCGGCGTTTTTTTTGTCAGCCTTCCAACCGGTAAAAACGTTGAAGGGTGCGTTTGCCCGTTCTTCAAGTGGCGCCGGATTACGCAAAGCCCTGGTCATTGCTCAGATGGCCATCACGGTCATTCTGTTGGTTGGCATCGTGAC
>JAABYK010000204.1:14506-16215 GCA_011775825.1 Candidatus Zhuqueibacterota bacterium | reverse complement strand
GCAAGTACGCTTGTTGCGAAATGCCGGATGGGGGAATTTTGAAAACCAAATAAATTTAGTCATGTCGTCATCAGGGCCGATAGCTCACGCAGCCGCTGCCGACTACGATTCGGATGGAGACTTGGATCTGTTTCTGCTGGATGAAAATGAGCAACTGGCCCTTTATCAGAATCAAGGTGGAAACGCCAATCACTGGATCGATATTCAACTTGAAGGAATAACCAGCGGGGGAACCAAGAACAATATCTATGGCATTGGCGCTCGTCTGGAACTCAAGGTTGGTTCCGCTTACCAGTTGAAGTATGTGGACGCGCCCGTTACCCATTTCGGTCTTTCGAAGGCAGCGCAAGCAGATGTCGTTAGAGTAGTCTGGACAAATGGTGTACCACAAAATATTATTCGCCCCGAAGGCGATCAGTTAATCACGGAAAAACAGATTTTAAAGGGTTCATGTCCCTTCCTGTATTCATGGAATGGTCACGAGTTCGAGTTTGTTACCGACTTGCTCGGTAACAGCCCGTTGGGTTTACTTCTGGACTCAAACCACTACGCCCCGTTTAATCCGAGGGAGTACCTGAAGGTGAGCGGGCATCTGGTCGAGCCGCGAAATGGTCGCTACGTATTTCAGTTTACGGAAGAACTCTGGGAAACCGTCTATCTGGATGAAGTTGAACTCCTTGTCGTGGATCACCCCCGAGATGTGGAAATTTACACCGACGAGCGGTTTGCTCCCCCGCCGTATCCGGAATTTAAGATTTATCAAGTGGCCAGCAAAAAAAGGCCCGTTCGTGCTTATGATGATGACGGTCGGGATGTTTTAGAACGGATTAAAAAACACGATTATGTCTATGTTGATAATTTCAAGCTCAGCCGATATCAAGGTCTAACCGAAATGCACAGTCTAACGCTAGATTTAGGGAACTTGATAGAAGCAGAAAAGATAACGCTGTTTCTTCGCGGATGGATATTCTGGACGGATACAAGCATTAACGTGGCGGTCTCGCAAAACAGCCAGATTACGCCCCGGCCGCCCTATTTAGAGGTTGCGGACGGAAAAGGCGGTTGGGTTTCGGTTTATGATTTTCTGGGCCTGCCTTCCGGGAAAAATAAAACGATGGTGGTGGATTTGACCGATACATTTCCAGCCGATGATTTTCGTGTTCGTATTACCACGAACTATCAGATCTACTGGGATGAAATTTTCTTCTCGACCCAAGCCAGCCAAAGTCCTCAGAACATTACCACGCTTGAACCGGTCTATGCGGATTTGCATTTTGGTGGGTACTCAAAGATGTACCGCCCTGCACCTAATGGGCCTCACCTCTATGACTATTCCAATAAAGTGGACATGCCAATTTGGCGAGATATGTCGGGCTATTTTACACGATATGGAGATGTGACACCTATTTTAAAAGCAACCGATGATATGTACGTTATTATGAATTCCGGGGACGAGGTAACATTAGAGTTTGATGCTATGGGTCTCCCGCCTTTGCCACAGGGCTGGTCACGAGACTTCATTTTTATGAGCGACGGATGGGATAAAGACGCTGATATAAACACAGCTAATGGACAAACCGTGGAACCGTTACCTTTTCATGGCATGACCGATTATCCGTACTCCGGAGATCAACATTATCCAACTGATGCGGAGCATGTTCAATACTTAAAAAGCTATAATACAAGGTTTGTCTCCTCTACGAAGTTTA
>JAABYK010000204.1:3716-14437 GCA_011775825.1 Candidatus Zhuqueibacterota bacterium | reverse complement strand
ACCTCGTAATTCATTCTATGCACTTTCTCGCCTATTCTGATGACAAATAGAGATATGGATTTCTCGCGCAAACGAGTGTTGGTAACCGGCGGGACGGGATTCATTGGTGGACGTCTGGTGGAAAAATTGGTATTGGAATGCCAGGCAAATGTCCGGGTTCTGGTACGCAATTTTGCCCGGGCATCTCGAATAGCCCGATTTCCGGTCGAGATGATGCAGGGCGATGTGACCAATTCGGAGGACGTCAAACGAGCGGTCAACCAATGCAATATCGTTTTTCATTGTGCCTGGGAAGTTAAGGACAGCGAATCGATGGAGCGCCGCGTCAATGTCGAGGCGACTTGCAATGTGTTTGAAGCCGCCCGGCTGGCCGGAGTTGAGCGGGTGGTTCACCTCACTACCGTGCTCGTTTATGGGACGCTGCCCGATGGCGATTTTGACGAAACCACGCCACGTCACCCCGAAAATGCTTATGCTGCCGCGAATCTTGAGACAGAAAAACTGGCCCTCTCTTACCGGAAACGATATGGACTGCCAGTTACGATTCTACAGCCAACGGTGGTCTACGGGCCTTTTGGCCGGGCCTGGACCGTCGGCGTGCTCAACCAGCTTAAATCCGGCAGGGTCATCCTGGTTAACGGAGGCAATGGCCTTTGCAATGCTGTCTATATAGATGATATGGTGGGTGCCATGCTGCTTGCCGCTGTGAAGGATAGGGCGGTAGGCGAAATCTTTCTTATTGCCGGGCAACAGCCCATTACCTGGCGGGAATTCTACGCAGGCTACGAACGGATGCTAGGTTACTCGAGCACGGTGAGTATGTCCGCCTCCGAAGCCGTGGCTTACTTTAACCGCAAACGCCAAAAGGGCAGTCTTGTAAGGGAAGCATTAAGCATCATGCGGGCTGAGGGTCGCACTCGTCAGCGGCTTCGTAGAACTGTAGAGGTCGACCTGCTGGTGAAAACGGCTCGATTGCTCTTGCCCCGTCAAATTAAACGGTCACTGCGGAGACGGATCAACAACAGCAATGGGATGTATGAGCCGCAGAATAAACCAGAACAGCAGAAACCTATCCTGATGTTGCATCCTTCAATCGTGCGTGTCAATGCGTCGAAAGCCAGAGCGCGCATCGACAAAGCCCAAAAATTATTGGACTACCGACCCGTTTTTGATTTTAAATCCGGAATGAGATTGACCGAGCAATGGGCTAGGTGGGCCAATTTCCTGGAGAACGGATAAATTGTTGCGACCGAGCTTGAGTGTCCGTGCCACAGTTCTGCGCGGGTTGCTTGGATTATCTTATCACCTCGGCGGTCCGGTGCTTTCGGATAGATTGCGCGGAAAACGCGCCATGATTCTCATCTACCACGGCATCCCCGGTCGTGACCATTTTGAAGGGATTGCCAATTACTATGGCTACAGCATTCCAATCGAGGAGTTTGAGCGACATCTGGTCTATCTCAAACGCCGTTGCAATATCGTTAGCCTGGGTCATCTGATAACCGGAAACGGCCTGTCCCGAACCCAAACCAACGTCGTCCTGACCTTTGACGACGGCTACGAAAACCATTATCTCAACGTTTTTAGACTGCTGGAGCGTTATGACTTGAAGGCTGTCTTTGCCCTGCCGACGGCATTCGTGCGTGAGCAAGAGCCTCTGTGGGACGACATTATTGAATATGCCGTGAATCGTTGTAAAAAAAAACAAGTGAGTATGGAATGGCAAGGAGTAGCTCATGACTTTGTCCTGGAAGATTTCTCCGGACGTTTGGCTTTGTATAATTGGCTCATGCGTCAATCTGTGCAGGTTGAGCAGATTCGCCGAGACGAATTCGTCGATCTGGCTTTGAAGGCCCTAGCGGTATCCGCCTCACCTGACGATGTCTTCCACGAACAAGATTACCGTCCGCTCACTGAAGTGCAAATTCAGGAAATGGTGGAATCCGAGCGGGTGACGTTTGCTTCCCACTCGGTTCATCATTATTTATTGGCAAAATGCGACCGGGAAACCAAACGGACTGAACTTAGAGAGTCCAAGCGACAGGTCGAGGAGCTGACGGGTCTGCCGTGTACAACGCTTTGTTTGCCAGGAGGCTCATACGACTCCGAGGTGTTAGACGAGGCCTTTCAAGCCAGGTATGAATCCGTGCTCACCTCTGACACAGGACCGGTTGAAAATAGCAAACGCGTGCTCAAGCGTAACGGAATATTCCGCGAACATTACCTGTATCGCTTCGCAGATTTGGTGCATGGCCCGGTATTGGAGGTGCTGCAAGCGACTTGTCGCGCGCGGCGAGCGGTTCGAGCCATATTAAACTAAACTCTAAATTGGAAATTCGAACAAATACGAAGGACCAAAGAATGACCACGGAAAGCGTGGGTGCAAAAATCGAGCGCCGAAACTTGTCGGAAATCGAAGGCAGCAAATGGCACGTCCGGTCCTATAATAAAGGCGACGAACATCAAATCCTCGAACTATGGCGGCTCGTATTCCATCACCGGCGTTCGCTTGAACACTGGCGTTGGAAGTTCCAGAATAACCCTTACCTAGAGGTACAGGCGGCTCTTGCTTACACTCCGTTTGATCAGAAAATTGTTGGCCAATACACGGTGCTACCGGTTAGAATAAATTTCAGGGGTGATTCGCTGCTTGGCAGTCAAGTCGTCGACCTGATGACCCACCCGGATGTTCAGCGCCAGGGCATATCGTTAAAGACCGCACAACACTGCTATGAGGCGTTGCAGACAAACGACGTGTCCATAGTTTTCTCGTTTTTCAGCAAGACATCTTATCCTGGACATGTAAAACGACTTGGCAGCAAACCGATTACCCCCCTCAAGCAATATTGGTTACGCTTGAATATTTATTCCAATGGGCTGACTTCAAAGATTAACAATTTTTTTTATAGTATATGGTTACGGTTCAGGTTGTTTAAAGAGCGGTTTGTCCTGAAGCATCTCCAGAGCAGCATGACATTCCGATTGTCGCGCGACGCCACGTTTCATCAAAGTAAGACCGTTCCCCACGGATATGATGAACTGTGGCACACAATACGTCCCTACGAAGTCTTATCGATATGGAAAGATTCTGAATATTTGCGCTGGCGTTACGATCAAAATCCCGACCGCGAGTTTGATTATTTCTATCTAGTAGAAGGCAAACAAATTATTGCGCTGGCAGTTGTTACTGCTGAGGCTGGAAGCGACGTGACCATTTGCGAGCTGCTCGCGAGGGACCGGAATGTCCTGAACAGCCGTATGCTTATCGGTCGAATCCTGTCATACTATAGGGATGGACCTTACAGAAAGATCCGTTTTATCGGCCATGATATTGGATTTTTTGACGAAGTGTTTGATACCTTTCGTTCGGAAATTTGGTTTAGCATCGTCTTCTGTGCCAGGGTGTTTGAAAGTCCTGAACTCGAGGAATATATTGCCCATCCGTCAAATTGGACTCTTACCTATGGGGATATTGACCTGGTCTAAGGGGTTATTTGACTAAATACACCCATTAGGTAACTTCTGAAAAAGGATCGTCAAGTAGTGAAAAGGAGATTTTGATGTCGGATAAGTCGCGGCCGGAAGTGACGATTATCGTTCCTTACTACAATCACGCGCGCTATTTCGAGCAGTGCCTATCCAGCATTAAAGCTCAAACCTATCCAAATTTCTCTGTAATCCTCGTGGATGATTGCTCACATGAGCTTTTGAAGCCTGCGATATCGCAAAATGATCAACCAAATATTCGTATCATTAGACATAAAATCAATCGCGGTCCGGCAGCGGCGCGCAACACCGGAATTCGTGCAAGCGCCACCGAAATCTTCGTTTGCGTCGATGCCGATGATATGATCGAGCCCACATTTTTAGAGCGTCTCGTGTCGGTCATTTGGCAAGACGACACTATAGACTGCGTTTTTGGCGATGTCCGCCTTTTTGGATCCGACGACAGAATTGTTACTTACAAAATCCCTACGATTGAAGACATACTGCGCAGTCAGGCGATACCCGGCGCCGGGACCATGATGCGAAAGCGGCTCTGGGAACGACTTGGAGGCTACGATGAGGCAGACCCGCTACGGCGTGGCAGGGAGGATTGGGAATATTATATTCGCGCATTCAGTAGCGGATGCAGGGCAGCGCGTGTCGCTGAACCGTTGTATCGTTACCGCATTTTAAACAAATCTTTGAACTTTACTTGTCGTCTACACGATGCCGAAGTAGCCCAATATATTTATAATAAGCACCGGGAGCTTTTCGACTCCATCGGACAGAGTGACCGTTTTCTCAGTTTTGGATTTTATAAGGCAGCGATCTCGTGGTACAATCACGGCTATCGCGGTAAAGCCTTCAGGTTCGCATTTAAGGCCTGGCGCCTTGACGGTTCCAACGACCGGCTAAAGTTGGTTTTAAGAACCGCACTTCCGCCAGCGATCGTCCGGCGGCTGGGAAACGGTGAGTTGAGGCGTCGTCTGCCTTTCTTGGGTTATCCACTCAACAGTGAGGAGCGATACACACCTTTTTTTGTGATAGGATCCGGTCGTTCAGGAAGCACCTTGTTCAGACGCATTCTGACCACGCATTCGGAACTGCATATCCCCCCGGAAAATTTTGGGCTTGGCACAAGCATCAGGAAATACCAACAATTCAGCAAGATCATGATCTGGTCCGATTTGGTCCATCTAATCATGTCGCTCTTCGAGTTCCATCACGAATTTTATACGTTCGAGGTTTCGCTGAGGCCGCTTGTCAATGAATTGATCGATATCCCTCACAATCGACGAAACTTAGCGTATATGCTGGATAGATTTTACAGGTATCACGCTGAACGACATGGCTGTTCGATGGTTCGATGGGGGGATAAAACGCCGCTTATCTCGTATGAACCCGGTGCACTTGAGGATATATTGAAGGTTTTTCCAGATGCCCAATTTATCCATCTGGCGCGCGACGGTTGTGATGTGATTTCATCCACTTTACGATATGGTTTCTTTACGAGTCTCACAACGGCCGCTCATCGTTGGGTTCGAGTGGTGCAACAAACCCGCGATTTTACCAAGGCGCATCCTGAGCGCTCCATGTTGGTTCGTTATGAAGATCTCGTCAGGCAGCCTGAGGCCACCACGAAAGCAGTTTGTCAGTTTTTGAATGTGACATTCGAGCAGCAGATGTTGAGCTCGGAGGATTTCGCCAATGGTATGGGGGATGTCCCGGTGCTGAGCGAGCACCGGGAAGTTGCCAAGCCGATTAACGACTCAAATATTGGAACAGGTCGCAGGGATTTTTCGGACCAGGAAAAAGAGAAATTACAATCGATCATTGGTCGGGAGTTGGAAGCATTCGGCTATCCACCGTGCTTTAATTCCCAGCCATAGTTGACTCATGGAAAAGCTCAAGATCGCGATAATCGGTTGTGGGGCAGTGGCTAACGCACATCTTCAGGCCATTGCGCTTTGTGAGGATGTGGAAGTGACCGTGCTTGTTGATAAAGTTCTGCCACGTGCTCGTCAATTGGCAGGCAGGTTTAATGTGCCAACAGCGGTTGATGATTATCGACAAATCTTTGATGACGTCGACGCCGCTATCGCTGCGTTGCCGCATCACCTGCATGCGGAGGTATCGATAGAGTTGTTGCAGCGCGGTATCCATGTCCTGGTTGAAAAACCAATGGCCTTGAGCACGAGCGATTGCGATGCGATGATCCAGGCAGCAGCTGGTTCGGGAACCGTCCTGACTGTTGGCTTAGCACGCCGCTTCTTCCTTTCATCACAATTTCTGAAACAGGCAATCACAAGTGGCCTGCTTGGGGATATCATCAGCTTTGATTTTCGCGAAGGCACGAGTTATAAATGGCCGGTATCGTCTGATTTTGCCTTCCGAAAAGAGACTGGAGGCGGCGTGCTGGCTGATACCGGTGTCCACGTTCTCGATCTGTTGCTTTGGTGGTTGGGTGACTACAACAGTATTGAATACTACTACGATGATGCGATGGGTGGCGTTGAAGCGGACTGCGAGCTCCGGCTCAAAATGCAAAACGGTGCCACCGGAGTGGTGGACCTTAGCAGGACGCGCGAGCTGAGAAACACCTGTATCATCCGGGGAGAACTTGGCAGTTTAGAGGTCGAGACCAAATTCAACTCAAAGATACGATTGAAAATGCAGGGTCAAGATTTAACTTTAACTGGGCGAGTGATTCGAAACGGGTTGTCTGAGGAGAAAGCGAATGATATTTTCCGTCGTCAGATCGATGACTTTGTGGATGCAATACGCCTTCATCGGGAGCCTTTTATCCCCGACCGGGAAGGCAAACGTTCGGTGGAGCTAATTGAATCTTGTTATGCTTTACGGCAGCCGCTCCAGCATCCCTGGATATGCTAAATGCAAAAAGCTAAATCCACAGCGTCACTTTTTCTTTTTGCAGCATGTGCAAGCTACCTTGCCTACCTTCTTCACAGTTTGGCGGTAAGGAATTTTATCAAAGAAGTTATCCGATTGCTTGATAGATTCATATTTTGAGGATTTCAGAACATGCAAATCACTTGGGCACTCTTGGGTCTTTGTGCTCTGGAGTTTCAATCATGAATCGACCCGCTCTTAGTATCATCGTGACGACAATGAATGAGGAAGGCACGATTGAGCGATGTACCCGCCGGATTTTTGATGTTCTCGACGGAGAGTGCGAAGTCCTGGTGATCGATGGCGGCTCCGATCGGACGGGCGATATTGTTCGGAAGTTAGCTAATGAATTCCCCCGTCTGCGGTACATCCACAATGAAAACGACCGTGGCAAAGGACACGCGGTCCGCATCGGCATCGAAGCAGCCCGGGCCGACATCATGGCGCAAATCGACGGCGACCTGCAGTTCCTTCCGGAAGAGCTGCCGCGACTGGTTGAACCCATTCGCAAGGGCTGCGCCGACGTCACGTTGGGCAGCCGATTCACCAAAGGCTCGATCCGTAATCCCGGCGGCGCGCCATGGCATCGCGCCATCGGAAACCGGACCATTAGTCTTTACACATCCCTGCTGTGCGGTCAACGGATGACCGACGTGTTGGCCGGAATGAAGGCCTGGACGCGTGCCGCCGCTGAGGCGATGCAACTCCGTTGTGACCACGCGTCCTACGATGCAGAGGTTCCGGTTCGGGCGCTCAGCCGATCGATGCGCGTGGTTGATGTCCCCATCAGCACTGACGCCCGCAAGTCCGGACGCTCCAAAGTCAAGGTGATTCCTGTTGGGCTGAAACTCCTGCGAGATATTGCTCTTATCCGTTTCGACCTCATGTAAATGTTAAGGCTTTGTTAAACCAACCCCAATGCTTCTCTAACGATTTAACGGACATGTGAACTTCACCTGCCGGTCCTCTCTCTTTTGCTGTTAGTACGGCTTCGGATTGTTGACATCTAGTCCTTGCAGAGCCGGTATTATGGGGTCACGGCTCGCTTTAGCCCTTCGAACATTTTAACTAACTTGGAGGTGTCTCATGAGCATAATGACTAGTGATTTAACGATTGGTCAGATCGTTGACGGGGATAACAACGTCATCGTCGATCTTGAGCAGATCAAATATGACGTTGAGAAATACCCTTTTATTGGTTGGGTTAAGAAGAAAATCGCCGAGCGCGGGTTCGATTCAACCGACCTGACCCAACTACACGAGACCATGCCGTACACCGAGGTCTCGGCGCTGACCAAGTGGATGATCACCGAAACTGGCAACAAGAATTGGCGAGAGATTGCCCACAGCTTCACCCACGACATCCTCGAACCGCTTTTCGGTAGGGAGATTGCGGTGCAGCGTTTTATGAACATTCGCGTTTTGCTGCCCCAGCGGCACGAAATGATCATCAATTTCCATACCGGCCTTTGGTACGGTCACGGGATGGGGACAGGCACCTGCTGGATACCGCTGACACCAGTCTTCGGTACCAACAGCATGCAGGTGATCGGTCGTCAGGAATCGATCAGACTCACCAAACTGGCCTACAAGGAGGCCTGGCGGCAGGACAAGATGCAGGAGGTCTTTTTCAAGGCCTCAAGACCAGTGGTTGCCGATCCTGGGGAGGCGGTGCTCTTTAACCAGGAGATCATTCACGGCAACGTGCCTAACGAGACAGGCCAGACGCGTGTCAGCATTGACTTCCGGTTGGCGGTCAAGGGCGGGAAAATTCGTCGCAAGCTGGTAGGCGGTTACTACGTTTTGTTAGATAAGGACATTCGAAAAGGAGTACTATCATGAACAACAAACAAGAACAATCCAAAGGTTACACCTGCATTAGTTACGTCAACAACAACACGCGGATAACCTCAGGGATACCTATCGTTTTACAGCGTCTCATGATGCGAGACTACTGTGAGCCCAAAGGTATCAAGTACACCTACGAGCAGTTGGAGCTGGAAGTGATGCCACATCTGCCAACCTTGCAGCATATCATCGAATACGATCAGCCCAACGAGGTCGTCCTCTACTCGGTCTACTCCTTGCCCGAGAAGCCTGAAGTGCGCAAGTCCATCCTCGATCTGGCACTCAAGTACAACGTCAAGCTGCACTTCGCCAATGAAGACTGCCGATTCGAGAAAGAGCAAGACCGTGAATGGATCGATGAGGTGCTCAGCTTTGGAACGATCGAGGTCATCCGCCACGAGGCCTGATTTACCTGACAAACTCGAAATTTGAAATCCTAAATTCCAAATTCAAATTTCGGATTTCGGATTTCGATATTAGGATTTCTTCCAAACAATGCAATCAATCGGAGCACTTCTTTCTTTACTCATGCCGGCGTTTTCGGCGATGATGATAGGTCGCCGTCTCGGGAGCTGGGAAAACCAAGCGACAAACTTTCTCGTTCGCCTGGTTGTTTATGTGTTATTGGTTTTGCTCCCGGTTCAATTAGTGGCGACATTACAGCTATTAGGGATATTCGAGGCCTTCTCCTTGTTTCATATCGCGATATTTGATGTTTTGGTACTGCTCAGTCTTTTCTTATGGCATCGACTAAAGCCGGTGACCACAGACCCGCGGGCTGAAAAATTCTCGTTGATCGCATTTGTTAAAACGCTGCCCACATCGGTTCTTCTTTCTTTTGGAATTGTTGTCGGTTGCTACTCGGTTTTTGCTATCGATTTGTTTACTTCGTATCCCCAGGGCGCAGATGGTATTTATTACCGTCTGCCCCTGGCGGTGCGTTGGCTGCAAGAAGGATCGCTCAGCATTCCGCCCAAGACGTGGCGCTACGCCCTGCCCGGCAATGCTGAGATCCCCATGATGATTTTGCTTGGTGTCGGTTGGCAGGGGTTGGCACTTTTATTTAACCTGCTGGGAACCCTGATTCTCATCTGTTCTGTTTATCTAATTGCCTTAAAGTGCGGTGCAAGCAGAGCGGCTGCGTTCATTTCTGCTTTGATTATGGCGAGTGTTCCGTTGATCAATTTTCAATCCTTTCTTGCCTATACTGAAGTCTACGGCTCCAGCTTTATTATGGCTGCCATTGCCTTATTCCTTTATCGGCACGATATGCTCAAAACCGGCAAGTCCAATCGCTTTCTATCAAGCATCGTGCTTTCGGGATTGGCAATGGGGATCGCCATTGGAACCAAGGTGGCATTTCTGGTCTACGGTGGCGTTTTTTTTGTCACAGTTTTTGTCGCTCTTTTGCTCGAGCGCAATGGGCATGGGAGGTCTCTCAAATTTCTAACAGCGATGGTGCTGGTAGCGATGCTCGTACCGAGCATCTTCTGGTTCGGCCGGGCTTTCTTTACAACCGGTAATCCGTTTTATCCCACGAAAGTCGAGATGTTTGGGCGAACCATTTTTGATGGTTTCACAATAGAATTTATGAGACCGAAAGCGCAGTACCATGATTTCGTGGACAGCCGCATTGAATGGCCCCTTTACCCTTGGACTGAAAAAAACGCGCGCCAATTTAACTATTCGGAACGAGGCGGCCTGGGCGCCAGTTTTGCGGCCTTTGTTCCGCTTGGGGTGCTTTATGCCTTGTACAGCTCATTTCGCAGTCGCGGTCAAAATAGCGATACCTTAAAAAAGGTTTTCCTTTCGTTTTTATTTTTGGGATTGCCCATCTGGTTTTTTGTACTGGGAGAAGTGCCGCGATATGGTATCCCGTTAATGGCGTTCACCGTTATTCTTTCGGTGCCTCTTATTGACCTTTTGTTAAAACTGCACCCTCGATTCCTTGGCTTATTGCTGATCGCTACGTTCGCGACAACAAGTATTATTTCCGCCTTTATTCCTTTACGTAGTTTACTTGGCCGCGTTTACAGAGGCGAAAAAACTCGCGCTGAAATCTATCATTATCCGCCCGTCATTGATGAATTGCCGAAAGGTTCAATTCTGATGAATCTCGGGCGATTGCATTTGAATAATTTTGCTCTGGCAGGAAAGCGCCTTTCAAACAAAGTCATTCCGATTTTCTTGCTTCCGTACTATCGTACCAAAGGCGGATATCTGGACATCAGTGAAATAACAAACGAATTTTTGCAACAAAAGAATGTCGATTATATCTCTCAGATAAAAGGTGATCATCTCCTGGAAGAGGGAAAAAATGATGATAATCCGTATCCGAAATATTTGGCGTCAGGTATCGCCTTGAAACTTGTCTATAATGGAGCGTGGAACGGCTCGACGACTGAAAACCCTTGGAGAGTATGGAAAGTGATACGGGAACCAAAATCCACTTTCATTAACAAACACCCGCGACTTGG
>JAABYK010000204.1:0-3701 GCA_011775825.1 Candidatus Zhuqueibacterota bacterium | reverse complement strand
AAGAGGGAGAAGCAAAGCTATTCCTGCTCGGTGATTATTCCATGCTACAACGAAGCAGAAAATATACAAGAGGCTGTTGAGAGAATCCCACAAATAGCTGAATTTACCGAGATTATTGTTGTGGATGATGGATCAATCGATGGAACCGCAGAAATTGTAACCGATCTTATGGTAGATCATGACAACCTCAGGTTAATCTCATATTCACCTAACCGTGGCAAGGGTCCTGCTGTGAAAGCTGGATTCGATGCGGCCAGTGGAGACGTTCTCATGATCCTGGATGCCGATATGACGGTTCCACCCGAAGAACTCCAAAAGTTTTTCACTCCCATCTCTGAAGGCAAAGCGGATTTTGTCAATGGAACCAGGTTTATCTCTTCGATGGAAACTCAGGCAATGAGGAGATTGAACTGGTATGGGAACAAGGTATTTGCCTTCCTCTTTAGTTGGCTGTTGGGTCAAAAAGTGACGGATACTTTGTGTGGGACAAAATCGTTGTTAAGGAGTAATTACCAGAACATTGAAATGAATCACTGTCGGTGGGGAGACTTTGATTTGCTTATTGGAGCCGCAAAGTTAGATCTCAAAATAATGGAAGTGCCAATCGTCTACAGGCGCAGGTTGGCTGGCGAGTCACATATGAAGCCCTTCAAACACGGATTCTTATTTTTTAAAACATTTCTTCATGGCGTTAAGCAAGTTAAATTAGGTAGAAACCAAGCCAACGGTAGAAGGGGGTAGCCAATGCACATCCTTGTCACGGGCAGTAATGGACTTATCGGCTCCGAGGCGGTTGCTTATTTTGACAGTCAAGGCCATTGTGTTATCGGAGTGGACAATAATATGCGCCGTGTCTTCTTTGGGCGACATGGCGATACGACCTGGAAGTTAAAGTATTTAAAGGGCATCACAAAGCACTTCGTTCACCACGACATTGATATTCGTGATCGAGAAAGAGTTTTTAAGCTTTTTAAGGACCATTCCTTTGACTTAATCATACATTGCGCGGCTCAACCTTCTCATGATAAGGCGGCAGAAATTCCAGTGATTGATTTTGAAGTTAATGCTCTGGGTACGATGAACCTGCTTGAAGCAACACGCCAATATTGCCCCGATGCAATCTTCATTCTGATGAGCACCAACAAAGTATATGGAGATGCGCCAAATGAACTACTACTAAAGGAGTTGCCAACACGTTATGATTATGCCAGACCTGAGGATTTTGAGGGTATCGACGAGAATTGTCGGCTCGATCAAAGCCTGCATTCAATCTTTGGTGCTTCCAAAGTTGCTGCTGACATTATGGCTCAGGAATATGGGCGCTATTACGGATTGAAGGTCGGAACTTTTCGCGGAGGTTGCATGACTGGACCCAATCACTCAGGCGTAGAGTTGCATGGCTTTCTTTCCTATCTGGTAAAGGTGGCGCTCGCAGGTCAAACTTATACCATTTATGGCTATAAAGGTAAACAGGTAAGGGATAACATTCATAGTTACGATGTAATTCGTGCAATTGAAGAATTTGCTGGCAATCCACAACCGGGGGAAGTCTATAATATTGGCGGTGGGCGGAAAAACAGTATTTCAATCTTGGAAGCAATAAACGTGATTGAAGAAATGACAGATCGGGAGATCCGTCACGTTTACCGGAACCCGCCGCGTAAAGGTGATCATATATGTTACATCTCAAATTTGCAGAAATTCAAAGAACATTATCCTAACTGGAAGATAATCAACGACTTGAAATCAATCCTGGAGTCAATTATAGTTGCATGGAAGGAGAAAAGCACAACCAAAAAGGTATTCCATTTCCAAAGGGATTCCATAGTGCGGTCATCGGCCGCAACCAAATAATTAAACCACACTGAATAATATGCTAAAAAACAAAGTATTGCTGATGTGTAGTATAGAGAGTTCGCAGGCTAAAGTCCGGGGATTCAAACATGGAATCCTTTTGTGAGAATGAGTTTGATAGGATTTAAAAATTTAATAACAAATTGGGCTGTGCAACCTTAAGTTTAGGTGCTAATATGAAAAAAGCATTGATCACTGGAATCACCGGACAGGACGGTTCTTATCTGGCTGAGCTTTTGCTGAAGAAGGGTTACGAAGTCCACGGTCTGATAAGGAGAGCGAGCACATTCAACACCGGTCGCATCGATCACATATACGTGGATCAACACGTCAAGAGAATAAAATTTTTCTTGCATTATGGCGATATCAGCGATTCCACGAACCTGGTAAAACTGCTCTACCGACTGCAACCGGATGAAATTTATCATTTGGCAGCGCAGAGTCATGTACGGGTAAGTTTTGACATGCCGGAATATACAGGTGATATTACCGGAATAGGGACCGTCAGAATCCTGGAGGCTATCAGAGAAACCGGGATCAATTCCAAATTTTATCAGGCCTCAAGTAGTGAAATGTTTGGGAAGGTTCAGGAGGCCCCTCAGAACGAAAATACGCCTTTTTATCCCTGCAGTCCTTATGGCTGTGCAAAAGTTTATTCCTATTGGACAACAGTTAATTACCGTGAGAGTTATAATATTTTTGCTTGCAATGGCATCTTATTCAATCACGAAAGCCCCCGAAGAGGGGAGACATTTGTGAGTAGAAAAATAACTCGCGCCGTGGCGCATATCAAAAATGGGTTACAGGATAAACTTTATCTCGGTAATCTCGATGCAAAACGAGACTGGGGCTATGCTAAGGAATATGCGGAAGCAATGTGGCTTATGTTGCAGCAGGATGAGCCGGACGATTATGTTGTGGCGACTGGAAAATCGCATCGCGTGCGTGAGTTCCTTGAATTGGCATTCGATTATGCTGAGATGGACTGGCGAAAATATGTTGAAATTGATCCGCAATATTTCCGTCCTGTAGAAGTTGAATTTTTGCTGGGCGATGCTTCAAAAGCCAGACGGAAACTTAGATGGAGACCACGTACAAGTTTTGAAAATTTGGTCAAATTGATGGTAGAGGCGGACATGAAAATTGTTGAAGAAAGGATCAACGGTTCAACGAGCAAGATGCACGACTTCGCAGCAGAAAACTTCGTGTATGCTGAACCGGCAGATTAGTATGAATTTTTGGGCTGGCAAAAAGATCGTTGTGACCGGCGGTGCAGGTTTTCTCGGTTCGTTTATTGTGGAGAAACTGCACTCTCGGGGTTGTGAGCGCATTTTCGTTCCGCGCAGCCGTGACTACGATTTAGTAAATATGCCGGCTGTGAAGCAGCTTTATGCAGACACAAAACCCGATATCGTGATCCATCTCGCCGCCGCTGTGGGAGGGATAGGAGCGAATCGTACACATCCGGGCGATTTTTTCTATCAAAATTTGATGATGGGGGGGCAGATGCTGGAGCAGGGCCGGCGTCATGGCATCGAAAAATTCGTCGCCCTTGGCACCGTTTGTTCATATCCTCAATTTGCCCCGGTCCCCTTCAAAGAAGATGATCTCTGGAATGGGTATCCTGAAGAAACCAATGCCCCTTATGGGGTGGCCAAGAAGGCCTTGCTGGTGCAATCGCAGTCCTACCGCAAGCAGTATGGATTTAACTCGATTTACTTGCTGCCGGTAAATCTTTATGGCCCCCACGACAATTTTGATTTGGACACATCCCATGTGATTCCCGCTTTGATTCGCAAGTGCGTTGAAGCAAAACAACAGGGAATTCCTGAAATCGTTTGCTGGGG
>JAABYK010000110.1:3859-7559 GCA_011775825.1 Candidatus Zhuqueibacterota bacterium | reverse complement strand
CGGATCGTAGAACTATTCCGATTAAAGTTGATAAGAGTCATATCACTACCCTCGGTGAGCGTCTTTATATCGAGAGCATTGAGCTTATCCGTGAGTTGGTGAACAATGCTTATGATGCGGACGCCACCGAGGTAAGAGTAACCGTTCAGCCCGACATGATCAAAGTTGAGGATAACGGTACCGGTATGGACTGGCCCGGTTTAGAACAATATTTCAATATCGGCTCACCTGAGAAATTGCTGCACAGCGGATCACCCGTCTTCAAGCGCGACCGTATCGGTCAATTCGGCATCGGCAAGTTTGCGAGCCTGGCTGCCTGTGACAGATTTGAAGTTTACACGCAGAAGGAAGATTTTGCCGCCAAAGTTATTTTTGACAAAGAAAGCTGGTCAAAATCCGAAGACATTTGGGAGCTGCCTATTGAGGAAATGAAACCGGACAAAGCCCGCGGCGACGGCACCGCAGTGATTCTTTCAAAATTGAATCGCAAATTCGACCCGGATATGGTGCGCCAAAAGATCATTGAAAGCGTGCCCATTCAGGCACAGAATTTTTCCGTGTTTATCAACGACAGGAAAGTGGTCATGGCCAGAGTGCCGGGTCATCGCATCCCATTCTTGGAGGGCACAGACTTCGGTCCCGTGTATGGGGAAATTGTAATTGTACCGGTGACGCAGGCATCGGCAAGCGATATGGGCATACAGATCCGGGTCAAGGGTGTCATGGTCAAAAAGGAATATTTTGGGATTCAGACTTGGGGCCGGGAAGGCGCGCGCATTCGCGGCGAGGTCAACGCCGATTTTTTGCCGATTACCAGTGATCGCAGCGGTTTTCGCACGGACACACCGGAATACCAGGCGTTTCAGGCGGTCATGGTGAAGATCATAGAGCAAGTCAGAAAGCAGTTGAACAGGATATCCGATCAGCGCGAAACCAAGAAAGTCAAACGCGCGCTCAAAGAAGCCCTTGAACGCATCCAACAAGCCCTGGAGAGACACAGCGAATTTGTGGATGCCGGGTTCATCCCCAAAGGAGAGGAGACGAATGGCGTTGGAGAGCCGGCTGAGCTTAGCCCGACTCGGGAGCCGTCTGCCGATGAAGAGGAAGTGAACGAACCGCCCGACAGCGAGACTGAGCCGGAAATCGCTTCCGAAACCGAGGACCAGGTATCTGACGAACACGAAGAATATCAGGAAAAACCGGCCAAACGGCCGATGGTCAAACGCCTGACGCCCAGTGCCGTGGTGCGCAAATTACAGGCGGGCGACTTGCTTGTGTCATGCTGCCTGGACCATTTTGGCGAAGATGGCCCGGAATGCTTTACACAGGGACAGGTCATTTACATTAATCGCGATCATCCGCTTTACCAGAGAGAATCCAAGCAGAAAGCAACGCACACCATGTACCTGGCCCGACTTCTTACTCAGGAAATTGCTCTGATGAAGAGTCCACCGGATCCGAGGACTGCCTTTCAAAGGCAGAGTGAGTTGCTGCGAGATGCGTTTTCGGAATGACGGCTAAACAAGTCCCCTCCTCGGAGGGGATTTAGGGTGGGTCAAGTAGTTTAGAACTAACAAAGAGGTTTCGCCATGAGAAGAAAGATCATCCCCTACAACCCCTAAGCTGAAAGAGCGCGCCCGCCAACTACGAAAGAACATGACCTTTGCCGATGTCCTCCTATGGAACAAATTGAAACGAAAGCGACTACTTGGCTATGACTTTGATCGCCAGCGTCCCATCGACGAATACATTGTAGATTTTTATTGTGAGGACCTCATGTTAGCCATTGAAGTTGATGGTGAGACTCATAATCGACCGCTAGCGGATGTGCGGGATCAGAGAAGGCAGAGACGTCTGGAGAGTCTGGGGGTGCGATTCTTGAGATTTACCGATTTGGAGGTAGACAGGCGATGGATGCTGTTTTGCAAAGAATCGAGAGTTGGATTCTTGAGCATGGAAAGGACCCACTCCTAACCCCTCCCAAGAGGGGAATTGAAAGTCCCATCCTCGGAGGGAAACGCCCGAAAACAAAAAAGCCCCGAAACACAAGCGTGCGCTCGGGGCCTATGAAGCTCACTTCGAGAATATTACCTCACCAGCAGCATCTTGCGCGATAAAGTCAGGTGCTCGCTTTCCAGTCTCAGGAAATAGATTCCGGCAGCCACTTGCTGGCCCGTGTCATCACGGCCATCCCACTGGGTTGTGTAAACACCGGCTTGTTTTAAGCCATCAAACAAGGTCCGAATTCTTTGACCAAGCAGATTGTAAATCCGGAGTTTCACTTCAGCCGTTTGCGGAACGCTGTAGTTGATGACCGTACTCGGGTTGAATGGATTTGGATAATTCTGGAACAGATGAAAGTCCGACGGAACGCTTTCAAGATCAGGTGCTTCCGCAACATCGGTGACACCCAGGAACTCAAGCATGAAATCTATGCCAGTGGTTTCACCGGGACTTTCAACGGAAACAGCTTGAGCGCCAGGCGGCACGGTATCGAAAAACGGAATGACGAGCGGTATATCGCCTCCGCCGCCTGCGAACAAACCGAATACGAGTGAAAACGTGTCCACTTCAGCCTCAACAGGCTCATTCTCATACCAGGCGTCGGCGAACAGCTCGATATCCAGGCTGGCAAACAGGTCGCTGCTCAACAGACCAAATAACCCGCCAATTGGATCGTCTCCCAAATCCAGTGTGAGCTCTTCAACCAGATTCAGAATCTGAAACAGGGAAAATGTCCGAACGAAGTAGCTACCCGCAACCAATCCTTGGATATGATATTCGCCGGGACTCAAAGGAAGCTCAGTGACAATATCGAAGCCGCTCAGTCCCGCAGAGACAACATGACCGGTTTGATCATACGCTAACACAAGCACACCATTTAACGGCTGGCCATTGGGATCCGTCACCGTTCCGGATATCGTCCCCTCTCCCGTTGCCAGGTCAATATCGGCTCGGGTTGTGGCATCCGAAGACACCTCGACAATATCCTCTGCGCTCACCGCATCAAAGGAATTTGCCCCACCATGGTAAGTGCCGGCATAGCCGTCTGCCAAGGCAGAGGCAGCCACCTTGTACTGGCCGGGGGCAAGTACCGGAAAACGATATCCGCCGGCAAAAGACGTCTCGGCGACACCTGCCAACTCACCGCTATTTGCCTCAAAAGCCACAACCAGGGTCGCTTCCAGAGAGTCCTCTCCAACCGGAAAACCCGGCGACAGATTTACCAAGCCTTCGACAGAGCCTGCGCGAATCATGTCGAAATCGATGTCAGTTGTTACATCGGGTGCCGTAACCGCCACGCGGGTTGCGGTTTCAAGTGAGGCTGCGCCATCGAAAAACTGCGGCAAATAAGTCACATCGTCACCGCTATCTACAAATCCAAGCAAATGGAATTCACCGCTACGCATTGGACGAATCTCATAGGAGCCATCCGTAGCATTGAATGTCGAAAACGCCAGTTCCGGATAGCCTGTTTCGGCATCAAAGGCCAGGACAGTCGCTTCTGTACCTTCACCCGTAATCGGTGTCGAGCCATCGGCTTCAAAAAAGTGACCGCTGATGGCCCCAGCTAAATCCAGCGAAAAGTCGATTCCGGAGGTTGTTTCGCCCGACGTGACGGAAACAGCAGACGCCTGCTTGATTTCAAAAAGGTTTTGTATGTCTTCGTAGTATTCATCGACCACCACACCATTGTGCT
>JAABYK010000110.1:540-3774 GCA_011775825.1 Candidatus Zhuqueibacterota bacterium | reverse complement strand
GACGGTATCCAATGCTGTATCGTTCTCATCGGTGATGGTGCCCGAAATCGTGCCACCGGAAGTCAGGTTGAAGTTGATACCGGTTAACGTATCCTCATCCGTTGCGATCGTCAGCGGCATTGCATCGGCTGATACTTCGGCATCCTGATAATATTGGCCCTGGACAACGGGCAGTGAGAATGGCACCTGAGGTATAAGAGGGAATATAGGACTCAAATAATTGTTGGCATACAAAACATGACTGCCAGGTTCGACTCTATCGATTTCATAATCACCGACAAATTGTGTAACGCTGAATCCCGAAATGGAGGTGTCGGCAACATTGAAAGCAAAGACAAACGAGAATGGCAGAGGAGTCGGGGGATCCGTGTCGGCAAAAACATTGCCTATGATCGTTCCACCTGATGGTTCCTCAATTCTCTCCAGACTGAAATCGATACCGGTCTCCGTTTCATCCAGGGATTCGATCACAATCGGATCTGCCGTGGCAAAACTTGCCTTGTTGTTATAGTATTCACTAATAAATCCGGTTGCACTGGCCCTTATTTTGAAGCTGCCGGTTGCGGGGATAACGATCTGATATTCGCCGGATCCGCCAGTGCCGGTGGTAATATCAAACAAGATTTCGGGATTTGTCGCTGCTGTAATTTCAAAATTGACTTGCGAACCAGCAATAGGGGTTGTGCCATCCGCCTCTGTGACCGTACCGCTGACGATTGCGCCGCTCGCCAGATCAAAATCGATTCCGGTGGTCGTCTGTCCATCCACGACGGCAACTAAGGTCGCATCGCGCCAACTTTCAAAAAAATTCAGTGGAATGTCGCTAAAGAATTCATCCACAAACTCGCTGCGCGTCACAACGAAATAATCGCCTGCTTCAAGTTCCGAAATCGTGTAATTTCCAGACGCATCGGCAGAAGTGAAACCCGCAAAGAAACCAAAGCTGTCATAGACGCCGATATCCACCGTCGTGCTGAGATCACCTGGAGTGGAGCCTTCAATGGTCACGGTTCCGGAAATGCTGCCAACCTGCGCGCCCTTCAACAACGTCTTTTTTTGCTCCGTCAGGTCACGCAGATGATCGGCAAGCTTAAAGCCTTGCATCTCCGCCTGTTTAAAAGCACTTCTGTAGGCCTGAATTTTCAATCCAGCCGGAATTTCTCGAATCTTTTGCCTAAAAATTTCATCTTGACGTAGTTGGGTAAATTTCTCCTCTACCCGCTTTAAGAACGCCTGATTAAATTCTGCAAGTTCTAATTTTTCGTGCAGGTCCTGACTGCCCAACCTGGCTTTCCCGATCACCTCCCTGTAATTCTTCTCGCCTGCAAAAGCCGAAGAAGTTCCACCCCAAAAAAACATCTGGAAAATGAATGCCAAGCAGACAGACGGCACCAACCATGACACTTGTCTTATAACTTGATAACGATTGACCATGTACGCCTCCTTTTGCGTTTGTTATGATTGGAACAACTTATTGGGGAGTTCAATTGTGGCGTGAAAAGTAAGAACTATTTTAAAAATAGTCAAGCATAGTTTGTGAAAATAATTTTAAAAAAAGTTAATATTTTTTCGCAAGACCAATTTGGTGGAATACTGATTCGAAGTGGCCGGGCATACGGATAGCTACAGTAGAGCGGCCTACAATCAGTGGCTTTCGCAACGTCGTGCCGAGACCGTTGCAGAATTCTTCATCGGTTTGGGCGTTCCCGAAGTGAGTATGGTTATTAGGGGCTTCGGTGAATCTAAATTATTGAAGCCAAATTCGAGTGAAGAAAACCGTTATATGAATCGCCGAGTTGAAATTAAGTTGCTTGGGAGTGACAGCAGAAGATAGTTGGTAAATAGAATAGTGTCTAAACGAAAACGGAATAATCTGTCATTACGTAGTGAACCGGAAGCTTTGAGCTCTTCCGTTCAAACTATCACCTCCTCAGTCAGCTTCGTTTGTTCCGACTATTTCGCTTCCTCCGTATTCTCGTGAGGCTTCCTGGGCCGCAAAACCCTAAAGTCCTCCCGCCGAATCTCTGTCTTCTCGCCATCGATGGGCAGATAAAGCTCGTCATTTTCGATCTTCAGACCCAGGGCAAAATGCTGGTCGGCCTTTTTCAGCAGGTCGGTCACGTCCTGCCAATCCATCAGGCGTTCGAGCACCTCTATGCCTTCTTGCCAGGTATCGTTCGGGAGGGTTTGGCTGAGCTGTCGCACCAAAGTTCGCCACGCCTTACCAGTGAGCTTCTCTTCAATCAGCGATTTGAGTCTGACTGAGTCTTGTTGTAGCCTCTTGAAATCACCGCTGCGTTCAGGTAAGGCTTGCATTAACTCAAACAACTCATTGAGTGTATCCTGGTTCTGTCGCGCATTCATGCCATTTCGTAAAACCAGTTCCGCCAGGGGTCGCCAACGCTGCATATGATTGATCCATGTTGCTTGCTCAAAGCGACTCTTGACCAGGCTCGTCAACTTCTGACTGACAGAAAGCCAATCTCTGGAAAGGAAACCGATGTCAACCGCGTTTGCATATTGGCTATCCTCGATGCGGTTATCAGGATCGTAGATGATGACTTTACCAGCAGAGGCCCCGGCCAGAACGCTGTTTCCGGCAAATGGCAGATATTTTCTCCTGAGAATTCCGTGCTCATCCCATTCCAGACCCAACATCAAAACCAGTCCGCCCATAAGCGATTCAGCCAAGTATTCCATGGCCGAACCAACAATCGTCACCTTTAATCCCGGTCCGACAGGACTGCTAACACTGTTGATGATCCAGCGGGTGCCCACACTGTCGCGCACAAACACCTCTCCCCCTTTCGCGCCGTAAATGCCCGTGTTCCCTGCCAGTCCATGGACCACAACCGTGCCCGAGTGCAGAATTTTGCCCATATCGTTTTGGGCATCGGCATGGACGTGGACTGTGCCGCCCATCAAAGAGTTGGCGATATCCTGACCCGGACTGCCATAGAGATGTATCTCCAAATCTTGTGTGTTCGGGCCGAATCCCGCGCCCAGGTAACGCTGCCCGGTAATCCTGTAAACAATGAACTTTCGCCATCCTTTTCGATGAGCCTGAATGAGTATCTGAGCCAACGATTGGTGTCCTTCAGGAGGAAAATCTGTTGCATCCACAACAAGTGTTTTGCCCCGGCTTTTGCATTGGAAAATCTTCTCAGACTTATCAAAAGTCAGCCTGAAATATCTTCGCCGTTTCGATCCCTCGTCAACGGGTTTGATGTGATC
>JAABYK010000110.1:0-473 GCA_011775825.1 Candidatus Zhuqueibacterota bacterium | reverse complement strand
TCTGTGCGTAGTTTCCCAACGTCTCCACAAACCAGCGAAAGCTGTTGTATTCCCAGTCTTTCAAATGAACGCGGACAAAATCAAATATTCGCCCGGCTTTCTTGAATTTAAGCTGCCCGTTCGACCTAAACAACTCAACGGCGATTTGTTGGACTTCGTCGGCATCAAAATTCAATTGAGTTTTCAGATCATAATGTTGTCCATTCCTCTTGGACAGCACGTGACCAAATTTATCGCTCACCTTGAAATTGTATTTACCGACGTTCTTTCTTTCCAAGTTATAAACGATGGCACCGCCGCCACATACATTCTCTTCCCCTTCCTGCTCTACGCTCCCACCACGAATAATATTGGTGGCATCCGGTTCTTTTGACGCCAGAATTCCGGTTTGGTGAAGCGAATCCAAAACACAACGGCACGCCTGTTCTTCCGAACCTACCAGGCCAATGGATGCGTACCTGCCATTGGCGTTT
>JAABYK010000406.1:17778-18767 GCA_011775825.1 Candidatus Zhuqueibacterota bacterium | reverse complement strand
AGGCGGGCGAAGGATCGCAACCGGAAGTTTTTGAGCAAAGCTGAGAGCAATCTGTTCGGCCTCTAATTTACTTCTGCCATAATTTGATATCGGTTGAGCGAGCTCCGATTCGGCTTTTGGGTGTCCATTTGTACTCGGACCAACCGCCGCGAGGCTGGAAACCAACACGAATTTATCAATTTTAGGGTTGGCCTTGACAGTGGCTTCCAACAAATTCCTCGTCCCGTCTGCGTTTATTCGGTCAAATTCTTCCATGTTTCTGGCTTTGGTTGCGCCAGCCAGGTGAAAGACATAATCCACACCTTTTACCGATTGCTTCAGAGATTCATCATTATGGAGATCGCCTTCGATATAATTAAATGCCAGACCTTCAAGCCAGCCGAGTTCATTCTTTTTCTTCCTCAGCAGGCAGTTAACCTCAAACCCACTCCTCAGCAATTCTTCAACCAAAAAACTGCCAATAAAACCACGACCTCCGGTGACCAGTGCTTTCACTCAATTCCTCCCCAATCTACTTCGACTTGCCGGACTGTGCTGATCATAGCCAAAATTTGACAAATAATCAAGGGCAGGCGATCTTGTAGGCGGGCAACTTTTAACTTGCTTTGAAAACTCTCAATGGTTATATTCTCCCGTGATAATCGAAATACTGATAATCTCGGAGGGATCTCACCTTGTCTGACTTATTTGAGAAATGTTTCAATTTTACCAGAGCTCGCGAACTCCAGGATCAAGGCTGGTATCCATATTTTAAGCCCATCCAGTCGGGACCTGGTGCTGAAGTTTGGATCGATGGTCGAAAACTTATCATGATCGGATCCAATAATTACCTGGGGCTAACTCAAGATTCACGACTCAAAGAAGCGGCCCTGAAGGCCATTGGAGAATATGGCTCCGGATGTACTGGTTCGCGGTTTCTAAATGGCACACTTCCTCTACACGTAGAACTTGAGGAGAGATTGGCCAAATTTATGAATACGGAAGCCACA
>JAABYK010000406.1:0-17745 GCA_011775825.1 Candidatus Zhuqueibacterota bacterium | reverse complement strand
AAAGACGACATCATATTTGCGGATCGAAATAATCACGCCAGCATTGTCGACGGTTGCAGACTTTCCTTTGGCCGTGTCGTGAAGTTCAAACATAATGATATGCGCGATTTGGAGCGTCTGCTTAAAGCGAGCAAAGATCAGGGCAAATTAATCGTCGTTGACGGAGTTTTCAGCATGGAGGGGAACCTCATCGACCTTCCTGCTTTGGTCGAGTTGACGAAGCGATATGAGGCGCGAATTATGGTGGACGAAGCCCATTCCATCGGTGTGTTTGGCGAACATGGCCGCGGAGTTTCGGAACACTTTGGGCTGGGGGATGAAGTGGACATTCTGATGGGCACATTCAGTAAGTCATTTGCCTCCCTGGGAGGATTTATTGCATCAAATGCACGGGTGATCGATTATATTCAGCATCATTCTCGCCCCCTGATTTTTTCCGCGAGCATGCCGCCCGCCGCAGTTGCAACCGTCATCGCTGCCCTGGACATCATTGAAAACGAACCTGAACGACGGGAAAAACTTTGGCGCAATGTGAAGAAAATGAAGTCAGCCTTTGACGAGATGGGATTTGACACCTGTGGCAGCGAAAGTCCTGTGATTCCCATTGTCATTGGAGACATGATGGACACGTTTGTCTTTTGGAAAAAGTTGTTCGATAATGGAGTTTACACCAATCCTGCCATTCCGCCAGCGGTGCCCCAGGGCCGATCCCTGATCCGAACCAGCTACATGGCGACTCACACGGAAGAAGAACTAAACAAAGTTTTGGACGTTTTCGAAAAGCTTGGGAGAGAGTTCGGTTTAATTTAAAAGACGGCAGGCTGAAAATTGAACACAGATTTAAATCAAGGTCGTAGATATTTACTACGGCCTTTTTTTAGATTGAATCTGAATTAACGTTTGTAAAGAAACGTTTGAATGCATTTGAAGCGCTAACTTTTCGTTGCGCAGTGATGCTCATCTATTTATATTTCCAATATGGCAGTGAACTGTGTGCACTGCAAAGGAAAAATGGAACGCAAAACTGCTCCTTTTCAAATTGACCAAAAGGACTATCATTTGACTCCAGACCAAATCCGAGCGTGGGCATGTATTCAAGGCGGCGAAGTCTAATTTGAGGCAGCTGAAGTAGATACAATTCAAGAAGTTATTCGCCCAATAGACGAATGAACGAAAGAACGTCAAATTGCAGCCTGAATTTATGAATCGCCAAATTTCTGCAACTACCCCAATTCTACTCAGACACTATTTGAAATTGTTACGATTACAAAGCCGTGTTAAGTTCCGGTAAAATAAATAGTGTACCTAATTGCAGGTTTCTCATTCCTGTCTGATTTTCCAATCCGGGTTAGATTGTCTCGTGAACTGAACTAACAATTGTAGAAAACATGAGCGTTGAAATTTCCAAAGTTCAATCCAAAAAAGACTTAAATGAATTTATCAAACTTCCCTGGAAAATTTACGAGGACGACTCCAATTGGGTGCCACCACTCATTATGGATATGAAGAAAATCCTCAACAAGAAGAAGAATCCTTTTTTTGAGCATTCCGAGGCCGTCTTGTTTTTAGCGAAAAAAGACGGTCAACCGGTGGGCCGGATAGCAGCGATTCTAAACAACCACCACAATAACTTTCACAATGAAAAGACCGGATTCTTTGGCTTTTTCGAAAGCACAAACGATACTGAAGTATCCGCGGCGCTGTTTGATGCAGCGGTTGCATGGGTCAAAGAAAACGGCATGACTCAAATCCGCGGGCCCATGAATTTCTCGACCAATGATTCCTGCGGCGTGCTATATGAGGGCTTTGATTCGCCAGCGGTCATCATGATGCCTTATAATCCATCGTATTATTTGAGTCTATTGGAAAACTCCGGGTTTCAAAAAATCAAAGACTTGTACGCATACTACTTCAATCGTGATATGCACATACCGGAACGCTTCGAATCCATGGCCAGGCGAACTCACGCAGATAAATCCGTTCGTTTCCGGACAGTCAATTTGCAAAATTTTAAAAATGAAGTGGAAACCGTGAAAAATATTTATAATGAAGCCTGGGAATCCAATTGGGGGTTCGTGCCGATGACCGACTCGGAATTCCTGCATCTGGCCAAGGACTTAAAGCCGGTCGTCGATCCGGACATCGTTTTTTTTGCCGAGGTAAATGGCGAATCTGCCGGCTTTTCTTTGTCCATACCGGACTACAACCAAATATTGAAAGATTTGAACGGACGCTTGTTTCCTTTTGGTATTTTCAAGTTGCTAAAGAATAAGAAGAACATCACCAGGATCCGGGTCATTACCCTCGGGGTGAGAAAAAAATTTCAGAATAAGCGCGGCCTAGCCCCGACCTTCTATTACGAAACTTATACAAGGGGAAAAAACAAAGGCTATTCTATCGCTGAATTCTCCTGGATTTTAGCAGATAATGTTCTAATGAATCGGGCCTTGCAGGCACTCGGGGCGAGACTCTATAAGAAATACGCAATTTACGAGAAGGCTATTTGAATCAGTCGTACCAATACAAAATTCGTCCGCACCCTTCGCAGGTGAGCACTTCCTTATCACTGCGCCCGCGGGTGAAAAGTGAGGTGGGAATGCGCATAAAGCAACCGAGGCAAACGTCGTCCTTGACTGGAACGATCGGGCGCTTGTAGCGCTTTTTCAACAGATTGTAACGCGACAGCAAGGGTTTATTTAATTTCTTAACGATTTCGTCCCGTGCTCCTTGCAATTTTTGTCTGCCATCAACATCAAAGCCCAGCGCTTTAACGTCTTCGATGTCTTTTATCATAATGTCCAAGTCTTGAAGCGCCACCAGCAAATCAAGCTGCTTATTTAACATTTACTTGCCCCCTTTAAAGACTTCAACGAATTCATCATACCTCTCAACTTTCAACAATTGTTTTCGAAACTTGCTGTCGCTGAGTAATTCAACGAGTTTTCCTAAAATTGGCAAGTAGCGATTGTTTTCGTCATGAGGAGGGGCCATCACCATAAAAATCAAGTGTACAGGCTTTTTGTCCACTGCCTCGAAATCCATGCCCTCCCCGGATTTTCCGAAGGCTATTTTAACCTCAAGCACAGCAGTTGTTCGTCCGTGCGGAATGGCAACACCTTTACCGATTCCTGTGCTGCCCAAAGTCTCACGCTTTTTTAACAACTCTAAAACGAGGTTCTTTTTCCGAATTATTTTACTTTTGACGAAACGATTTGCAAATTCTGCAAAAGTGTCTTCTTTGGTCTTGGATTTCAGGTTTGGGATAAACAGGTCTTCGCTGAAATAATGTATCAAATCCGCACGTTTCATCCCTTCTCCTTGCTTGAGTTTCCGGTCTGAATCTTTGTTAGTCCAAACTATCTGCATTTTCAATAACCTCTCTCAAAGCAGGAACAATGTACAAACTATCCAAATCTACGTTCACTCTTAATTCATTGGCGATAATCTGTATCTTTTTCTTTGCGTTTAAAGCCTTATTAATAATGACTTGACTTTTTCCATGGTAGCGATACAAGCCGCCAAAAAAATCGCCGTTTTCGTAACGTACCTCAATACCAAGGTTATTGAGTAACTTTTCCAGGTTTATTAAAATATCTTCATCATTCATGTGAGTGACTTAGATGTTGAGTTTGACTAAATGTATTGATCGAGCTTTCTTCTTTTGGCGACGTCCGCTAATTCCTTCACGTCCTGAGCGCGTTCCCGTGGGCAAATTAACAAAACATCACCCGTATCCACAACGATTAAGTCATTTACTCCCATCAAAGCAACACATTTGCCGGGGGCCTCTACATAACAGTTCCTGCTGTCTTTAATGATATGCTCTCCTACTAAAACATTGTCGTCTTCGTCTTTCTCCAATATATTGTAGACTTCATCCCAACTCCCGAGATCGTTCCAACCGAATTTTCCTTTTATGACAACCACATCTTCCGCGTGTTCCATCACGCCATAGTCAACGGAGATGCTTTTGATTTGGCAGTAAACCCGTCTAATGGTCTCCTCTTCTTCCGGTGTTCCCAACACTTCTTTAATTTCCATAAGACCATCATACAAGTGCGGCAAGTGTTCTTCAAGCTCACGGAGTATGCGCTTGCATTTCCAAATAAAAATGCCGCTGTTCCAAAGGAAATCGCCGCTGCTAATAAATCTTCCAGCTGTGGCCAGATTGGGCTTTTCCGCAAACGTTTTCACTTTGAGAAGGGTCACATCATCAATAACTTCCAATTGTTCGTTGAATTGGATGTACCCATAACCAGTAGACGGATAGGTCGGCTCAATACCCAGGGTCACCATTGAATCCTTTTCACGCGCAACTCTTGCGCCGACCCTCAGCGCATTGATGAACCGCTCATCGTTCTGGATTAGATGGTCGGCAGGCAGCACAATCATAACCGCTTCTGGATCAATTTTCTCCAAAAGTAGCGCAGATAGGCCGATGCACGGAGCCGTGTTTTTGCCTTTAGGCTCCACAATTAGATTTTTTTCTGGCAAAGAGGGCAACTGCCTTCTTACTTCATCCTTCTGCTTTTCATTTGAAATTACGAAAATCTGATCCATGGAGAAAAGCGGACTTAATCGATCGACCGTATTTTGAATTAATGTCTTCTCCCCCAGAATGTTGAGAAGCTGCTTCGGGTGCTTTTCGCGACTTTTTGGCCAAAACCTTTTGCCGGCACCGCCTGCCATAATTAGGGCGAACATTTATCATACCTCCAGACAGCAAATATCAAGACAATTTTGATGAAACTTCCAAAAAAAATGCCATTGTCGATCTGACCCGCCAAGAGTCATTTCACACAACGGCACAATCAAAAAATACAGCAAATTGCTTTTGGTTCTTCTAAGCTTCAAAGTCTTATGTCGATTTCTTCTATCGAAAAGTTATTAAATGATCCAGCCAAAATCAAGTAAATTTAATTTTAGATTTAAACGCCGAAAGCGCGGCTTTTCTCAAAAATACCGGATTCGCCCTGAGAATTTTCATCACGTTCTTACGTGTAAACTCACCTTTTAAAATGACGGGAAGCAGTTCGGGCGGAAGTTTGGATAAGGTCTCCAAACGATGGTCCCACTGTTCATCCCTGTATCGGGCGATCCGATGATTGATGTACTCCCCTGCTTTGAATACTTGTTTGTACTTTTTTTTCCACACCCTTTCGAACTTACGCAGGAAGTCTTCATCAAAACGTTTCCTGGAAATGGCTTCTGCGGCGACCCCACCGGCCATTCGGCCAATATCGATGGCAAAACGAATTCCCTCACCCAGCAGCGTCGAAACGAGGCCGCCGGCATCCCCGACAACCATAACTCCATCAGAGACGGTTCTCTGGAGAAAGGTTTCGCTTGGGATAATACCTCTGTGATATTCAATCCGACTGACTTTCGAGAGTGCGCCATTGAAAATATCGGCCTTCGACAGGATCTTCTCCAGGAGCATTTGCGGGTCCTCAGATGTATCCGGATGAATAACTCCGACACCTAAACGCACGCGCTGATGTCCATGTGGAAAAACCCACCCATATCCCGACGGCGCATATAGACTTCCGAAAAGAAACGCCACCCGATCTTCGGGCCAATGAGGTGCAAATAAATCGTACTCTGCACCAACGCCGAGTCGTCGGAAGCCCTTGCTTAAGCCCAGTCTTCGTGCGATCATACCTGCACAGCCTGTTGCATCAATGACAAGGGGAGCCTGGACACGCAATGTATGCCCTAAGCGTCGAGCCTGCAGGCCAGCAATTCGGTCCTCTTCAAAAACGGGATTCAGAACGGTGGTGTTCACAAAAATCTCAGCGCCTGCGGCCGACGCTAATTCGGCAAGATATTGATAAAGTCCCCGCACATCGAGAATACAGCTTGGAGGCTCAACATATTTGAATGTGACTTTCCTGTTTGGAGAAATGAAAACCCCCTCGCGAATGGGATGCATGAAAGCTTCGGGAACATGCAGCTTTCTTAACTCGTCGATCCAACTCCCACCGCTTGTGTGAATCGGATAGCCTATTTCTTTACTTTTTTCAATGACTGCGACTCGAACGCCGGTTTTTGCAGCAGCACAGGCTGCCGAAAGACCCGCCGGTCCCGCACCGGCAATTACAAGATCAAAATTCATTTTGAGGGATGGCTGTAGAAAAAAATAAGGCACCCGAACAAAATCAAGTGCCTTAAAAAACTGTCAATCGTAGTGTCATTTAAGTTAGGATAGAGCCGTTTCCAATTTGGATTGGATTTGATTTTTGGGAACCGCCCCGATAATTTGGTCTACAACCTCTCCGCCCTTAAAAATTAAAAGAGAGGGGATGCTTCTGATGCCATATTTGGCTGCGACGTTCTGATTGCTATCAACATCTAACTTTCCGACCTTTGCTTTGCCTTCATATTCATCAGCTAATTCGGCTACCGAAGGTGCGACCATTTTACACGGTCCACACCACTCCGCCCAAAAATCCACCAACACCGGTACGTCTGATGAAAGCACCTCAGACTCAAAGTTGTCATCCGTCAATTCAATGGGTTTCGCCATGTTTAAGTCTCCTTGTCATTTACGAATCTATTTCTCGGACATTCTGAATAAAAAAAGATAAAAACCTTTTGTCAAAATATCAAGGGTTTTTAAGTTACAGTTTTAGGTTACAAATTTTTCGCATAAAGTATTCGATAACGTATGTCACCCTTTGTGAAATTGAAAAAACGAAATAATCGAGATATATAAAAACCCGAATTGGAAAAGAACGAAAAACGGTATCGACATGTAAACTTGATGTTTTAAGGCAAAATACACGCTGAACGTGAAATAGATGCCTAAAATGAGCTCAAGAAATGGTAGAAAGTTCTTCTCGGCTACATAAATCTTGTTGCGCCAACCGTCTCCCTTGGACTCGATTTTAAACTTTGGAGTGCGCTTGAATTCTGTCTTGTGGTTGATGAGGGCCTCGAGGACCGCCTTGCTGTTGTTAACAGAGAGACCGATGGCAAGCGCAAATATGCCAGGAATGTACCTCAGACGTTGTCGCCAATTTGAATAGACTTCCCTCTGACAAACCAAGTAAAAAACGAAAATGGAAATCGTTGCTGAAAAAAATAGAAGTAAGTAGATAAAGATAAAATTATGTAACCTTATATTAAACAAAATAATCGAGACTGGAAAAATCAAAACAGAGGGTACCGTCATCAACAGATAACTAAAATTGCTCACCAGGTGAACCACTGCCTCCCATTTCACTTTGAGTGGCAGATCGCTTTTGATAATCTTGGGCAGCAGCTTCTTAGCCGTTTGGATTGAGCCTTTGGCCCAGCGATGCTGCTGAGATTTGTAAGCGTTCATTTCAACCGGAAGCTCCGAAGGGGCGACGACATCGGGTAGATATGCAAATTGCCAACCCGCAATCTGCGCGCGATAGCTCAAATCCAGATCCTCCGTCAATGTATCATGTTGCCAGCCACCAGCCGACTCAATGGCCTTTTTTCTCCAGATACCAGCCGTTCCGTTGAAATTAAAAAACCGACCGGAACGATTTCGAGCGGTATGTTCTATCACAAAGTGACCATCCAAAAAAACTGATTGCAGTTGGGTCAAGAGTGAATAATTTTGATTAATATGGCCCCAACGAGCTTGCACCATCCCAACTTCTTTGTTTGCAAAATAAGGAATGCTCTTTATCAGAAAATCGGGTTTGGGCACGAAATCAGCATCAAAGATTGCGATAAATTCTCCCTCAGCTTTTTTAAGCCCTGCCTCGAGAGCACCCGCCTTAAAACCTTCCCGATTCGTCCTGCGAAGATACTTGATATCAAAACCTTGCCGTCTGAAAAAATCAACCCACTTTCTCGCCACAGCCTGTGTTTCGTCAGTGGAATCATCCAAGACCTGCACTTCAAGCAGAGCTTTTGGGTAGTCCAACAAACAGACCGCCTTCAAAAGCCGCTCCATCACGTACTTCTCGTTATAAATGGGCAATTGAACCGTCACTTTTGGCAAAGAATCGAATTTACCTGGTTTGAATCTTGGACGATTCTTGTACTTCAAATACAAGAACAGCAGGTAGTACTTATGTAAACCAAAAAGCGCTAAAATAGCAATGATAACTGCATAAACCAAAACTAATGAGAATTCAAATCCAGACATTTAAAGCCGGTTGCTCCTCCTTACATTTTTGTTGATCACCGTATAATTAAGATATTTCAACACACAATCAAACAATTGTGTTCCATCAAAATGTTTCAACTAGCTGTTACGTCGGAATTAGACCATGGCGGGACTCAAGCAAAACGAGCTAAATATATAAAACTCGTAACTTCAAGTCAAGAAAATTTAACTACACGGTTAGGATCGGATTATTAGGATGATTTCGTTGAGTGGTAAGAAATTTCAAAAATGTGAAGTGCTTCAGAGAGGCAACAGCCGAACGGAGAATCGAACCCTTTTTAAAACAAAACTGTTGTAAAATGATTCATGGCGCAAATCGGATGATTCAAGCAACGAGAGAAGACATATGTATGTAGATTATCGAATCCAAAAAGTAAGAACGTTAGATTAGCTTTCCCTCCTTTTCCTTGTCTGACAAGGGCTTGAGGACAAAGACGACGTCGTTTGGCGCGAGTTTGAAGTCTCTATTCTCAGTATCGTTTTTCCTGATCCGGATCCGAAACATTTTCACCCCTTCATCACCACGATCTCGGAAGATAACCGCTTCATACTCGGTAGACCGATCTTTTAACCCGCCTGCGAGCAAAATACCCTGAACAAGGGTTAGATCTCCCTTAAATTTTATGATGCCGGGCTTCTGAATCTCACCGCCGATGTAGACGTTTAAGTTCGTTCATGGACCTGAAGATTGATCACAGCTCCTGGGAAGACTTCCTGGTACTTTTGAAGCACCATTTTCTCAAGGGAACTTTAGGTAAATCAACCACCTGCAATTCCCCAAGAATGGGCAAACTAATTGTGCCATCCGATTGGACCATGATGTTTGATTAAATTCGGAGGAAGTTTCGAATGTTATTTCTATGATATCACCCACACGCACTTTGTCCTCGGCCGAGTCTTCGCTATTCGTCGACGCAACCTTTAATGGGCAGAACAAGCAGTTAAGAGCAATGTACTAACTAACGAGAAAAAGTTTTTCAACATCGTCGCTCCTCATGCATTTATTTCCTCTTCCCGCATTGAATGCAAGACCGATACCACAGAATGACGAGGGCGGGAATACTTATCATTTCAAATAATAACAAAAACTTACAACGTTAATAAATATTAATATTTTGAAACGATGGAGATCACCATCGTGATATACGTGTATTTTGTTTCAATGCCAGACGAGAAAATATTGTCAGGATGTTGAGTGACAAATGACTTGTAAAGAATCAGCGGGAAAGCAGAGTTGCTCGTGTGACCACGCTTTCGCCAAATTTGTCCTTCAAAGAATCTAACAATTTGGTGAGCCTGTCATCCAACGGCGCCTCTTGATCGAACAACCCTAATTGTTCGCCGGCAACAGAGTTTAACTGAGACAGCCCGATTCCCAGCAACCGCACCCTCAGCGTTTTCTTATCGAAATTCCGGTACAGATCAATGGCAACGGTCTTGATGACTTGTGGAGAATCCACAAAGTCGGAAAGCGTCCGGCTTCTGGTATACGTCGAGAAATCTTCCAGACGGATTTTGAGCGTCAAGGTCCGGCCCTTCAGGTGATGATTTCGCATCAATCGCGACAAATCATCTGCCAATCGGAACAAGGTTCGCTCAATCAGCTCTTCGTCGTCGGTATCTTCCTCGAATGTGGTTTCCTGGCTGATGGACTTTTGCGGCGCATGGGTTACGACGGGGCGCTCATCGATGCCGTTGGCCAACCTCCACAACGCATTTCCCAATTTCCCAAATCTCTTGTTCAGATCTTGCTCCGGGACTTCGGCGATTTGACCGATGGTGGAAATCCCCATCTTCCGCAAACCCATCTCTGTTTTTTTGCCGACTCCCCAAAGTTTGGAAATGGGTAAATCTTTTAGGAAGGATTTCTCTTCTCCCGGATTAACTATCACCAACCCATCGGGCTTTTGCAGGTCAGAAGCGATCTTGGCCAGAAATTTGTTTGGGGCGATACCTATGGAAGCGGTCAGGTGCAACTCCTGCCGGATTCGCTGCTTGATGTTCTTTGCGATCTCCTCGGGACTGCCAAACAGTTTCATGCACCCCGTCACATCGAGAAAGGCCTCATCGATGCTGATTTTTTCGATGACCGGCGTGAAGTCTTGCAAAATTTTGATGACTTGCTGCGAGATTTCCGAATAGCGTTTGTACCTTCCGCGCAAATAAATGCCGTGCGGACAGCGCTTGTAAGCTTGTGAGATGGGCATGGCAGAGTGAATCCCGTATTTCCGCGCCTCGTAACTTGCGGTGGCAACCACACCCCTTCCTCTCCCGTCTTTCGGATCCGCACCTACAATGACGGGTTTTCCGCGATATTCGCTGTGATCCAGTTGTTCGACGGCCGCAAAAAATGCGTCCATATCGAGATGTAAGATGGCTCTTGACATGACGAGTCAAAATATAAATGAGGCAAGTAAAATCGGTGGCAATTAAGTGGATTGCCAATCAACGCCAGCCATTAAATTCGCGACTGAAATATCTTCATCTAATTCAGGCCAGTGCAGACTGATCCCACCACCTCCGATTTCATATTTCTTTCTTTCTTTGGGAGTGGCGTCATGCAGTAATGGAAACCACAAAATCGGCACGCTGATAATCCGCCCATCAGTGAGTGATACATGCATCATATCCTGATCGAACTCGACTGATTTTGCGAGAGCTGTTGTAGGTACAAATGCTCTCCGGAACTTAGACTTAGTTTTTACCATGGTACTCATACCAAGCCTCTCTTAGAATTGTCTCATGCTCTTGAATAATACCTTTAATTTCTGTTAATTCGTGTCCTTTAAAACCATAATTGGCTGCTAATGCAATTGGCTCCAGCCAGAACTTCGCCTCGTCTCCCCCTGACTTTCACATGAATGTGAGATGGTTCCTGACCTTCGTTACTAAAGAAAAAAAAGCGAAAACGTCCGATGCGCAGAACAGTGGGCATAATTTCTCTTTTATATTATGACTTTATTTTCAAACTTTCAACCCGTACAGTTCAAAAATCTCTCTGCACTGTCAAAGAAAATTGTCTGAGAGGTTCGAGATTTCGCTCCACTTGCGTGTATCTGTATTGTGTTAAATTCTCCACATTCAACATGACTGTAAAGTTCCTCAAGGCCACACCCGCGCGAGCGTCGAAGACCTTAGTAGCGACTCGCGGGTCCTCAGGGAAAACTTCCACTTGTTCCTCTTTTAACCGACTGGCAAACCGGAAATCTACGCCGAATTCAAATATATCCGGTCTCCATGTGAGTGAGGCCGTCAAGAGGTGCTGAGGTCGATAAGTCAGGAGTGCATCCGTGTCCAAATCTCTGGGATCGACGTAAATGTAACTGACAACGGTATTGAGCGCACTATTAAACCAGCTTGTGGTCACGTTTATCTCAATCCCGCGAATTCGCGCATCCTGTACATTTCGAAATCTGATGACCGGCCGGTTGTCCTCAAACTCGAATTGCGGATTGATGAAGTCAAAGTATCGCTCCTGGTACACAGCGATATTTAATAACACGTGATTCTTTATGATGGTATTCAAACCAACTTCTGCGGACCACGAACTTTCAGCCTTGATGTCGGGATTGGGGATGACCTGGAATCCGGAGGCCGAGGTGCTCGTAAAAAGCTCAGCAATGGATGGCGCCCGAAATCCTTTCCCGACCGACGCCTTCAGCGTGGTGGTTTCACCTAAACGATATATCAACCCAAACTTTGGACTGACCTGACTTTCGGTGCGACCGGAATCCACGTTGCTGTAGTCAAATCGCACACCACCCGAAAGCGTGAAGCGATCGCTTATCTTGAATTCATCTTGAAGGTAGGTCGCCAAAATGTAGGCATCTCTTGTGCCAAAAAAACTGCCTGCAACCTCATCATAAGTGCCGTCAACTCCAAACGTGATCGAATGATGAACGCTTGGCTCCACATCGGCCTGGTATTCTCCCCGATATCTCTTTGACAAGGAAAAATCCTGATTGTCGACAAAGTCGTTGTCAAAACGATTCCGATAAAAGGAGGCTCGGATTTTATGAGCGAAATTTTGATGCAAAAGCTGACTGAATGTCGTATTTAGAAAGAGTTTCGTGGAAAGAATCGTGTTCTTCTCTTCGCCAACCGGGACACGCAACGGTTGTGGTGGCTCACCCAAATATTGTTGCCACAGAAGGGCTTCGCCATGATCGTCAGAAGCGTAGCTGCCCGTGAGCGTTAAATTCACACTGGTGCTGAATTTGTAATTCGTCTTGCCGAAAACATTCCATCTCAAAAACTGTCCGTTCTCTCTGTATCCTCTGGAATGCCTTCTGCCTGCTGATACGACAAACCCAAGGTCGCCGATGGTATTGGAGAAAAAAACATCCTGCTGATCCGTAAACAGATTATCATCGTGTGGGCTCACGTTTTCCAATGAAGAGATATCGTAAATCCCACCGGACGTTCGAACCGAAAGTTTGGGATCGCTGGACGGATCCTTGGTGATAATATTGAGCACACCACCGATGGCGGAGGAGCCGTACAGTGCTGACGCCGCCCCCTTAACGACTTCGACTTTTTCAACGGCCATATAAGGCACGACATCCCATTTGATGTCGCCGCTATCACCGGGCATGGTCGGCACTCCATCTGTTAAAAGCAAGACACGGCTACCGGCGCCTCTACTAAATCCGGTCGTGCCCCGAATGTTGACCTGGTTCCCGATGAAACTCACGCCCGGGGCATACTTTAATGCGTCTCTGACATCAAAACTGTGCCGTTTCCGAATGTCTGTGGAAGACACGACACTCACGCTGTTGGGCGTCTCAGCAAGACTTTTGCTTTTTCTGCTTGCGGTCACCACAACCGGTGACATTTCAACATAAGACTCCTTCAACTCGAACTGCAGGATGACCGGCACATCCGGAGAAACCCTGACGTTTTCACGCTCTTTGATTCTGTAACCAATCATACTGGCGACGACTGTGTACTCGCCCGGTCGGAGGTTCGTAATTCGGAACTCACCGGCCATGTTTGTACTTGAGCCGAGAACTGTATCTTTAATGAGGACATTCACGCCGGGCAACGGTTCGCCTGTTTTAGCATCGATGACCGTACCGGAAATGGTTCCCGTTTGTGACACTTCACAAAAAGAATAAGGCAGGCAAAGTTGGCTGATTAACAGAAGAAACGGCAGCCCGGTGAACAACCCTTGTCGAGCTACCAGGTGACTCAACCTGTCTGCATTCAGTCCGGTCATTCTTTGGAATCGCATAACCCTCCCTTCTCAGAATCCACTCGGTAAATAATGGACCCGACGGTTCTATCGCGTTCGTTCAATTCGCTTGAAATTTATCGAGGTCCGCAACAACATCAATATTCGGGGTATTTTGATTGTTTTCCACATGGATGACTCCCAACCTCGAGTTGTTTCCTGGCTCAAAATAATTCCCAATGATGCTGATATCAGAAACATCGGCTATAGCGGACAGACTGCTTCCCGCCACAACCAACAGCACATAGTCACCGGCAGGCACAAAGACTTGATAATTTGCTTCTCCCACGTTTAGTGGCAAAACTGCAATACCACAGGGTATAAAATTAAAAAAATTGATGGGATTTTCGATGACGATCACGCCCACGAACTGAATGTCCGGCGACCACTCGCCCACAAATTCGACGTTTCCACTCAGGCTTCCCTTTGTTAAGTCCACAGACAGATTCACGTTTTCCACAATGCTGGTATCGTTTTCCACCACGACTGCTTCATTCAGGTCGGGAATGATGGTACATGGATCGAGCGGGGCATGCACGGCCAGAATATTTGAAATATCCCAAGGCTGATTGCTTTCGCGAAAGATTACGGCAACAATCTCATACGTGTCCGGCTGCAAAGACAGACCGTAATCTAATGATTTCGTGCCTATCCGAATAGGATCACTGAAAATGAAAGTTGCTAAAGGTTCGGAAGGATCCGGCGGAAAACTGGCAGATGCAACCAACCTGGCCTCTGAGATGTTTTCGGGCCAGGCGCCCCGAAACTCAATATGTCCTTTTATGCCGTGACGAATGGACTCGCCGGAATCCTGGAATTCCAATCCACTGTCTAACTCACATCGAAGCGAAACACAACCTACCGTGATTATGGCAAATAAAAAACAGCGGAAAGAAAGTCTTTTGATCATGCACAACTCCTAATTCGACCCAAAAAATCTAGCCGAAAATTCCATTACATCCATTTGTTACCGGACACTTTTTTGTTTTGGACACAGATTGACGCAGTTGACACAGAATTTGGATTGTTTTACTCACTCAAATCAACTAAAAATCAGAATAATCAGCCCGATCAGTGAAAATCTGTGTCCCCAAAAATCTTTGGTTTCTCTGTTTTGAAAAGTGTCTGGTAGCGAATACATCCATTATAATTTTGATTTGCAACTTAAAATATGTGACAAAAAAGTCAAGTGAATTATTAAAATCTCAAAATTTCGAAAATGACTTGATTTTTAAGAATTAATGCAATACTTTTATCCCCAAATTTATTGAAGGATTAAGGAGAAACAGAGACCCAAAGATGGGCAAAGCCAAAACCACGAGAAAGAAGTCCCGAAGCAAAAAGAACATTGTCGTGATAAAGGTCGGGGGGTATATCGATTTTACCACATCCGATGAATTGGAAAAGATCATCGAGTCATTGACAAATGAAGGCAAGTACAATATCCTTATCGATCTCGCGAATGTGGATTACATAAGCAGTCGGGGGTGGAGTATATTTCTGAGCAAAATCAAAGAAATTAGAGACAACGACGGCGATCTCAAGTTAGCCAGGATGAAACCCGATGTCTTTCAGGTCTTTGAGGTTCTGGAGTTTTTTTGGTTTATAAAAAGTTATGAGACTTTAGAAGAAGCGGTCGAAGATTTTGAGGCGGATGTCCCTCCTATGCCACAGTAATTTTGTTCTCCTCAACTTATCGTCAGAAGGACGAGTTCGTAGACAATCAATCCTACGTATAACACCAAGACAGCCAGCAATAGATGTTTCACTTTAATGAGGCCCCCAAGGATGCCGTAGTTCTTTTGGATCAAGAACCAAATTAAGCAAGTACCTGTTAGAATATGTTTTGCCACAATAAATGGGAAAGGTCCGAAACTTAAGAAGAAGTCCATGACCGGATTTATTTCCTGTGCGCCTCTGCTCACCAAATTCAAGGTGGAAACGGCATCTGTAATTGACAAAATGATCACAAGGACAATGGTGACAATCGAACGAAAACTGTATCTATCGACATACGGGTATTTCGCTCGATCTTCCTCACGGCGATAATGAGTTCTGGAACCACGCAAACTTGAACGGGAAATAAGGAGAGGTGGGTTTACTGCTGCGGTCTTTGCGATGGCGTCTCTCTCGCGAGGATATGTTTAGCGTGAAGACAGCATTTTAACTTACAGAGTTAATGATTTCGTAGATTTCCTCATCCTTTAGAAGCCGGTGGGAGGATTTAGCTTTGTTGAAAATAGCGGTAACCCACTCTTTTTTCGGCTCCAAGTTTCTTTTCTTTAACCAATAGACAATGTTAGACTCCCCGCTCATCGGTCCGATTTCAATTTTCTGTTCACCGCCAAACCACTCTGCCGGTACCCCGGAATAGACACGATCCGCCAGCCATTTCGCGCCTTTTCTTTCCGCTTTGATGATTGCAGCGGCGTGCACACCCGTGCCCGTTCGATAGGCATCTTCTCCGATGATCGGGTAGTTCTTAGGAATGGGGAAATTGCACGTCTCGGATACTTTTTGGCAATAAACTTTCAAATCGGACAAATCATGGTCTATCCAGCCCAACAGCTTACAATTCGCTAAAATCAAATCCATCGGTGTGTTGCCCACACGTTCTCCCACGCCTAACGCACAGCCATGAACACGCGTGGCTCCGGCTTCGATGGCTGCGAAAGTGTTGGCAACATCAAAGCCACGATCGCGGTGGCCATGCCAGTCAATTCCCACATCTTCACCGGTTGATTCAACCACTTCGCGCACGTACGAAACCAGATTTTTCACACCGGCCGGTATGATATGGCCAACCGTATCACAAACACAAACACGTTGCGCACCGAAATTGATGGCTGTGGTGTACAGCTTGCGAATATCATCCGGGTGGGCCCGTACGGTATCTTCCGTGACGTACATAACGGGCAAACCGCGCTTTACGGCAAATTCAACCGCATTTTCGGTTTGCCGTAACAAAAAGTCAATGTCCCAACCTTCAGCGTATTGGCGGATGGGGCTGGAACCGATAAACGTGCAGGCCTCGATGGGAATACCAACTTCGTCGGAGATTTCAATAATGGGGATGATATCCGCCTCGACCGTTCGAGCCGCGCAATTGGCCTTGATGTTCAAATTATGATCGGCGATCTCCTGAGCCAGCCGCATGACGTCGGCTTGCGCACGCGGACCGGCGCCAGGCAGTCCCAAGGCCGCGGTGTGGATACCGAGGGAATCCATGAGATGCAAAATCTCAATTTTGTCCTCTATTGATGGGTCCGTCACGGATGGGCCCTGCAACCCGTCGCGCAAGGTTTCATCATCGAACTCAACCGTTGATTTGAAAGATGAGCCCCCCTTTTTGTGGGTATTCCAGTCGTAAATCAGATCGCTTTCTTTTGGGTTCTGCATGATTTTCCCCTAAAATTGACCTCATTTGCCCTGAAAGTTGGGCTTTCTTTTCTCCATAAACGCCTGAGTGCCTTCTTTCATATCCTCCGTGGAAAAACATAAGCCAAACAAATTGGCTTCCAATTGGACTCCTTCATCCAGAGTTAGTTCCATGCCGTGATTGACCGCTTCGAGACCCAATTTGACGGCAACGGGCCCTTTACCAAAAATTGTGTTCAAGAGGTCCTCAGCGGTGGAAATCAGTTCATTCGGTGCCGTCACTTTGTTTGCCAAACCGATGCGATAAGCTTCTTGGGCGTCGATCATATTCCCGGTCAGGATCAATTCCAGTGCCCGGCCTTTTCCAACCAATCTCGGCAACCGTTGCGTTCCGCCATTTCCGGGAATGATGCCCAGATTGACCTCCGGTTGACCAAATTTGGCATTTTCTGAAGCGACCCGCATATGACAGGCCAAAGCCAGTTCACAGCCACCGCCAAGACAAAAGCCGTTCACAGCGGCAATCACCGGTTTCGGAAAATGTTCGATGAGATGCAGGATTTGCTGGCTGGCGATTGAGAATTCTTTGGCGTCCACAGGACCTTTGGTTGCGAGCTCTTTGATGTCCGCACCAGCGACAAATGACTTCTCTCCCGCCCCGGTTAGAATCACGCCGCCCACCTCTGAATCATCTCGAACGTTCAAAAACGCATCTTGAAGCTCATGCATGGTTTGCCAATTCAAGGCATTCAACACCTTCGGTCGATTGACCGTCACGTAAGCGATTTTGTCTTTGGTTTCAAAAAGAAGATTTTCGTAGGTCATTCTATCCTCCGAGATTAACTACCTACTGTCTGACCGAAAATGGCCCTGAAGCGGTCATTCCGGAGTGCTTTAATCGGGGAATCTCCGTGCCTAAAACCAGGAGATTCCGGCTCAACACGATACCAGAATGACGGGTAAAGCGCGAGTTTTCGGTCGGACA
>JAABYK010000292.1:949-1262 GCA_011775825.1 Candidatus Zhuqueibacterota bacterium | reverse complement strand
CGAATTCTTACCCCCGGCAAAAATTCCGTTATAAGCATCATGCTGCAAGCCGTTTTCGACCTGCACTTTATTGAAGATGGCTTTGGCCTGGTACTCAAACATTCCCGGTTTCAAAGACTTCATTACTTCCCGGTGGGCCAGGTTGTTAATCCGTGCTGCAAACCGCATATGATCGAGCTCGGATTCGGTTTTGAACACCCGGCAGTAGGTGAGGGCATCCTGCAGGCTTTCAATATCGGCCTCGAAATCCCGGTCCAGGTCTTCCACCAGCTCGGCGTCCACCTCGTTCAGGCAGTATACCTTTTCGGGTTCA
>JAABYK010000292.1:621-895 GCA_011775825.1 Candidatus Zhuqueibacterota bacterium | reverse complement strand
GGCTGATATTCTTCCTGGTAGGTTTCCTGCGATTTCACATACCCGTGCCAAACCGCGTACTGTGAATCCCGCTCGGGGACAAACAGGTGATATTCTTCGGTTTTAAGATCCAGTAACATGGCGCAGTCGGGCTCATTCACCCCGGTCAGGTACCAGAAATTCGATTCCTGCCGGAAGGGATATTCGTAGTCGGTTTCGTAGCGATACAGGATTTCACCGCCCTGTATAAAAATGACGGCGTTCTGGTCTTCTTCAAATAGTGAGAATAACTTCT
>JAABYK010000292.1:339-513 GCA_011775825.1 Candidatus Zhuqueibacterota bacterium | reverse complement strand
AGAGAATGGGTGATTTTTGTTTCGAATGAAAAGCCTGCTTTTTCCCTCAAATCAAAATGAAGGGCTCCCCGGGCCGACTGAAGATGTGTGTTGTCCGGCTGGTCTTCGGCAATCAAGTCGAGAGAAGCTGTGAGAAAGGCTACGTTTGCTCCTTTTCTGTTGAATACCAGGTTG
>JAABYK010000292.1:0-237 GCA_011775825.1 Candidatus Zhuqueibacterota bacterium | reverse complement strand
AGGTTGAACGTATGAATTTTCGAGTGGAGGGATGTGATTCATGCCCGGCAAAGCCGCGTTCATTCCAGTATGCAAAATCAACTTTCAACGTGTTGGAGGAAGAAAATGGACCCGGTATTTCCTGAAGCGGTTGTACCTGGTCTCCGTCAATCACAAACCAAAAATCAAGCATGCCGTTGCTCACCAGGATAAATGGAGCTCCCACTTTTTGGTTATAGCGTGCCACCTGCAAGGCTG
>JAABYK010000567.1 GCA_011775825.1 Candidatus Zhuqueibacterota bacterium | reverse complement strand
TTGGATCGGATCCTCGATATTTCCCCGGACCGACTCGCTGTGTTCAACTATGCCCATGTGCCCTGGATGAAAAAACATCAAAAAGTCATCGCAGAAGAGACCCTGCCAAAACCCGAAGAAAAGCTGAATATCTTAAAAACCACCATTGAGGAGCTCACTTCTGCGGGATATGTTTTCATCGGGATGGATCACTTTGCCAAAGCCGACGATTCGCTGGTTCAGGCTTTACGCCAGAAAACACTCTATCGGAATTTCCAGGGCTATTCAACCAAGTGGGGCTGCGATTTGTACGGCTTCGGAATGTCCAGCATCAGCCAGCTTCGAGACGTGTATGCCCAGAACCTCAAAGAGATTCCCGCCTACTACGAGGCCATCGAGAACGGTCGGTTGGCCACACACCGGGGCTACCGATTGACATGGGACGATCAGCTCCGGCGCTATGTGATCATGAGATTGATGTGTGATTTTGAACTCGATAAAAGGAAAGTGGAAAGCAAATTCGACATCGATTTCGATAACTATTTTGAAGACGCTTTGCCGGAATTGGAACAGTTCGCAGCCGACGGTCTCATTGAATGGCCCAACCGCACGATTTCCGTCACAGAGATGGGCCGTTTGCTGATTCGAAATATCGCCATGGTGTTCGACAAATATCTGAGACAAAAGAAGAAAGAAACCCCTCTGTTTTCGAGAACAGTTTGAAAAGGCATAGATTATGAACGCTCGTGAATTTCTAAAACATTATCGTTACGATGATCGTCTGGTTACGGGTCGGTATTATCCCCAGGAACCCATCAAAGCTGAATCGGGAGAAACCGTGGGAGTGGTTCTGATGAACCTCGGTGGACCGGACACCTTAGATGACATCGAACCGTTTCTATATAATTTGTTCATGGACCCTGCGATTATCGATATGCCGGTGGGCAGATTCCTGCGTCACTGGATTTCAAAACTCATTTCCACAACCCGCTCAAAAAAGGTGGGCAAGGACTACACGGAAATCGGCGGCGGGTCTCCCATCAACAGGTTGACCAAAGAGCAGGCTGAGAACCTGGAATCGTTTCTGAATCAAAAGTTTGGCCAACCGGCGGGCATTCGCTTTCGGGTGTACATCGCCATGCGGTATTGGAAACCCACCACGGAACAGGCCGTCCAAAAGATGCAAAAGGATAATGTGGATAAAGTGGTTCTGCTGCCGTTGTATCCTCATTATTCTAAAACAACCACCGGCTCCTCTCTGATTTATTGGTGGATTTTGGAACAACAAAACGAGATTCCAAAGTGGCCGACCACGTACGTGTTTGAATATGCAGCGCATCCGAAATTTGTTTGGGCCATCAGTGAGCGAATTGACGAAGCGCTGGAGCGATTTCCTGAAAACGTTCGCGACAAGGTTCAGCTTGTATTCAGTGCGCACGGCACGCCTTTGCTTGAAATGAAGAGACGTCGCGATCCCTACTGCTGCTTGATTCACTCGACTGTGGAACAGGTTATGAAGCTCGGCAAAAAGGATCGGCCGTTTCACGTTGCGTTTCAAAGCAAAGTGGGACCTGCGGAGTGGTTAACCCCCAGCACGCCCGATAAACTCAAAGAACTGGCGGAACAAGGTGAAAAGGCTGTCCTAATTATTCCGGTGGCATTTGTGACCGATCATATCGAGACTTTGTATGAACTTGACATTGAGATTCGTGAGGAAGCGGAGGAGTTCGGCATCGAGCATTATGAAGTCAGCAAAGGCCTGAATTCGCATCCATTGTTTATTGAAGCGCTGGCGGAAGCCACGGTCTCGCAAGTGACGTTACCAGGCGATGGAAAAACAGGACTGCGTCCGATTCAAGAATTGCCCAAATACACCGAGGAGAAACGCTCCACTCGCTGCCATCAATGCGAGCACATCATCGAGGCGATTCGCTGGGAAGCAGCGCGCGTTAAGGAGAAGGTTTCACAAACGTGAACAAGCAGAAACTCAAGTCTCGAATTGTCATTTCGAACGGAACGCAGTGGAGTGAGAAATCTTTTTAGTGCTGAACCTTTAATCCTTAAGCCCTCGAATGCATGAGGTTCAGCCCTTTTGGCGAAACTTTCAGTTTGAATAAGACCATCCTAATCATGCCAGATCCACAGATAACAAAAGATGCGGTCATCATCGGGGGTGGAATCTCCGGGCTTGCAACCGCTTATCGATTACAAAAAGCCGGGTTGGCGGTCTTGCTTCTGGAGAAATCTGCGAAAATCGGTGGCGCCATTCGATCCGAAAAAGTGGGCGAGTTTCTCATCGATTACGGACCGAACAGCACCCTGGATACCTCGCCTAAAATTGGCGACTTCATCAAAGAGCTTGGCTTAACCGACCGGCGAGTGAACGCCAATGCCGAAGCGAGTCGACGCTACATTTTGAAAAACGGCGAACTCGTGCCTTTGCCCATGAATCCCCCACAATTTTTGAAGTCCGGGCTTTTTTCATTTCGGGCTAAACTGAGACTGCTGAAGGAGCCGTTTGTTCAACCGGCGCCTGAAAACAAAGAGGAGACCATCGCCGAATTCGTGGAAAGACGACTTGGCCGAGAATTTCTGGATTATGCCATCAACCCGTTTATCGCCGGGGTTTATGCCGGCGATCCGGACAGGCTCAGTGTCCGCAGTGCGGTTGCAAAAATCTATGCGCTTGAAAAAAATTACGGCAGTTTGATTAAAGGTGCGGTCAAAGGCGCCCGGGAACGCAAGAAGCGTGCGGACACCGATAAAACCAAAGCGCAGCTTTTTTCTTTTAAGGATGGCATGCACGAACTCAGCGATGCCCTGGCCTCTGCTTTGGGGAACAACATTCAAACTCAATCTGTTCTCGAAGAAATTAATCCGCCGTCAAACTCCAACGGCTTGTATTCGGTGACATATGCCAACGCGGGTAAAAAGATCACGGTGCAAACCAAAAGTCTGATTTTTACATCCCCGGCATTTGTGACCGCAGAGTATTTGCGACCGTTCGATCAATTGCTGGCAAAGAAATTAAGCGAGATTTTTTATCCGCCGGTTGCTGTGGTCTTTCTGGGGTTCGAGCACAAAGTTCCGTGCCGTCCTTTAGACGGCTTTGGCTTTTTGGTGCCAAAAGTCGAGAGTCGTAAAATTTTGGGGACGATTTGGAGTTCGACTATTTTCCCCAATCGCGCTCCAAATTCGGGGATGGCTTTGACCACATTTGTCGGGGGCATGCGCCAACCCGAGCTGACCAATTTAGAGGACGCCGAACTGACTGATGTGGTTTTGCAGGAATTGAAGAGCCTCATGGCGCTCGAGGGCAAACCCGATATCGTTCGCATCAAACGCTGGCAGAAAGCCATTCCGCAGTATGAATTGGGACATCAGGAGCGCATGGACGCCGTTGAGCGTTTTGAATCCGCCAATCCCGGTATCTTTGTTTCTGGCAATTTTCGGAACGGTATTTCGGTTGGGGATTGCATCGTTCAGTCCGAGGCCATGGCGGAAAAAGTGCTGGACTTTTGCAAGCACCCACAAGTCTCTGAAAATGTTAATGTCGTATCTTGAGCAAAGAGGATATGGCTTCAAAGTCCTTATTCCCTTATAACGCTATTCCCTAAATTTGCAGCGAACTCAGCTGTTTACTTATCCACAAGACAAAACACAGGATTAAAAACATGTACAAACCCTACATCCGACCCAGACGCCTTCGGGGGAGCCCGGAAATCCGCAGTATGGTACGCGAAACTCAACTGACCGTGGACGATTTGATTTACCCCCTGTTTGTGACCCACGAGAAGCAAGCCAGAAAACCGATCCCGTCCATGCCGGGTCAGTTTCAACTTTCTCTCGACAACTTGATCGAAGAAGTGCAGGACGTAAGACGGCTGGGGATCCCGGCCATCATTTTGTTTGGCATCCCGGAGAAGAAGGATGCCACAGGTTCGGATTCCTATGACGACAATGGGATTATTCAGCAGGCTGTGCGTGCGGTCAAAGAATCGGTTTCCGGGCTCATGGTAATTACGGATGTCTGCTTCTGCGAATATACCGATCATGGCCACTGCGGCGTCATCAAGAACAACGATGTCGATAACGATGCCACTCTGGAGTTGCTGGCAAAACAAGCCGTTTCTCACGCAAAGGCCGGCGCGGAAATGGTCGCCCCATCCGGCATGATCGACGGCATGGTCGGCGCCATCAGACAGGGACTGGATGAAGCGGGCTTCGAGAAGCTTCCGATTTTGAGCTATGCCGTAAAATATTCTTCCAGTTTTTACGGACCGTTTCGGGACGCTGCCGAGTCCGCGCCCCGATTTGGGGACCGTCGAACCCACCAGATGGATCCGGCAAACGTGCGCGAGGCGTTGCGGGAAGCGGAGCTCGACCTTAACGAAGGCGCGGATATGCTGATGGTGAAACCCGCGTTATCTTTTCTCGATGTCATCAGGCGGATCAAAGATCACTTCGATGCGCCTTTAGCGGCTTACAATGTCAGCGGCGAATATTCCATGGTGAAAGCAGCGGGACAAAATGGCTGGATCGATGAAAAGCCCGTGACTCTCGAAATTCTGACCTCCATCAAAAGAGCCGGCGCCGACTTGATTCTGACGTATCATGCGAAAGATGTGGCAAAGTGGTTGGGCTGATCACTTAGAACAGGTGAAAATGAATTGACGTTTATGTGTTGGTGGTATGGGTAAAATTGAAAAAAATAGAAAGCCACTGATTCACACCGATGGACACAGATAAGGCAAGAATTTTACAGCGCCGTGCATGAAGACAAAATCCCCCTCTCTTGGCCAAGAGAGGGGGATTTAGAGGGTGAGTTCGACTCTGCATAGCAAATAAAATTCGTTTCTTCTGAGGACGGTAAGTACTCACTCTGACCAACATAGAACCTAAAACAATGTTCTCATTTAAAAATCCAAAAAGGAGCGAACTTTGAACCACCAAACCTCTTCAACGCTATTCGAGCAAGCTCAGCGAACACTTCCGGGTGGCGTGAACAGCCCGGTGCGTGCATTCAAAGCGGTTGGCGGCACCCCCTTGTTTATTTCTCGTGCCGAAGGACCTTATCTGTTTGATGTGGATGGCAATCGCTACACTGACTATGTCTGTTCGTGGGGCCCGATGATTTTGGGACACACGCACCCGCGGGTCACGGAGGCGGTGCAAAATGCCATCAAGAAAGGCACAAGTTACGGCGCGCCAACGGAGACGGAGGTGGAACTTGCGAAGATGGTGGCGGAGGCGGTGCCGTCTGTCGAAAGCGTTCGTTTTGTAAATTCCGGAACCGAAGCCACCATGAGTGCGCTGCGTCTGGCAAGGGCGTTTACGAACCGGGACAAAATCGTGAAATTTCAAGGCTGCTATCACGGTCATGCCGATATGCTTCTGGTGCAAGCCGGTTCGGGCGTGACCACGCTGGGACTCCCGGACAGTCCCGGAGTGCCGAAATCTTCTGTGGAGCATACGCTGGTGGCTGAGTTTAACCATATCGCCTCGGTAAAACAGCTCTACGATCAATTTCCCGAAGACATTGCCGCGATCATCGTTGAGCCGGTTGCCGGCAACATGGGCGTGGTTCCACCGCAGCCGGACTTTCTTCACGAATTGAGAAAGGTGACGAACGAGTACAATTCGGTCCTGATTTTCGATGAAATCATCACAGGCTTTCGCGTGGCGTATGGCGGCGCTCAGGAGTTGTTTGATGTGCACCCGGACCTGACCTGCCT
>JAABYK010000499.1:2238-2643 GCA_011775825.1 Candidatus Zhuqueibacterota bacterium | reverse complement strand
CTTTGAGTCGAACCAAAAGGAAAGAGGTTGGGATGCAGATGAAATCAATGTCCTTAAAGTCATTTCCCGGTTGATCACGAGTATTTTGAATCCTGCCGCCGCCTCCATCCCCGCGAAGGCTGAGGATACCCCGGAAATTACACTGGAAGAACCCTCCGGACCCACCCAACCGGTTCAAAAGGGTAAAACGGAAGCTTCCCAGTCGCTCGAAAAGGAATTGAAAAAAGCCAGAGCGGAATTCGAAAAGGAACTCAAAGAAAAAATCAAGGAGGCGCAATCCGCTCATGTGAAATTGAAAGAAGAGCTTCAGGAACGCAAACAAGCGGAATCGGAATTGAGAAAAAACCGGGACGCGATAGAAAGACAGCTGGCGGAAAAATCCATCGAACTGGAAAAACTTTTGGC
>JAABYK010000499.1:0-2210 GCA_011775825.1 Candidatus Zhuqueibacterota bacterium | reverse complement strand
CCCGAAGAGGCGGATCATCAGAAAAAACCCGCCTCTAAAACCGACATGGATCCTTTAAAGGAAAACGAAATTATCCGGGAAGCGCTGCAGAAAAAAGAAGCGGAGTTGGCGATTTTAAAATCTCAACTCAAATCACAGTCGGGCAGTTTAATGGCCTCGGAGGTCAAAGATTTCAAAACAAAAATCCAATCCAAAGACAACGAACTGAATTCCCTGCGCCAAGGCTTCGAGGAAGAGAAGTCCCGCCGATCCCAAGCCGAAAAAGAGCTGAATAAAATCCAGACTTCCATGGACCAGCAAAAGGAGAAAATTGAGACGCTGGAAGCGGCCAATGCCACCATAGAAGCCGAGCTGGAGGAGCTTAAAACGATTCACGAGGAACTCAAGGACTCCGGTGAAAAACTGGAAGATACACAGCAGGAATTGGAAAGTCTGGAAATCGCCAATGAACAATTGATGACGGACGTCGAAGATAAAAATTACATCATTGAAGAAACCAAGGAAAAGGCGGCCCGTTACGAACAAATGGATATTCCTCTTTTCACCCTTGATGAAAACGGCATCATCATCAGCTGGAATAGAATGGCGGCCTCCACCACGGGATTTATCCCCGAGCTGGCCTTAGACCAATCGATTNNGAAGAAAACTTCATGAAACCTTTGAGGGAAAACCAAAAACTCCGGCTCGAAACTCCCATCAAAAAAGCCAATCAGAAAACCTTTAAAGCCCTGGTCAGCCTGGCTTCCTTCAAGGACAGAAACGGTATTGTCACGACCCTGGGTTATTTCGTAAATCTTTCCGATGCGGACAAGGAAGCGGAGCTGAAGGAAATCCAAAGCCGCTTCAATGCATTACTCGGCAATTCCGGCCTGATCCTGGTGAACCTCTCCCCGGATTTCCTGATTACCGATTTGAACGAACAAGCCCTGAAAACATTCAATTGGGAAAAAGAAAATGTCACCCAAAGGAATTTCTTTGAAGTGATTCTACCCGGGGATGAATGGAAAAAAACCCTGGAGGAAACCCGGAACCGCCTTTCCGAGGAAAACACCTCAGAGCTGGAAAATCAATCCGTCTTAAGCGATAAAACTCAGCATACTTTTTCCTGGAGCCTGGCGAAAGAAACGGATCCCAAGGATGAAACGATAAAGGGTTATATCGCCATCGCAAAAGACATTACCGAATTCAAGGAAGCGCAAAACAGCCTGAAGGAAAATGAAGTGCTTCTCAACTCCATTGTTGACAAATCGAATGACGCCTTCATCGCTATCGATGAAAACGGGATCATCCAATCGTTTAATACCGGCGCGGAACACCTGTTCGGCTACTCTTCCGATGAGATTCTGGGACAGAATGTGAGCAATCTGATGCCGGAACCTTACAGCAAGGAGCATGACAACTATTTGAGCCGTTTCCTCGAAACCGGGCGATCCAAACTGGTGGGCGGACCGCCCAGAGAGTTTGTGGGCAAACGTAAAAACGGCTCCATCTTCCCCTTCGAAATAACCGTCCGGGAAATGTATAAAGGTTATCAGAGATTGTTCGTCGGCATTGGGCAGGATATCAGCAAACGCAAGGCTTTGGAGGTGGCTCTCAACGAAAACCGTGAAAAATTCCGGCGCTTTATGGAAGCGGAATCCAATGCCGTGATAATCATAGATTCCGTCAGCCAGCAAATCATCGAACATAATGATGCCGCCCTTCAAATGTATGGTTACGAATCGGATGATCTGCTGAACCTCACTTTCCAGAACCTTCTGGCAAAACCCGACTCCTCCGAGGAAGGAGCGGAATCCTCCACCAGCCCCGGCCTGGGTTCGGTCAACAAAACCGCCCTGCTTTATCAGAAAAAAAAGGACGGGACGGTTTTTCCGAGCCATATCACGACCAACTCCTTTTTGGTTCAGGACCAAAACATGGAATTGAAAATTATTCGCGACACCTCGTCGCAAGTCCGGCTGGAGGAAAATTTCAAGGAAGCGGAAGGACATCTCCGCAACGTTCTCAACAGCGTCGATTCGGCCATCTTCCTGAAAGACCGGAGTGGCAAGTTCACCCTGGTCAATGCGGCCTTTGAAAGACTCTTCAACAAAACCAATGAGGAAATTAAAGGAAAAACAGCCGAAGAAGTGTTTCCCGGGGAATATTTGGAGGCTCTGTTTTCGGGAGACAGTTCCGTATATGAAGCGGCCAGCCCACTGGAAGGCAAA
>JAABYK010000405.1:4493-6289 GCA_011775825.1 Candidatus Zhuqueibacterota bacterium | reverse complement strand
AGGTAGGAAGTGAGCCTGCTGATTTTGATTTTAGTTGTAAGCAGTCTTAGTTTCTCGGCGTGTCGTGACGAGCCCACGGCCCCCGGGGAAATGCCTGCGTCTCTAAAAATAGAAGCAGAGACATTCTTAACGTTTGCGGGAGGGCGGGTACAGCTCTCTGCAATCGCTACTTTGGAAGATGGCGCGAGCAGAGACGTGACGATGGAAGCGGTTTGGACAAACGAGCCCGGGTCAGCCGGACGAGTGAACCAAAATGGTGAGTTTGTTGCCCACATTGGCAAAACTGGAACGGAGACCGTGAAGGCTGAATTTCAGGGACAGTCTGCCACCACCACAATTGAAGTTTCTAAGCGAGCTAAAAAATTTTCAATCATTCCCGTGTTTACGCATATTCAATCAGGAGAGAAGCTTCAATTTCAAGCCATCGCTGAATTTGAAGATCGGACAACCGAATTTATAACCGACAGGGTGACCTGGACTTTGAGACCGGGATTGGCAGCAGAGCTTGACGATAACGGTTTACTTTCATCCGATATGGGCAGGAGTGGTATAGAAACCGTAGCAGTTCATTTTCAGGATAGCGTGGATAGCTCGAGGGTTAGGATTCAAGCCCGGTTGGATACGGATTTTGAATTTGTAGAAATTCCAGCCGGTTCCTTCATAATGGGAAATAATGATGGGTTGGATCCAGAGAAGCCTGAACATGAGGTGTTCCTGGATGCATTTTTGATCAGCAAGAATGAAATATCCACTGCCCAATATGTGCGTTTTTTGAATCGGGCTCACGCCGATAATTACATTTTCATTGAATCTAATGTTGTTTTTGGTGCACGCGGAAGATTTAGCGATTTGCCTTTCATTCTCCTGCAAGGCACCCCCCTATTCCCCCAGGAGTTGATCCGATTTGTGGACGACTCGTTTGAACCGAGTTCGTTTGAATCTATCCCGGGGTTTGAAGATCATCCTGTTGTGAAGTTGACATGGTATGGCGCGATGGCCTTTTGCGATTTTTATGGCTTGCGTTTACCTACCGAGGCAGAGTGGGAGAAAGCCGCCAGAGGGGGACAGCAGTTGGAATTTGGCACCGAGGATGGCACCCTCAGTCACGACTTAGCGAATTATTCCGGTGTCGAGGGACGGGATGTTTTTGATGACCTGGCACCAGTCGGTTCGTTTCCGGCCAATCGGTTCGGTCTAAATGACATGGCCGGAAACGCGTGGGAGCTGGTTTTTGACGTGTTTGATGGGACATATTATGAGAGAAGTCCGAGAAACAACCCAACCGGTCCCGGTCCCGAAATCACACTGGGAGTACTTGCCCCTCTTCAGGAGACGCCCGTCGTGATGAGAGGTGGAAGTTGGCTGTCGAGTCCGGATGAGTGTAGGGCCACATTTCGCGGTGTAAGCGCAGACCTGCCTGATCTTGCCGCAACCCCTCCGATGATTGGGTTCAGAGTGGCGAGATATGTGCCTTAAACATGATCTTAAGAAAGGAAGCAAGAAAAAGAGTGCTGGTTTGATGTTTCGATTAACGGTGAGTTGAAGAATCGCCGACATTGTTTCGTAAAAACAGGAGTCTGTTATGAGAAATGATAGATGGATATTAACGGTGTTGTTATTTTCGACCGTGGCTTTTGTGTCGCTGGTGTCTGCACAGCAAGAGACCGTCACAGGTGTCGTCCGAGATGTCAACACACTCGAAAAAATCCGAGGTGCCAACATTTTTGTAAAGGGAACAAATTTAGGAACCAGCAGCGATTATTCCGGGCGATTTTTGCTGAAAATTCCGGGTGCCA
>JAABYK010000405.1:0-4466 GCA_011775825.1 Candidatus Zhuqueibacterota bacterium | reverse complement strand
ATCGAGGATGTCTATCTGCAGCCCCGCGTCATTGAACTGCCAGGCGTCGAAATTCAAGAAGAATACCAGAAGCTGGAGATTGAGAAAGACCTGCCGCAGACGGTGTCCGTCATAGAATCGCGGAATTTTGAAATTCAGGGATTTGTAGATGCTGGAGATTTGCTTCGAATCGATCACAGCGTTCAAATCGACGAAGAGTTGAGCGGTAAAAAGACCGCAGCCATACGTGGCGGTAACCCTGATGAGGTGGTGGTACTTTATAACGGCGTGAAATTGAATAACACTTATGATAATGTGTTCGATCTCTCTTTGATCGATCTTGAGGATGTGGACCGTTTAGAGATTATCAAGGGTAGTAACACGGCCTTGTATGGTCCCGAGGCGTTTTCCGGCGTGATCAACATTGTTCCGAAAATTCAACAAGACTATAATATTCGGTTTCAACAGCGATTGGGAACCTACCGTTCCGGGAACTGGGGGCTGCATCTGTATAAGAAATTTGATCGATTGCATTCCTCCTACAGTCTCAAGCGGGGCGGCACCGAACGCGAGATTGCTGATTTAGACGAAGGGAAACTCGAGAACACAACGTTGCATCATACCGCTAATTTAAGCTATAGTTTGTCCGAAAACCCAGACGGCAGCCCCCAAAATTCCATTGGCGTGATGTGGTTATACACGTCCCTGGATTACGAAAACCGGCAGCGAGATGGAAATGATAGTGAGAACGAATTTCAAAACAACTTTAACCATTTGGTGAGTTTTAGATACAGCGGAAACCTACTGAAGTTTCGAAATTTCGACTTATCCGTTTCGTGGCGTCGACTTGAGGACGATCAGTTTTCGTCTTTTACCTCAGGACAGCTAACCGGTTCACAGGAAAGTGGGATCGAGGACAAATCCTTTCATATTAACGCTGAGAAGCGGTATGAATTTGGCAAGGCGGATTTGTTGTTTGGCTATCAGCTCCAAAAGGCGGATTTACTCAATGAGTTGAAGATCAGCAATAATTTTGGCCAACTGCCGGATATTCCGCCTCGGCTGGATCTTGAGCGTACACATCATGGATTTGTCGCAATCGGAAAATTGCGTGGTGATACAGGTTCTGACTTCCTGCAGAATTTCAATGTCGATCTGAGCTTGCGGCATGATAGAGTGAATGACACTCAGGCGGACGCAAGCGACTCCAGAACGTTTGTAGGCAACGATTGGCAAGAGACCATGGCGAAGTTTTCTGTAAACGCGGTCGGTTATCGAGAGGACCTCTCCACGAATGCCTTTCTAAATTTTGGGACCAATGTAAAATTCCCGACCTTGTTTCAACAAGTCAATACGCCGGAGGACGCTGTCACATTAGAGCCGGAAAAGAACAGCAGCTTTGAGGGCGGCGTGGTTATTTCCAGGGAGACCACAGATCACCCGTCGATTTATGGTTGGCAAGTTTCTGGAAATTATTTCTTGAATAATTATGACGACAAATTAGTGGAAGTAAGGAATCTGCTCGGTGGCCGCAGCTTGTTTCTTAGCACCGAAACTGCACGCATTTCTGGCTTTGAGGCAAAATCGAGCCTTTTTCTGTTCCGAAAGAAGTTGACCGTGGACTTTGGATGGTCGCGATATTTTATCTCGGAAAAGGAGGCATTTCCATTCAAGTCCGATTTCCAGCGTACCTTGACATTCTCTGTCGATCATGCCGGATACTCATTTCAAATACATGGCTTTAAAGAAGGAGAGCAGGTTGGTCTGCTTCGAACCACCAGTGGTGACATTGTGCAAGTGCCACTGCCGGACTACACGAACCTGGATGTGCATTTGAGCAAAACGTTCGAAATCGGTAAATTCAAGGTTTTTGCCAATGCTAGCGCGAGAAATTTGCTGGAGGACGATAACACCGAACTACTGGGTCTCACCATCCGAGATAGAAGATTCTACTTTACATTTGGTGCACAGTATTAGGAAATGTTTTGGCCGACTGTTCGGCACCGGACATTTCCGGAATGTTCTGTCTTCGGTAGATACTTCTTAATTAAGCGGAGTGGGGTTTAGAATATGAAAGCAAAGCATTATTTGATTAGCAGTTCGATTTCAATTGTCGCTATACTTCTGTTCACGTTTTGCACCAGCAATCCAATTGATGACGGTGATATTGCACAAAGAAATCGTAAGGTTAGCGGAAAAGTGGTATTGGGTGATGAGAATGTTTTGGAAGGGATCTTTGTATGGCTGGAGGGAATCGACATTAGCTCAAGAACGGACGAAAGTGGGAATTTTACCTTAACGTTGCCTCCCCCTGGAAACCAAAGTGCGGGCGGAGGCTTGGACGGCGTTTTCAACCTGTACTATTATGTCGCAAATTACGGTCTCAAGAAGTCCGTGGTGGTTATTCAGGATGGCGAATTTCAATACTCAAGAGCGGATCTCAATAAAGATGGCGAAATCCTGCAACCGGTTAATCTCGAAAAATTTCTAAATATTGAGACTGAGGTAACTCCGGATGAGGTGGCCGTAAATGCTGGTCAACGTATCGGTGCGACCGTTAGACTCAGTTCAGTATCCGATTCGGTTTCTGTAGTATTCCCGAACTCTTTCGGGGGCTTCTTGGGAGCAATTTTTCTGAGAAACGTGGAGAACAGGGAGCAGGTCTTTATCATTGAAGGTCCACCGTCTCAATTGAAGGACCAGGTGCTCGTCACCAGTGATGGACATTCGCGCACACTTGTTTTTGATTTGGTTCGGAATCCTATTCCGGCCGGAAGTTATGAGGTGATTCCTTATCTACTCGTGGCCCATGAAGATGTACCGGATGAACTCATTGAAAGTCTCGGAAACAAAGTAAAGGACCTCACGCCTAATTATCTGGACATTCCCTTCAGACGCGAGGTCGCAATATTGAAAGTCGGGGCAAATTAAGTTTAGTCTCTATAAATCGGAACCTCCGGGAAGAAGGTGCCGAATGCAAACCAGTAGCCATTGTAGGATTTTGTGCGCATGAGTTGTTTTCCAGCGCGTGGTCCCGATACGGCCTCCCCTAAAACATTCCAAACCGTGCCCTCATTATCAACTAAGTCAAAGGGATAGATATCCGGGTCTTCAGTTTTAACGTCCAAAGTCAGAACCGTCCCGTCTTTTGCACGTCTTGAATAGCTGACGTAAAGCTGAGCTGACTTCATGCCGGCTACTACGACTGGTTCACCTTGCACCTCGTCGTTAATTGCCCGTGCGCCATTTTCAAATAGAGTCAAAGGATAGGTCTTTGCCTTCGGGTCGTGTGTGTCAGCCACAATGCCATGCACTCTTTGCTTTCTTGGCAGTCGTGTGTCATCGATCATAATTGGAAAGAGGAGAAAGGGGTCCGTCTTGTAGACACCATAAGGGAAAATATGGTNNGTCACCATAAGGGAAAATATGGTAAGGTCGGTCGAATCCGGTATTGTCAGATACGACCTTGGTTTCAGGAAACATTTTCTTCCAGGTGGCCCAGGATGTCTCGATAAGCGGGTACGTAACCATGAGTGAGCCGCGCAATGGGCCATTCACGCATCTTAGCAGCATTTGTGACCAGTTACTGAATGTTCCCCGGTCATAGGGAATCAAATTGTTGTTATAAAGAAGGCCCGAGATCCCAAAACTGTGCAAATTTTTCTCCTCTGCCATTGCCAAAGTGGTTTGCGACACATCGATGCCCACAGCGGTCCCCGTTAAAGGACAATAAGTGATGGAGAGAACTCGTGACCCAAAACTTTGATTGATGATTTCATGCCAATCTAGAATTCTATAGGGATAGGCCCGAACTTCATCCTGATATATGAGTCCAAGAACCAGGTCTTCGTTGTCCAATTGGGTCGCGGCCTCCGCCGCAATCATTTCGGGATCATGCAGTGCCGGTATGCAATCACGACCGAGGCAACCTGTTGAGATTTCGGCGGCGCCTCCCGGCACGTCCCAAAATGTCTTTGGAGCGTTCGGATCATCTTCCGCATCCGGATCCGGTGTCGGTTCCGCGTCCTCACCGCCAGGATTGTAATTTGGAACGTCCACTTTCGAAATCTGTGTATTGTCATTGCCCGAACATGCAAATAAAAATATAGAAAAAATTATGACTGAAAACGATCTGAGTTTAGGATACATGAGGAAACACCTCTTGCAATTTATGTTGTGCCTAAAGAGAATGTGCTTATCAATACCAAAGACATGAAGCTATCTGAGGGATTATCTGTCGCTTTTCTTTCATATATAACAAAGGCAGGGTATCTCGTATTCCCCGGACGAGGATCGAGATTCGTCTCAGTTAAAATAATGGAGGTGTATTTATCACAAAGCGAAGATGTAGGACACCCCAAAACCGAAGATTTGGCCCGCAGGATAATTCTTACCGGAAAGACTGGTTTTCATCGACGCTTCGAAAGCAAGAGTGTGCCAGATATTCCAAAAGATACCGGGTTCGAAGTAGAAAATCCGTCTGTCTG
>JAABYK010000099.1:339-6783 GCA_011775825.1 Candidatus Zhuqueibacterota bacterium | reverse complement strand
GGTGGAGGCCGCCGGGAACAATAGCATTGGCGGCGGAATCGGTCCTGCCCAGGAGGGTCCCGGTCATGTGACGTTTTACGTTCAAGTTGACGACCCTCAAGCCTATCTCGACAAGGCCGAAAGCCTGGGCGGGAAGACCCTGGTCCCCGTCACCGAAATTCCGAATATGGTGACCTTTGCCCTCTTCCAGGATCCGGAAGGCCACATGGTCGGGCTCGTCAAAGGCGAATAGAATGACTAACATCCTTCCGGGTTTTTCGGGACCTGGAAGGATGAAACTTTGCCAATCATCCACTCTCTCACACCTGGACCCTCAAGAGAACAACGGCTAATCGAAAAATAGCCTACCAATGCAAGTTCATTTTCATATTTTATTTGTATAGACATTTTATTGACAAACTAATCTTATCTTAGAGCAAACGAAATGACTCAACTCGCCATACAAGCCTAATTTTTTCAAAACCATGTGTTGGTGAAAAACCCGAAGGAACTGTAGACATGTCTATCATTAGCATATCAGAATTAAGAAGAAGTTGTTTTTCCATTATTGCCAAATTACAAAAAACAAAACGACCGATTTTGATTTCAAAAAAGGGTAAGACGGTCGCCAAGATCATTCCTACCTCTTCTAATGATGATTAGCAATAAATCCTGGATAGGATGCATGATCGGAACGGTAGAATTGTAGGAAATATTGTTGCTCCCGTTCACGAACACAATGATTGGGAAGTGCTTCAAAAGTGAAACTCTTGTTGGATACCCATATTTGGATCTGGAGTCTTTTAAGTCCAGAAAATCTATCAGAACAAGTTGTGAAAGAATTGGAAAGTAGTAAAAGTGAAATCTGGCTTTCTCCGATTTCTGTTTGGGAAACAATGATTCTGGCGGAAAAAAAACGGATCGTCTTAGAAATGCCGATTGATGTGTGGCTCAAGGAAGCACTGAGAGAAACTCCAGTTCAAGAAGCTCCATTAACTTATGAGATTGCTATAAAAAGTGGGGCTGTCTCTTTACCTCATCAAGATTCTGCAGACAGGTTCATTGTATCTACAGCCATAGTTTATAATTGACTTTGGTTAACGCCGACAAAAACATCCTTGCACTGACAGACATTTCGTGCCTGGCAAATAAATGAGACACCAAGTTTCTCTCAAATCAACGAAACCGGATCCACATCTACCGCAATTTGGACGCCGCGCGTTTGGTATTCATCATAATAGAGCTCCTCCGCTTCCAGGACAGCCTGTCGCAGGAAGCGACCCGCCGGATCGTTGGTCTTGTCACCTTTCAAAATGATGTGCCAGCGATAGTGATTCTTGATCTTCAAAATCGGTGAGGGCGTCGGACCCAGAAGCTGAAACGCCCCCCGCAATTTCTTCAAAACATCGGCATATTTTCGGGCGGCCTGAATGACTTTATCCTCTTCCTGCCCCTTAAAAAGAACCGAAATGATCCGCCCGAATGGCGGATAAAGAAGTTCCCTGCGTTCCAGGATGTCTCCGTTAAAAAATCTCATAAAATCATGTTCTCGTGCACAGACAAGACAGAAGCTGTTTGGAGAATATGTCTGAATAATCACTTCCCCGCGTAAATCCTTGCGGCCAGCGCGACCCGCAACTTGCGTCAGAAGCTGAAATGTGCGTTCCGAAGCACGGAAATCCGGAATGAGCAGTCCGATGTCTGCATTGATGACGCCCACCAACGTAACGCGCTGAAAATCCAATCCCTTTGCGATCATTTGCGTGCCCAAAAGGATATCGTATTTACCTTGCTCAAAATCTTGCAGAATTCTATCATGAGAGCGCTTTTGGGTCGTGGTGTCCAGGTCCATTCTTACGATACTCGTATTGGGAAACCGGTTGTTGAGTTCTTCCTCAACTTGTTGGGTGCCGAGACCTCGAAAAAGAATATCTGAACCGGAACAACTTCGACAACTATCGGGCGCTCTCTTGGTGAAGCCACAATAATGACACCGGAGCCGGCGTCCGCGCAGATGATATGTCAAAGTAATCTGGCAATTCTCGCAACTTTCAACTTCTCCGCAATCTTTGCATTTGATGTAGCTTGAAAATCCCCGACGATTTAGAAGCAGAATGATCTGCTCTTTCCTGGCGACTCTTTTCTCGATTTCTTGCGAGAGCAAACGGGATAAGATAACTTCGCCTTTTTTGCCGGACAGCCGTTTCTCCTTAGCCATGTCCAAAACATTCACCATAGGTAATGGTACATCGTCGATCCTATGCTTCAATTCAAGTAGGTGGTACTTACCGATTTGCGCATTGTAGTAGGATTCCGCAGAAGGCGTTGCCGAACCCAGGATGACCACGGCATTGGCGGATCTGGCGCGCACCACCGCCACATCTCGAGCATGATAGCGGGGCGCCGGGTCGGATTGCTTGTACGAATCCTCCTGCTCCTCGTCGACCACAATTAGGCCGATGTTTTCCAACGGTGCAAACACAGCCGATCTCGGGCCAATCGCCACGTTGGCAGTCCCTGATTTGAGTCGGCGCCAGGAATCGTAGCGCTCGCCATCTGACATGGCACTGTGTAGGACGGCAACTTTTTCCTTGAAATGGGATCGAAAGCGCTGAACCGTTTGGGGTGTCAGTGAAATCTCCGGTACAAGCACGATGGCATTCTTCCCCTTTGCCAGCACTCTATGAATGGCTTCGATATAGACTTGGGTCTTGCCGCTGCCGGTTACTCCATATAATAAAAATGTCTTGAATTGATTTTCGTCGATTGCCGTGCTGATATGTGAAAGTGCTTGCTTTTGTTCTTCATTTAAACTGAGTTCCTGGATCAGTGCGACGCTAACATCTTCATAATAATCGCGCAGAACCTCCCTTTCCTCAATTGTAATTAGCTTTCTTCTCTCCAAAGATTTCAAAGTACTCAAAGACGCTCCCGTACGTTGCAGAAGCTCTTTTTGCAAGATTTCCTGACCGCTATCTCGTAAAGCCATTAGACACTTTTCTTGTTTCGGTCCCAGGGAGGGAGCGGTCGCTTGCTGGGTCTCACTCATGGTCTGGGAGCCATCCACGAGCTTGACATATCTTTCCACTTTTGGCTTCGCGATTGAGTTTGAAATCGAGTGCTCAATGCGCACCCAACCTTTCTGCTGCAATTCATTGATGCTGGAGATCAGGCTTTTGGCCCCGATTCGCTTCGTCAGCACCTCAATGGTAAGTCTGCGGCTTTTCGCCAGGTATCTCAAAATCTGGGCTTGCCTCCAGGCTTTCTTTTCAATCGATGCGGCTATCGTCTCCGGCTGATCCGTAACGACTTCAACATATTTCCTGGACGTGTGCATCAGAGCTGAGGGCAAAGTGGCTTTCAAGACATCGGCGAGTCGACAAAGGTAGTAGTCTGAAATCCATTGAGCCAGTTTGTACAATTCTTTTGAGAAAAGGGGTTCTAAATCCAGAATATCCAGGAGGTCTTTCACTTCGGACAAATTCGATGTGTCTTTAAGTGCCACCAGAAAACCGGTCAGGCGACGAGGACCAAACGGCGCAATCACCCGGCTGCCGACCGTGGCAAATTGGCGCAGGTCGGGAGGAATGCGATAAGTAAAGGCTTGATTGACGGTTAAAGGAAAGACGACGTCTGCAAACTCTGAGGGCATTTTGAATGTTTGGTTAAGAAATCACAAACCCGACTGGAGCAGCGTTGAGCTTAGGTGCCAGAAACGCCGGCGCAATCGAGATGATTGCGGCACGATTAGCATTTCTCAAAGGTCCTGCAATTTAAGGCGACACTGAACCAAATTCAACAAAAAAAGCCTCTGGAATTGATTTCCAGAGGCTTTGACTATCCCCACCAAAAGGACACAAGCTAACCCAGATACTTGCGGAGCGGCTCAAGACGCGACCGATGTCGCATCCGTCGCAAGGCTTTCTCCTTAATCTGGCGCACTCTTTCTCGGGTCAATTGAAAATGCTCGCCGATCTCTTCGAGAGTCAATGGGCGATCACCTTCGAGACCGAAATACAAACGAATGATTTCGGCTTCACGAGGTTTCAACGTGACCAGAACTTTGAGGATTTCCTCTTTCAACGATTCTTGCATGAGCGAGTTGTCCGGCGGTGCGTATCGATCGCTTTCCAGGACATCCAATAGGTTGTTGCCCTCTTCTTCTTTGAACGGCTCATCCAACGACAGATGTCTCGCCGATGTTTTCAAAACATCCGCAACTTCGTAATCGGACATTTCCATGGTGTCGGCAACTTCGTGCATGCTCGGCTCTCTGCCGTAGACTTTCTCAAGCTTTTCGAGGACACGGCCCACCTTGTTGATCGCACCAACGCGATTCAAAGGCAACCGTACAACTCTGGACTGTTCGGCCAATGCCTGCAGAATCGACTGTCGAATCCACCAAACCGCATAAGAAATGAACTTGAATCCACGTGTCTCATCAAAACGCTGTGCAGCCTTGATGAGGCCAAGATTTCCTTCGCTGATAAGATCCTGCAGCGGCAAACCTTGTCCCTGATACTCCTTTGCCACACTGATCACAAAGCGCAAGTTGGCCTTGACCAGTTTGTCCAAAGCAGTAGAATCACCCTGACGAATTCTTCGGGTTAATTCAATCTCTTCTTGTGGCGGTAGAGGAGAGAATCCACCAATTTCCTCTAAATACTTCTCGATGGACTGCTTTGGTCGATTATCCCCTTTTTTTTGCTTTTTCGCCATATTTCGGTCTGTTTTTCTGTTTATGAAATTCTATTTTATAAAAGTTTAGCCACTTAAAAATATTCGTAATTTATACTCTTAGCAGAATAATTTGTTTCATCCTTAACTTCAATTCTGGATAGCCTCAAATATAATATAAAAATTACGTTTTGTCAAGGCCATTCTTTGGCAAAATCAATAATTATATATATTAATTATTAAGTCAATTTGCATAAAACTTTATTCAAAAAATGTCTTTATTTCACTTTTTATTCATGTTTACAGGCTTTAGAATAAAGGCGTTCCGTCGATATATTGATTAGTTTTAACTGCACAGGGACATGCAACAATCGATCAAACAAAAAATTCAGGTCGTGGAAACGGATCTTGAAAAGCGTTTTCAAGATCTCCAGCAAATCACCGAACACTTACAGAACATTATTCAAAATCAAGACGCGAAGCTCAAAGAAACCGCTTACCGCGATCAGCGCCGAAACCGAAGAAATCATCGATGCGATCGATGCGGGCGCTCAGGATACACACCAGCTCGCTCTTTCAGCAAAAAACATTCAGAAACATGCCAACAGAATGCGTACTATCATCGATCATATTTGTGATTACGCCAGGGACGAGAGATACAGCCAGTGGGAACAAATCAATACCAATGATGTCATTCAGGATTCGCTTCTTATATTCAAGAGCCAACTGAAAAAGTCCCACATAAAATTGCACCTTTTCTTGAGTGATAACCTGCCCAATATTTGGGGACAACGCTCCAAACTGGAGTCCGTTTTTCAAAATTTGATTGTCAATGGCATTCAAGCATTTCGCTCTGTCGATGACACTCGGCAAAAGAAAATTTGCATATGGAGTGACAAAGAAGGGCTTGACAAGATCTTGGTACGAATAAAAGACAATGCCAACGGCATTCCTGAGGAAATCAGAGAAAGCATTTTTCGATCCTTTTTTACGACAAAAGAAAAAGGTGAGGGCACAGGTTTAGGACTCTCGATTGCAAAAAGCATTGTCAAAGAGCATCAGGGAGACATCACATTCGAATCTGAATCCGCCAATGGCACAGAGTTTAAGATTAGTCTGCCACTGGAAAGACGAAGCAGCTCAAAAAAACTCACCAACTAAAGAACGTTTTCAAAGTGAACAACTCAAAATCCATTCTGATTATTGATGATGAAGAAACCATCGTTGATGTTCTAAAAAGACGTTTTGAACGTCTGGGATTTTCCGTTGAAACTGCTTTCCGGGGTCAGGATGGACTTCAATTGGTTCAGCAAAAGGATATTGATCTCATCGTTTGTGACGTGACCCTGCCGGATAATGTCGACTGTATTGACGTGCTCAATGCGGCCAGAAAACAGAATCCGAATGTACGATTTGTGGCCATCTCCGGTCATCTTCTTCCGGAAGAGTCAATTGGCGAGATGAAAAACGAGGGGGTTAATCTCTTCATCAAGAAACCGTTTCCATCCCTCAAAACCGTGACCAGTGAAATTGCTGAATTGGTCACATAATTCTCAAAACTCAAAAAAAAGCACACCCTCTCAATAGAAAGGTGTGCCTTTTGCAAAGGTGACGGTGTAAGTCAAGCGACGCCCAATATCCCACAATGGCTCGTTTAAAGGTGCCTGATTTGTCAACTTAGCACACCAAAACGAGTTTCCGTGCTTTTTGGAATCGCTAACTAGTGCCCGAAACCGGCTCCACCGTCAGCGTATAAAAATAGACGCCAGCCGACACCTGCCGGCCAAA
>JAABYK010000099.1:0-320 GCA_011775825.1 Candidatus Zhuqueibacterota bacterium | reverse complement strand
CCGAATATTCGCCTGCCGGGCTTTTTCTCTCAATCAGCGTACGCACAACCTGTCCGACGATGTTGAAGATCCTGAGCCCACGAAACTTGCCTCCGGAATCCGGTATTTAATGCGCGTCTCCGGGTTGAACGGATTGGGATAGTTAGGTTTGATGATGACCGCCACAATACCCCTCATAGATTTTTGTCATTTTTTAATTTTTTTGTGGAAACGGCAGGGAACGGTCGTAACCGTCCCCTACCTTACTTCAACAGGCTAGCGTAAGAATTCCCCGATGGTTACTTCACTGCTGTGTAAAAAATCTTAACCGTCGCTTTCCT
>JAABYK010000222.1:21227-26210 GCA_011775825.1 Candidatus Zhuqueibacterota bacterium | reverse complement strand
ATTTCAAATCCATCGGGCAACTCAACCAACGCATCTCCATGACTCATCCAGACCTGTGAGTCTTGATTTACATTTTTGAAGAGGCCATTCTGCTTTTCGATATGCAAGCGCGCCAAGCCATATTCTCGTTTTGCCGCTCCGGAAACTTTTCCTCCAAAATGGTAAGCCACGACCTGCATGCCATAGCACACCCCGAGAATGGGCATGTTCAATTCGAACAAGTGCAGATCAGGCAAAGGAGCAGATTCATCGTAAACCGATGCGGGGCCCCCTGACAAGATGATGCCTTTCGGGTTAAGGCGTCGAATGTCTTCAATCGGAGTGTTGAAAGGTCTGATTTCGGAATAGACACCTACTTCGCGAACCCGGCGTGTGATCAATTGCGTATACTGCGAACCGAAATCTAAAATGAGAATCAATTCTTTGGGATGGCTCTTCATTATAACATCGTCTCAAAATGGGCACAGCATTTAAAAAGAAACAAAATAATTGTAGACAAAATGATTATAAAAACACCTATTCGGGTAGCTCAAAACCAAAGTAAAAAGCAAAACGATTTTGGGCAAAACTATTAAAAACTTCAGTTGAAAATGAGGATCATCATTAAGAAGTGGCATTGGCTTAAATATTTGCCTTAATAGACATTTCTTCGACACTGCTTTTTGGATGCAATTGTTTTGCCTTATCCCGAAGCTTCGGGATGCCTTCTAAAGTAGGTTGCCTGAATCGTCTCTCATGAATTGCTCTACAACATAAATTATTTTGATTTTTAATCATTTTGTCTTTTGGGTTCCAGGTGTGCCGGGATCCCATGTTCATATCTGAACTCATGCTTGAAGGTCAAAGAATGTCAAGGCGTGATTTCCCAGGTCCTCAGTTCATGAATATACTTGTAGTTTGTCAGATCGTAATGGATCGGTGTGATAGACACTTTTTTGTTCAGGATCGCGCGATCATCCACATTGCCATCTTCTTCGAGCTCCACTTTCTTACCAGTTAGCCAGTAGTAAACACGCTTTTGCGGGTCAATCCTTTTGTCAAACCGTTCTTTGTAAATTGCTCGACCCTGGCGCGTAATCTCCACCCCCTGAATCTCTTCCTCTTTTACGGGTGGGACGTTAACGTTTAGAAACGTGCCCTGGGGCAGACCTCTTTCCCAGACTTCCATGGCGAGCTTCTTTGCGAATTTTGCAGCATATGTGAAATCCGGATCGGTGTAGGTCGTCAACGAGATGGCGAAAGAGGGAATTCTCAGGATCGTCCCTTCCGTGGCAGCAGAGACCGTGCCTGAATAGATGACATTGATTCCGGTATTCGAACCGAGGTTGATCCCGGAGACCAACAGATCAGGTTTATGATCGAGCAAAGCCCAATAGGCGATTTTTACACAATCTGCTGGCGTTCCATTAACGGCGTAACCAAAAAAATCGCCATTCTTTTTGAAATTCCAGACGCGCAATGGATCCGACAAAGTGATAGCATGTCCGACGGCGCTTCTCTCACTATCCGGTGCGACGACGGTCACATCCGAAATCTCTTTGATTTGCTCATACAAGCCCGCTAAACCTAACGCACTAATCCCATCGTCATTTGTCAATAATATCTTAGGTCTTCTTTTTTTCATTTCACAATGTGTTTGAATATTCACTAACGAGGAAAGCCTGAAGGTGCTTGGGACATGCCCAAATTACAAACTGAGCACAATGATCCACACTCTTCAGAACAACTTCACTTAGTTGTTAAGCGTTGTGACTCGTTAATTCTCGGAAGGCAACTTTTCAAAATCTTCCACGACTGTAAATGGCTTTGGTTGCTCGCTCTGCTCGGTATGCTGTTCCAGTTCGCCGTTTGTCGAGTCTTTATTGAAAGGACCGTCAGTGGCAAAATCAAAGATCAGCTTGAGTTTTTCTTTCATTTCATGTCGACTGACCACTGCATCCGCAAACCCATGTTTCAGTTGAAACTCAGCACGCTGGAAACCCTCTGGCAGATCTTGACCAATCGTTTGTTTAATCACTCTCGGGCCGGCAAAGCCAATCAAAGCTCCTGGTTCCGCCAATATGACATCTCCGAGCATGGCGTAACTCGCTGTCACCCCGCCTGTGGTCGGGTCGGTCAAAATGGAAACATACAGCACACCAGCTTCCGAAAGTCTAGCAAGACGCGACGATGTTTTCGCCAATTGCATCAATGACAGTGCTCCCTCCATCATTCTTGCTCCACCAGACGCGGAAATGATGATTAAGGGGATTCTTCGTTTCAAGGATTCATCGATGGCACGAGCAACCTTCTCTCCCACAACCGAACCCATACTGCCGCCGATAAAACTAAAATCCATAATACACAAGACGATGTCATGTCCATAAATTTTGCCAAATCCGGTTCGAATCGCCTCGTTCATGCCAGTCTTTTTTGTGGCTTCCTTGATTTGATCGGCGTATTTCTTGTTTGCTCTAAACTTAAGGAAATCTACGGACGTAATGTTGGCATTGAACTCTTCGAACTTTTCATCATCAAGAAGAATTTTGATGTACTCCGAACTCTGGATACGAAAATGGCGCTGACATGTGCTGCAAACATAGAAGTTTCGTTCCAATTCCTTCTTATAAATAATTTCCTCACACACTTCACACTTCATCCACAAGCTGGGCATGTCTCGTTTCTTTTGCGGTTTTAAGCCTTCTTTTGCACGCTTAAACCAGTCCATACTGTAATCCCTCCTTTAAGGACAAACTCATTAAAAGAGCATCTTCATTTTCTTTGGAGTAGTAATTCTTACGAACTCCGGAAACCTTAAAGCCAAATTTCTTATACAATTTTTGTGCAGCCAAGTTCGAATGTCGAACTTCTAAGTAAACATGATTTATATTCTTTCTTGTTAAGTCTTTTGTCAGTTGCCGCAAAAGCTTTTCGCCTATTTTAGTTCTTCGAAACCGAGAATCAACGGCTAAAGTCCCAACGTGGGCTTCGTCACAAACACACCAGCAAATCACGTAACCCACGACAAAATGATCTTTTTCAACAACCAGTGTGAGTGAATCCGGATTTCGAATTTCCCGAGCAATACTTTGACGTGACCAGGGATTTCGAAAACTCTTTCTCTCAATTCCATGTACAGAATTCAAATCCTGCTCTGTCATTTTTCGGACATGCACTCCCGAAGCTTCTATCAGATCCCAAACCTCTTTAGACGGGTTGGGTATGCAGTGGGCTGTCATAGTTGTAAACTTTTCGCTTTGGCTTAAAGTCTTGCAAATAAAAAGGCTCCAGCGATTCGATGTCTTCGGTCTCCTGGTTTTGCAGTTTCGTGTATCCCAACTCTGCCACAGCCAACGGACTCGGAAACGAATCCGTTTCGGAAACAATCACGTTCTTGTTACCCCCCAACGACAAACCTATTTCTCGCGGGTAGCTGACAATCAGCGTCTCTTCTGTCAAGTAATCACTGATTGAATTAAGATCCAGGATTTTATAATCGGTGCACCTTTGTAATCTCTTTGCGTCGCTTTGATATTGGGCAACGTAGAGTTCTTCGGCACGGGCTTTGATCATTGCGCAGACGCGCCCTCTCCAGTATCGACCGTTGTAGGCCAAAGCATCCAGTGAATTTACGGTAACCAATGGAACACTCAGGGTAAACGCCAATCCCTTGCAAACGGCAAGTCCAATTCTCAGTCCCGTAAATGAGCCCGGTCCCATTGAAAATACGATGCCCGACAATTCCGTCAGATGCCAACGTGCATCGCTTGTTAGATGTTCGATGATGATGACGAGTTGTTCGTTATGAATATTCTTCGCAATGAGTCGATACTCTGCCACCAACCGGTTGTCTTCAGTTAAAGCGAGCCCGCAAGCCTGGGTCGCCGTATCAATGGCCAACAGTTTCATCGTTGTTTGATTAAAATTTCTCGTGTATTTTTTGCCCCTGTTTGAAAGCGACTCCTGAAATGCACTTCTATTCGATCCTTTGGCAAATTCACTATGATTCTGTTCGCCCATTCGACAAGGCTCACGCCTTCTCCGTAGAAGTACTCCTCGCAGCCCAGTTCCCAAATCTCTCTTGGATCTTCGAGTCTGTAAAAATCAAGATGATAGACCGGCAGCCGTCCGGAATATTCATGGATCAGGGTGAATGTGGGGCTCGTGACATCGTCGCTCACTTCCAAACCTCGACACACGCCTTTGATGAACGTCGTCTTGCCACTTCCAAGTTCACCGAATAAAGCGACCACATCTCCGCTCTTTAATGATTCTGCAAAAACCTCGCCAATGTTTTCCGTCTCTTCAGCAGAGTTGGAAATGAGTCTTTGAGAATCATTAGGACGTAATTTCTCAAAACTCGTTTTTTCTTGCTCAACAACGCTCATTAGCATTACGTTACGACTAGCCTGACTTCGGTTCCAATGTTACGATGGGTAGGATCATCTCCTCCATAGAAACGCCACCGTGCTGAAGGCTGTCATGGAAATAGTTTAAATAATAATTATAATTTGTCGGATATACAAAATAGTAATCTTCTTTTGCGATCAAATAGTTAAAGTTAATCCCGCTCGATGGCAATTTATACGTCAGCGGATCTTTAACGATTATAGCATGTTTCGGATCCACTTTCAGGCTTTTACCAAATTTGTATCTCAAATTGGTGGAAGTTTCGCGGTCTCCGATAACTTTTGCCCCCCGCATTCCGCGTACGCTGCCGTGGTCCGTGGTGATGACCACCGTGCAATTGCGCTGCGCAAACTCCTTCAAAATCTGAAAAACATACGAATGTTCAAACCAGGATCGGGTCAAAGATCGGTACGCCGATTCATCGGGGGTCATTTCACGCAAGACCTCGGAATCGCTGCGTTTGTGCGCTAGAATATCCACAAAATTCACAACGATTGCCAACAATGGAATATTCGAGTAGGAGGAAATCTTGTTGACAATATTCTTGGCTTCGTTCACATCCAGGATTTTGAGGTACCGCGGGCCGGGTTTAAG
>JAABYK010000222.1:20724-21188 GCA_011775825.1 Candidatus Zhuqueibacterota bacterium | reverse complement strand
GTGTCATCGTCGTCGCTTTGAGTCCAGAGGTCCGGATGTTTTGCTGCAATTTCACCTGGGAAAAGCCCTCTGAAAATCGCATTTCTCGAATATGGAGTGGCAGTAGGAAGAATTGAGCAATAGATGTCTTTCTTTACATTAAAATACGGGAAGAGCAAAGGTTCGATGGTCAGCCATTGGTCCAGGCGCAAATTGTCCATGACCAAAAATGCGACGTTTTTTTTCTCATCAAGGTGCGGAATTACGTATTTTCTCACCAGGTCTGTTGAAAGGGTGGGCGACTCCTCGTGACCATTAATCCACAGCGGATAGTGCTTGTCAATAAATTTTCCAAATTCCGCGTTGCATTCTCGCTGTTGATCACTCAGTGTCTGCTTGAGGCCCAACCCGGTATGTTTGTCCATCTCAATTTCCCATTCGCAGAGCATGCCATAAAGCTTAGCCCAATCCCGCCATGTCATGGG
>JAABYK010000222.1:17287-20699 GCA_011775825.1 Candidatus Zhuqueibacterota bacterium | reverse complement strand
CCGGTGATTTTTCGACTTTCCAAAATCTTCTTACAAGTGAGAAGAATTTGACTCGGATTTACCGGTTTGGTCAAGTAATCATCAATTCTGTGACCGATGGCATCTTCCATCAGCGTTTCTTCTTCATTCTTTGTCACCATGACCACTGGAAGGGCAGGAAACGCATCTTTAATTTCATTCAAGGCCGTCAACCCATCCTTGCCGTGCATCATTTCATCGAGCAAGACCATGTCAAAATTTTCTTTAGCGATCAGGGTTAAGGCATCGTCCGCGTTTGTGACAGGTGTAACCTCGTACCCACGTTCTTGCAAAAAAATCATGTGCGAACGCAGAAGTTCGATTTCGTCATCCACCCAGAGAATTTTACCTTTTGAAGCCATTTCTGTCTAATGATCTCGTTTTTTATAGATTCTAAGTTACTAATTTTTGTCTCCATTGTCAACCTCATTCTCTTCACTCTCTTGAGATGCAAATCTTCAACTAGTCTCAAAACAGCGAAATCTTTGCACAAAAAGCAAAAACTTTTACGCAAAGACCCGAGCCGCGATGCAAAGAAGAGTATAGGATGCAAAATGACTTCCCGAAAAAATAATTTTGAAGTTCTTAACCAATTATTTTGATTTTAATGATTCTTCCTTGCTCGTACTTATCTTTTGCGATAAGCGATTCTAGCGAGCTACAAAAGACTTGCGTGCGTTTTTGATTTTCTTTTTTGATTGCAGCTCGTCCGCGTCGAGTAAGTCGCTTTAGATCCTTCCCGAGGAAAGACTGAGCAAAAATCTTGGACAGATGGTTTTGCGGCAAAAAGGAAAGAGAAAAGGGTGGAATATATCGGGCTTGAATGCAGCGAGTTTCTCAAGCCTGAGGAACTCGCTACCGCCTACTCGTCCTCAACTAAATAGATGGTTACTCCCCAATTCGTGGGGTCATAAGGTGGTGCTGCGTTCCAATCATCGTAACTGTGGGAATCATCGGATTCATAATGGACAATGTACTCACCTCTTCTGAGGAGGATGACGTCATCAACCATGCGATTTTTGTCGGCGCCCCCGGCATGCCGGGTTTTACGGTAGGTCATTTCCCATATGACTCTGCGACTGTCCACGTCCTCAATCCAGGCATAATCGTACATGCGGCCGCTTGAGCCCTCTCCGATGGCATAAATGCGAACGTCGCTGTCTTTTTCAAGGGTAAAGCGCTCACGTTCACGTTCGTGATCCCGAATTCTTACCAATTGTGCCAGAATTGAACCATCCTTTCTTGCCTCATATTCAGCCACGTCATCGCGATCGAAGTTCTTGCCAGCGCCGATGATTTTCATGCCCCAGCCCTCTTTGTTGTAGGGCGGCGCGGTGTTCCAATCCCAGTAGGAGTGCGAACCATCTGTGACGAAGTAGGCAAGATAGCTGCCTTTGTCAAATTCAACAACTCCGTCAAACAGTCGGTTTTTGTCGCCGCCGCCGGCATGCTCTGAATTGTGATAATCCATCTCCCACACTTTGCGGTGGGTTTTGGCGTCGACGATCCAGCCATAATCATACATCTCGTGACGTTTTCCTTCTCCGATGGCATAAATCCGCAGTTTCATCGGCCTTTTCAGAGTGAAACCTTGCGACCGAAATTCGTCGTCCCGAAGACGGCTGAAATCCACAATCACGTTCTCTTCAGGGATCCTCTCATAATCAAACAACTTAATATTGCGCATGTCCGAAGCTTTCCTTACTCTCAAGGTGAGTCCCCAGAACATGGGATCATAAGGGGGAGCCATATTCCACCGTCGGAAGGAATGAGAGTCGTCCGTCACAAAGAAGGCTACATATTTAGCTTTCGGTAGCAAAATGACTTCGTTCACCTTTCGGTTCTTTCTGGCGCCACCAGCGTGGTAGGAATCGCGATAGGTCATCTTCCAGACTTTGTCCCGGGTCTCCGTGTTGACGATCCAGCCATAATCATAGGTGCCACTCTTATTCGCCTCACCCACAGCATAAATCTGTATGTCCATTGGTTTTGTCAGTTCAAAGCCTTGTTGTCGGTATTCGTCGTCTCGTAAGGCCGTCATGGAGATGAACGCTCTGTTATTGAATTTATCATGGAACTCCCGGATTTCGTGCTCCCGATATCTTCTACCCTCTCCACGGATCTCTATGTAAAAGGAACGTAACTCATCCTTAAAATCGTGATAATATTCATCGCGATCCTCGTCATCGAAGATTTCATCAAAAAATCTTCCGAAGAAATCACCCCATCCTTTCTTGTGGCGAATGTACGGGAATGCGGCATAATAAACTTCGTAAGAGCCTTTCGAAACCTCCACTCGGTCTTCAAATTCCTCAAGAGCGCGGCCTCTTCTTCGAAAGTCGGCGTGATCCATTTCCCAGACGATTTCTCTGGACTGTGAATCCAATATCCACGAGTTTGTAAACCGTCTGCCTCGGAACCCAATCCCTTTTATGTGAACATCTTGACGCCTGCTCAACTTGAAGCCTTCCATTCTGATCTTTTCCGGAATGATGTCGCGAATTTCCGAAAGAAGTTCCTGAGCGCCAGTATAATTTGTAGATGCAAAAAAAGCGAATGCAATTATTGGAATTATTTTCTTCATGGTAGCTCCACGTTCCAGCTCGATTTTGACAAATCATAATCAACTCTTGTACAACTAATTTCTTTACGCATTTTCTTGGCGAAGGTTACTAAAACAAGCTGCTTTTTATCTCTGACTGAGGGTTTGACTATCATCATGCAGTGAAGAAACGGCTGTCCGGTTGTTTTCACGTTTCTTGTCGATAAGTTTGACATACGGATCGATACCAGCCTCACTTGGTTTATTCCCGACAACGATCTTGAAAGTCATTTGGTTGCGATCGATTCTATGCTTACCCAAATACAACACTTCACCGTTTTCATCAAACAACCCTATATCTATATAGTCCAAAATATCGATTTCGGTTTCATTTCCTTTACCGTCCGCTCTAAATTTCCTCGACCCGACCTTTAGTTCCACTTCAAATTTGCCATTCGGAAGTTTTGCCGCGTTCGCCTCCAATGCTTTGTTTTCGTACAACGTGATGGTTTCAAACAAATCGGTGATGACGAATTGCAGCGAATCGGGAGTGACGGCACGCAGTTCTCTAACCAGATCGCGCGTCGTGGGATAAGGGGCTCCCTGAAACCCGTATTTTTCCGCGAGCCGTCTGAGGGCGAGGTTCACGGTCTCTTCGCCGATGTAATCTTGCAGTGCGTACATCACCACCGTGCCTTTTGAATAGTTCAGGTAAGCTTGACTCGTTGCTTGGATCAATGGCGGTTCGTCCACAACCTGACGTGCGCGCCAAATCAAATAGCGATGCATTTCTTCACGCAGGAAACGCCGAACTTTTTCGGGCTCGGCCATTTTTTGCATGCACATCACTCG
>JAABYK010000222.1:11252-17262 GCA_011775825.1 Candidatus Zhuqueibacterota bacterium | reverse complement strand
ACCACGTCGATGGCGTCTTCATCCTCCAAATTGCTGATGAAACCGCCGTTCTCTGTCCAGGTAAAAACCGTGGGTTGCGATCGAGCGCTCCCTCCAATGATCCCGTAATCCGGCACTTCGACAATCTTGACGGTGTTGTAGGGATACGAAGCGAAATTGTGGCTGCAATAATCCAAAGAAGCGCGAACTCCCTGAATCATGCGCTCAATGTTGTAGTGGTGTTCCTTATGATAAAAAACCTCGATATCGACATCTTTGTGTTTATCCCTCTCGACTTCATAACGCCCTGAAAGGAAAACCAGGGCGTTGTTCATGAGTTTATCGACCATGTATCGATAATAATTTCTGCCATTTTCCGACCAACTCTCAACCAGGTCGCCGGTTGCGACGGCAATCTGGTCATCGCTGGTACTCACAACCGCTTCAAAGGTCACCCAGTCGGCAGCCGCTTGATTCCGAGCGACGCTGTCCTCCAAAGGCGGCGGTATTTGTTTTTTCGGTAGGCCGTATTCAGCACGCAGACTCGGATCGCGGATCTCATAAAAGATGCTGTAACCCACGGCTGGGAAATAGTAAGGTTCGCTAAAGGGAAAATTATCCAAATATGTGCCGTTCTCCACCAACTCATCATTCGGAGTAATGTCGGTAAATCCCTTCGTCCGGGCTTCCAAATCGAATGCGAGTCGGGCCGAGTCTCCGGGCGTCAGAGGGTGAGCCAATTCGAAAATATAATATCCGAGCTGCTCATCTCCATGCACAAGTTGAGCCGGATGCTCCAGGGCCAATTGATTCATGCGCGAAATTCGAAGGGGAGAAAGCCGAACATGCAAGCTGTCGATGGCTGTGTCTCCGGCATTTTTTAGCAGGTAGCTCCCCTTTATCAAAGCGTCCCGTTTCTGTGGGAAAATATCGACATCGAAACTGATGTGATCGATACTTGGCTGAGCAATGTGCGCATATTTGCCGTATCTTTTTTCGTAATTTGCTCGGTTTTGCAGACGGTCTTCCTGAGTCAGATAGGGATTGAGTACATGAATATTGTAGTAAATAAAACTGCCGGTGCTCACGAACGCGCACGCCGCAACCGCTGCGATCAGCACATGCTTCCGAGACAGCCGCTGCTTTCCTGCACGAAGTCGAAATTTCAGCTTTGTTTCCTGACCGCGGCGCCACAATAAATCGCTGACAACGATCAAAATGACCGCAGCGAATGCCCAATAAATCCGATACCAGATGATTGGCTCCGCATAGTGGCCAAATCCATTCATATTGGAGTAAACGTAATCGGGCACTAGGCCAAACCGATGCAGAAAGTTGGTCACATTAAACGTTGAATAAACTACATAGTCTGCAATGAAATAGCCTCCCGAAAGAAAATACCCGACGTATTTGTGCGAGACGAGTGCCTGAATCAGAATCGCGACAATCGCCATGTGCCAGTAATTGAGCAGTTGGATGCCAAACAGCGCTTTGAAATACAGCGGCAGCTCAAACTTGGTGTATCCAAAAATGACACCCTGCGCAAAAATACCGGTTGCCATGACCGCCAAAATAAACACGGTTTGAATGGCCATCATGGTCAAAAGCTTGGACAAAAATAAGACCCAATCCGGGACGGGCATCGCATCAAAGATCTCCTCGCTTCGCGAATCGCCTTCGCGCCAGACCACGACCCCGGCGAAAAATACAGTTATGGGGATCATATACCCGAACAATTCCGAAGTCCAATTCAAATACCACGAGGTTAGCGGATAAACGTTGCTGCCGTTGGGGCCGGCATTTTCAACAAAATTGCCATAGGCCTGCATCATTCCCAGGAACGTGAGAAAAAGAAACGCCGGATGGGGAACGATTCGCAGACACTCAAGCTTCACGAGGCGGACCAATTGCTTGACGTGGTTCTTCCAGGCAAACGTACGCGCGACGGATGGAAGCTTCTCCAACCGACGGATGCCCTTGAACTCGATGTCGGTTGCCTCAGTGGCCTGCTTCGTGCATCTGCCTTCTTTTTGGTACACAAAGCGAAACTTAAAGTACAGAAAAACGAATATCCCGACCGTGACGGCTAACCAGAGCAAGCGATTCCACAGAATGAACCCTTTGAATGGAAGAAGCTGCGTGTTCCGTTCGGCAACGGTCCAGAACTCGGTGGTGACCTCGAGTGCCACAAATCCAAACGGATCGAGTAGAGAACGAAGCGCCTGATTTTCGGTGTCCCCGAGGGTGGATTGGGCAAAAAGATAAATCACAATAGATGCGATCCCGGCAATGTATGTCGCGATCATATTCCGAGTGAGGGTGGCAAACGCAAAGAAGACCACCGCCATCAGCAGCAGATTCGGAACCGCAAACATCAAAAACGGTTGCAGGAATCCTTCCAGCCTGAATGCGCCGACATATTGAGAATCAATTTGAAGACATCCAACTGCGATTCCGAGGACAACTCCGAGAAAAATAAAAATGACCACAGTAAAACCACCGAAGAACCGTCCGGTTAGAAACCCCAATTTCGATACCGGCTTCGAGAAGAAAAACTCGTGCACGTTTTTCTCAAAATCGCGCACAACAGACGTGCCTGCAAACACAATCGGAATGATGCTTCCCAGTATGCTGAGAAACAGAAAGGTCCGCGCAATCGTGATGGGTGAATTGTGATCGATCTGCCCGTGGGTGTTGATCATGGTGCGAGTGGGCGAAACATTGGAAGCATCCATGTAGGCCATCAAACCCAGCACCGCGAAAAACACATAAGGTGCAATTCGTTTGAGGTTGTATTTGAGTTCGAATCGGTAAATTTCCTGAAACATAGCACTCAAAAGTTAGCGTTAAGCCACCGTCTGTAGGTTCTTAAAATAAATGTCTTCGAGTTTCACGTCGGCGCTGTAGAATGTCGAGTCCGGTCTAGATTCGCTGAACACTCGAATGATGGTCTTCCCGGCCACTAATCGGGTGGAAATCACCCGAAACTGCTCTTCATATTTTGGCAGCTCGGATTTTTCGATTCTCTTTTCCCAAATGCAGCCTCGCATCTGCTCAACCACCGCGCTGGGATCGCCGGTGAGGAGGATTTCTCCTTTGTTGATGATGGCCATGTTCGTACACAAGCCGCTGACATCATCGACGATGTGCGTAGAGAGAATCACGACAATGTTCTCGCCGATTTCGCTCAGCAGATTCAGGAAGCGGTTGCGTTCGGCGGGATCCAGCCCGGCCGTGGGCTCGTCCACAATAATGAGCTTCGGATTTCCCAGCAACGCCTGAGCAATGCCGAATCGTTGCTTCATGCCCCCCGAAAATTCGCCGAGCTTTTGGTTTCGGGCTTCCCAGAGATTGACCCTTTGCAGAAGCGCATCCACAAGCTCCTGCCGTTCATTTGAATTCACAACGCCCTTCAAAGCGGCAAAATGCTCAAGCAGAGTTTGTGCGCGCACCTTTGGGTAAAAACCGAATTCCTGCGGCAAGTACCCCAGCACTTTACGCACTTCGTCCTTCTGTTTTAGAAGATTTATGCCGTCAAGCGAGACGCTCCCGGAGTCCGATTCCTGCAACGTCGACACGATCCGCATCAGGGTTGATTTGCCGGCGCCGTTCGGGCCCAGCAGGCCAAACATCCCTGTGGGGATGTTCAGTGTCACGTTTCTCAGCGCCCGTATGCCGTTGGGATACGTTTTCGACAGATTCTGTATGTTCAGCTCCATTGGGTTACGGCCTATCCGGATTCGACTTCTTCATCATGCGACTGGCGAGAAAATAATAAACAATCAGCGCCACACCGGCCAGGATGAGCATTCCGCTTATGGTCGCTTCTTCCTGAAACGAATACGGCACCAATTGCCCGACCAAAATCGCTGCACCAACCGCAATTAGAATCATACCCCATTTCAAAGAAGAAGGAACCTGATTCGACGTCCTGTTTGCATACAGATATTTAATGTTTTCGTCGACCACACCCGTTTCGATGATTTTCTTTCTGAGAGCGTTATCAGAAATAATCTTAATGATCGCAACCACCGAAAAGAAAAAGGCGGGTACGATAATTATGGGAATGAGTTCATCGGACATGATGTCTCCTTTTCATTTGAAATTCAAATCGATTCTCGTTAATTTTGCAAATCTGTTTCATCTGACAGCCCAATCGTCAAAATGTTGCACATTGATTGAGAATTGTAACAGTTGAGTCGCATTTATCATGGACACTGTTTTTCTCAGATTTCCGCAGATTAAGCTGAAGAATGGATTTTCTACTAATCCGGTACCATCCAAGAAAGGCCCGACGAATAAGGAACGGGAATCGGGGGAAAGAGCTTGTAGTTCAGCCTTCAGGCTGCTTTTGGCAAGCTAAAGCTTGAACTACGAACCTGTTTTCTTTGCGGAAAAAGTCAAAATAGTCAAAACGATTAAAGTCAAAATGATTAAACACCATAACGAACCATCTCAGTAACGGTGATGAATTCATCGACAATTGTTGATAGAAAGAATGGAAGAAAGACTTAGTCGGCTTCAGCCGACTTCAACTATGAGCCTGAAAATTTATTTTCAGGGCTTTGCTAAATCTAACGCTGGTAGACTGTACTGAAAATTAAATCTTGCAACAAATTTGATCCGTTAGCTGTCATATTTTGATTAAAGGGACCGTTGTGTTATTACTATGGCAGAAACAAGGCAGCTCATCGAACAAATATTGGCCGGAGATACCCATGCATTCCGATCGCTCATCGATGACTATCAAAGATTGGTCAGCCACATTGTCTTCAGAATGGTTTCCAATGAGTCAGATCGAGAGGACGTTTGTCAAGACGTTTTTGTCAAGGTCTATCAAAATCTTTCGAAATTTCAGTTTGAAGCCAAGCTGTCCACATGGATTGCCAGAATCGCTTACAACACCTGCATCAACTATTTGAAAAAGAAGAAAGTCCCGCTCTTTGAAGATCATTTGAAGGAAGAGATCTCAATTGAGGAAACCATAACGGACACGTCCGCTCCGGATGATTTCGCGGTTGAGGAGGATCTGTCTGCCAGACTAAAATATGAGATAAACAAATTGCCTCCGCAATTCAGGGCGATCATAAGCTTGTATCATCTTGATGAAATGCGTTATACGGAAATTGCCGAAATCATGGATTTACCGGAGGGCACCGTGAAAAGCTACCTGTTCCGGGCGAGAAAACTGCTAAAAGAAAGGCTGATGTCAAAATATCGGCAGGAGGAGTTATGTCGTTAAAACATCTGACGGATAAGATCATTCAAGAACATCTCGACGACCCAAATTCTCCGACGTCTCGGCGGGTTCAGGCTCATGTCGAAGAATGCCACCGGTGCAAAAAACAGCTCGAGCTATATCAAAATTTGTTCGAAGAGCTGAACGCGGACGTTGGTTTCGAGTTGTCGGCAAGCTTTTCTGAATCCGTCATTTCCAGAATAAAGGCGGAGAGTTCTTCTTTCGGAATTCTTTCTTTTGGGCTGGCATTCATGAGCTTATTGGTGGGACTGATCGCCACTTTCTACCTGACGAGTTTGAAATCGTCGTTGAAGAGCTTCGCTAAAATTGGGGCATATCTTAATTTGAAAATATTTTTGAAATTAGAAATATTTCTCTCGGATTTGAATTTGGACTTAGAGCTTTTGGGAGTTGCTGCCTTTATTTTGATTGTCATTAGCGCAATCGATCATTTCGTGCTGCAATCAAGACACAAGCTCCTCTCCTCTTGATGAACAACTCACAATCTCGCCCATTTCCTGCCATCTTTGGCAATAAACTCATCGGCCGCATACGGCCCCCACGTGCCCGCTCTATACGGATGAATATGTGTCCGCTTGTCGGCGTCCCACCCCTTGAGCACGCCATCGATCAGACTCCACGCCGCCTCTACCTCATCATGCCGTATAAACAGCGTGCTGTCCCCTAAAATAGCGTCCAGGATAAGCCGTTCGTAAGCTTCCGGGGGCTCCGCATCGAACATGTTGGCGTAACTGAATTCCATGTCCGTTGGCCGCAGAACCATGCTCGGAC
>JAABYK010000222.1:7538-11213 GCA_011775825.1 Candidatus Zhuqueibacterota bacterium | reverse complement strand
AAATTCGATGGTGATTTCGGTAATGCGTTTCGGAAGCGCTTTGCCGGTGCGCACATAAAATGGGATGCCCGCCCATCTCCAGTTATCAACGTGGCATTTCATGGCCACGAATGTCTCCGTTTTGGAATTTGAGTCCACCCCTTTCTCTGCAAAGTAATCCGGGATGGATCGGCCATCGATCTTGCCTGTGGTGTACTGTCCCCGAACCGTGTCTTTACTCACATCTTCCGGGCCAATTGGACGCAGCGAGCACAAGACTTTCTCTTTTTCATCACGCACAGCATTGGGAGCAAATGAAGCCGGGGGCTCCATCGCCACCAGGGCCAGGAGCTGCAAGATGTGATTCTGCACCATGTCGCGCAATGCGCCGGACTGGTCATAATATCCGCCTCGACCTTCGACACTCACGGCCTCGGCCACGGTTATCTGCACATGGTCAACGTAACGTCGGTTCCACAGGGGCTCAAAGATGCTGTTTCCAAACCGAAATGCCATGATGTTTTGCACGGTTTCCTTACCGAGATAATGATCGATCCGGTAGATTTGCTTTTCGGCGAGAACGGATAAGATTTGACGATTGAGCGTTTGCGCAGACTCAAGATCGTGTCCGAATGGCTTTTCAATAATCACTCGCGTCCATCGCTTGTCTTCGATCGGATTTGCAATCAATTGAACCTGGCCCAGCATTTCGACGATTTGGGAGAACACACTTGGAGGCGTAGAAAGATAAAACAAGCGATTTCCCGATCCCGGACTATCGCCGACTTCCTTGTCGATTTTGTCCAGCAGCTCTTTTAGACTGTTAAAGCCCTGGGGATCGTCATAATTTGCCGAATGATAGTAAAGTCGTTCGGTAAAATTCTTCAATTCGCTTGAATCCTTTTTGGGCTTGGAACGAGCAAACTCGACCAAGGCATCCGCCATCTCGGCCCGAAATTCTTCGTGCGAATAATCTCTTCTCGAAAAACCCACAATTCTCGTCTTTTTATGGAGCAATTTTTCCTGCGCCAGATGAAACAACGCCGGAATGAGTTTGCGTTTGGTCAAGTCTCCAGAAGCACCAAAAATGACGATGGTGGTAGGTTCTGCTTTCTTCATTATCTACTCCCAATTGATTTTAATTAAACCGACATGTGCGACGATTAGCGCGCAACATTCAGGTCGTATGCTAAACGCTCTATTTAAGATAAGAATAAATGTAGGTTTTTTTGGTAACACGCAAAGCGAAGAGCGTAGAGCGAGAACTAATACCGATGCGCTCTTCGCATTACGCTTCTCGCTCACCAATGAAATAGCCGGACTGTCTGCTTGAATTCAAAACCCTATTACCAAAAACTGAAACGGAGCACTAAGTTAGCTTGATACCCATTCTGCATGAAACGTTCCCGGTTTATCAAGCCGCTCAAAGGTGTGGGCACCGAAGAAATCCCGCTGAGCTTGCACCAGGTTTGCCGGCAATCGCTCGCTACGATAGGCATCGTAATACGCCAGGGATGCGCTGATGGCCGGCAACGGCACACCCAGATCGACTGCCGTTCGAACAGTAAACCGCCACGCCTCTTGCCGGCTGACGATGGCATTCTTAAACTCTTCATCCACGAGCAAGTTAGGTAACTCGCGATTGCGGTTGTAGGCTTCGGTAATGTCGTTGAGGAGCCGCGCGCGAATAATGCACCCGGCACGCCAAATCCTGGCGATTTCACCCAACTTGAGATCGTAATCGTATTCATCGGAGGCCGCGCCGAGCAGCTTCATGCCCTGCGCATACGAGCAAATTTTGGAGGCATAGAGCGCGTCTCGTACGGCATCGATGAGCTGCTTGGAGTCTCCTGAATATTCGGTTTTTGGGCCAGGCAATATTTTGGCTGCATCCACACGCTCGTCCTTCAGCGCAGACAGAAAGCGCCCGTCTACGGCAGCGGTGATGGTTGGAATCGCGGCTCCCAAATCCAGCGCATTTTGGCTCGTCCATTTTCCCGTGCCTTTTTGTCCGGCCTTGTCCAAAATTACATCCACCAGCGGTTTTCCCGTCTCTTCATCTATTTTTGTAAAGACTTTGGAAGTCACTTCTATCAAGAATGACGACAATTCGCTCTGATTCCACTCGGAGAAAATCTCATGAAATTGCTTCGCGGAAATCGCTAGTGCGCGTTTCAAGAGATCGTAGGCCTCTGAAATTAATTGCATGTCGCCATACTCGATGCCGTTGTGTACCATTTTCACGTAATGGCCCGACCCACCTGGACCGAGATAGGCGACGCAGGGCGCACCATCCTCTTCCGCTTTTGCCGACACCGCGGTCATGATTGGCTCCACTTCTTTGTAGGCGCTTTCGGATCCGCCGGGCATCAAACTCGGGCCCCATAAGGCACCCTCTTCGCCACCGGACACACCCATTCCAAAGAAGTGAATGCCTTTTTCTTGAAGGTTGTTGGCACGACGCTCGGTATCGAAAAAAAAGGAATTGCCGCCATCGATGATGAGATCGTCTTTGTCCAACAACGGCACAAGCTGTTCGATGGTGGCATCCACCGGCCCACCGGCTTTCACCAATAACATGATTCTGCGCGGTCGTTCAAGCGCATCGACAAATTCTTCCAACGAGTAAGTGGGTTGAATGTTTTTGCCAGCCGCCGGGCCATTAATATACTCTTTCGTCTTCTCTGGGGAGCGATTGTACACGGCCACACCAAACCCGTTGCGCTCAACGTTGAGCACGAAATTTTGGCCCATCACACCAAGGCCGATTAGACCGAACTTTTGTTTTGCCATTTTCAGTTCCTCTCCAATTTGTTACGCAAAAAATGCTTCAAGCAAAAAAATAAGATAAAAATAATCTGAGTCAAAAATAACGTTTTCCTGACAAAACCTGTTTTGACTCAGTTCCTGGACCAGAAATTGAGAAATGATCGTGAACGCCAGCCGCAAAGGGCTTCAAGGGAACTGTCGCACAATGTAACTTTTGCATTCTTTTGATTTAAGCTTGTAACTTCGTAATACAGTTCTCAATTTCATGATCAAACTATTCCCAAACTTTAGCTAAATTTACAGCACGTGGTTGTAATTCATCCTCCTCCAACAAAATCCCATATGCATGAACGAAAAAATGTCGAAAACCCCGATACTTATCAAGTTCATCTGATAAATCTTGAGATAATATTCTCATGTACCGCAATATCTAACAAATCTTTGTGCGAGGAAGCTGAACCGGGAATTTTTGATCTTTTTAAACTTCAAAATTCGACTAAGAATGTTTTCCATTCCGGTGTAACAATGATGTGAAAACGACCCAATAGCTGACAACTCAATTTCTGACTTATCAGGTCGATTCAATGCCTCGTCCAATAATTTTAGTGTCTTTTCGATATACTCTTTTTCAATTGAGATTTCTTCGTGTAATTTATCCATAAATCTTAATCGCTTGTTTCTCGATTAATTCTGTAAATCGTGATTTTTTTGACAAATTTACTATGTCCACAGGTTTTGACAGATGCCTCAACAATTTGCCATAAAAGTCAAAGAATAAGACAGGTGAAACCCGCGGACTGCTAAATCGATATCGTTTGCCTCCTTTTTGTTATCAAAGTGAAGACCCAAAGAGGTAAATCTCCTTAACGTTAAATTTCTTTGCGTAGGTAATAATAATTTCTTTGTCTTTTTCGCCAATCATTTTCT
>JAABYK010000222.1:7111-7481 GCA_011775825.1 Candidatus Zhuqueibacterota bacterium | reverse complement strand
CGCATAAAAAAAGATTAAAAGATTGATTTATACGAAAACTAAATCAAACCAATGGCTAACTACTAACTAACTCTTTGTGCAGCTTGTCTCAACTCATCTTTGGCTTGCGTCATTCTTCAACCGGAACGGCAGCCTCAGCATCAAGCATCCAAAACAAGTTCCCGTTTTCAGGTTGCACCATCGTCGCGGGCAGATCTTTCGTTGCCTGCTTTACATTCAGCACTTCATAGACAATCTTCGATTTTGATTCTCCTGAGACGATGAACACAACGTTTCTGGCCGCGTTCAAGACCGGCAAAGTCAAAGTAATGCGCCAGGTATTGAACTTTGGAACGAAGACGGCCGTGACCGATTGGTCGTTCTCGTCCAG
>JAABYK010000222.1:5740-7089 GCA_011775825.1 Candidatus Zhuqueibacterota bacterium | reverse complement strand
CAATTCTGTCAATGAACGCTTCTCGAGCCATGCGAAAATTGCTGTCCGAATGATCCGGAGGGACCGTTCGCTCGTCGCCCCAGAAAAGCTGAACCTGCTCCCAATCAACACGATCTTTGTACGAATCGCTGGACAGCAAAGCATACACATCTCGCGGAGTATTGCCGCCCGCCAGGGCAATGCTGCAAACATTTCTCTCCCCAATGGCTTCCGAAGCAACTAAAACGATTCTGTCCGCAACGGCCTTTACTAGCTCCGATTTCGAACCGAAAATCTCGGTCTTTCTTTTCATGAGTCTCTTAACGAGTTTCTTCTCTAATGAACTTCTCAGCTAATGAAACATCTTCCCGACTTCCGATAAAAAGTGGTGAACGCTGGTGAATATCAGTTGGCTGAATTTCCAGAATGGACTCGGTGCCGCTGCTCGCGTTTCCTCCGGCTTGTTCAGCCAACATCGCAAGCGGAGCGCATTCGTAAAGCAAACGCAGTTTACCGTCTGATTTTTCTCTGTCGCCGGGGTACATGTAAATCCCGCCTTCAAGCAGGATTCGATGAAAATCCGCGACCAACGCCCCAACGTAGCGTAATGAATACGGCCGCTCGCTTTCCGGATCCGCCTCACAAAGATAATCAACGTATTGTCGAATTGAATGATGCCACTGAGAGCGATTGCCGATGTTGATAGCGTAGGTTTTTCCCTGCGCCGGCATTTGGATATTTTCATGTGACAAAACAAATTCGCCCACTCCCGGATCCAGAGTGAATCCATGAACGCCCTCGCCGGTAGTATAAACCAGAATTGTACTCGGTCCGTACATCACATAACCGGCGGCAACCTGTTCCGAGCCCTTTTGCAACAGATCTTCGTCCGGAATTAGATCCAGGGTTTCATCGTGTCTGTGATGAATGGAAAAGATGGTGCCAACAGCACCGTTAATATCGATATTTGACGACCCGTCCAACGGATCGACCAACAGAGAATATTTGCGACCTTTGCAACTTCGACTTAATCGCGCGACACCCTCGATTTCCTCGGAAACAATTTCGCAGACCAACTTGCTGTATTCCATGACATCCAGGAAGACATTATTCGCATATTCGTCGAGCTTTTTAACAGTTTCACCCTGAACGTTCGTATCTCCGGTAACGCCCAATATGTCCACCAATCCCGCTCGTCTGATTTGATTCGAGACCATTTTTGCGGCCATGCCGATTTGAGCCAGCAACATGGAAAACTCGCCCGTTGCCTCCGAATGCAGTTCCTGCCGCTCCATGATGAATCGCGTCAAAGTCATGCTCATGTCAACCATCTTCATGCTCCCTCTTTCAAGCTATTCACTCTCCATATG
>JAABYK010000222.1:0-5671 GCA_011775825.1 Candidatus Zhuqueibacterota bacterium | reverse complement strand
CGGTTCGAAAGCGATTGAAAATCCCCGAGCGCTTGCGCCTGCTTCAGAACGCCAAACGTGTGGGGTTCGCTGGGTATGGGAACATCCTCCGCTTCCTCAGAAGTGATTTGAATAAAGAGGCCATTGTCTGCACCGCCTTTGTGCAACTGGCCGGTTGAATGCAGGAAGCGCGGCCCGTAGCCTACCGTGGTAGCAGTCTTCAAAGAATCACGAATATGCCTTCGAATTTTTTGCAGCAAGTGTTCGTGGGCATCGTTTTCCTGAATGTAGGCCGTCAATGCCACATAATCGCCTTTTTTTGCGCGGGATAAGTGTGCGCGCACGTAGCTTTCCAGCGCGTCGCTGCCATTGCCCTTTTGGGCTGATTTTTTCAAATCAGCTATGTTTTTGGAGTCCGCATAAAGGGTGCCCTCGTCGCCCTCAAGCAGAATCTCCTGGCTTGGGAATTTGCCTTCTTCGCGATACATATTCAGCAGTTTCACCGTGTTGTCTTTGCTTTCCTGCACATTCGGTTGATCAAACGCATTGATACCCATCAGTGCGCCGGCAATGGCGGTGGCCATTTCCCAGATGAAGAATTCGCGGCCGAGACTCGATTCATCCCGCATCATGTGACGAATCACGGGATGGCCCGCCCGCTCCAGTGCCTTGAGCCTGGATTCAATTTCATCAGGGCGTGCGTTGCCCGTATGGATGTAAACGAAAACCCGATCGTCTTCATAAACATCGGGATCACCTAACGGCTCGCCAGCCACGGGTAAGATGCCGCGACCTTCTTTACCCGTACTTTCTGCGATGAGCTGTTCGATCCAGAGTCCGAGGGAATCAATGGGTGGGGGCGTGATAAACGTGACTTTGTCCCGGCCTTGTTTGGCCAGCGTTCCGAGTATGGCGCCGAGACGAGCGCCCGGATTCGCATCCGTCGGAATCACGCGTTCGCAGGCCAAATCCGCTCTCACCGCTCGATCCAGAATCTCGTGCACATCCAATCCCATCAGTGCCGCCGGCACCATCCCGAAATAGGACAACGCCGAATAACGCCCCCCGATGTCAGCGGGATTGATGAAAATTCGCCGAAATTTCTTCTCCAAAGCCATTTTTTCCAAAGGCGTGCCGGGATCCGTTATGGCGATGAAGTTCGCACCGGGACGATCCTTGCGAGTTTGCGCCACTTTATCAAAGAAATACTTATAGAACGACAGAGGCTCAGTGGTCGTCCCCGACTTGCTGGCGACGATGAATAAAGTCTTCCCGATGTCAACGGTTTGCTCCATACTTTTCACTGTAGCCGGATCCGTGCTGTCCAGGACCAATAATTCCGGATAGCCGCGGACGTGCCCAAACGTCCTCCGAAACACTTCGGGGCACAGGCTGCTCCCGCCCATGCCCAACAGCATTGCATACTTGAACCCATCGTTCTTGACACGTTCGGCAAACGTTTGCAACTCACCGGCTTGGTCGAGCATTATCTCCAGAACAGTTAACCAGCCGAGAGCGTTTTCGATGATTTTTTGGTGCTCTTTTTCTTTTTTCCACAGAGTCGCATCTTTACGCCACAAACGCCGAACGTACTGCTGTTCATCCATCAACTTCAGCGTCTTGTCAACATCCTCTGAGTACTGTCCGAGAGACACGGATTGACGCTCCACAATGCTGCCGATGGCCGCCTCACGCTTCTCTTCAATCGCCTTCATGAGTTTATCAAACGGTTCCACAAACGCCTTAACGCCATCCTTCAGCAAGTCATCTGTGATCTGATCTAAACTGATGCCCACCTCCTCCAGGGTAGACAGGGTTTGGCCTGCGTCATCGATGTCTTTTTCAAGGGTCAATTCTACCCGGCCGTGATCTCGAAACCCTGTAAACGTGGCCGGAGGAACCGTGTTGACCGTATCAGGACCAATAAGCGATTCCACATACAAAACATCGCTGTAGTTGGCATTTTTGGTGCCCGTGGACGCCCATAAGGGTCGCTGCACCCGCGCGCCGTTGTCGTCAAGCTGACGAAACCGTTCGCTTCCGAAGGTTTCTTTGAAGGTTTGATAAGCGAGTTTTGCATTTGCGATGGCGACGTTTCCGAGCAGGGATCGGAGTTTGTCTTGTTCACTTTGACTATCTGAGCGGCGCAACCTAAATTCCACGGCGTTGTCGACGGCCGTATCGATCCGACTGACAAAAAAGCTCGCAACTGAGGCTATGTGATCGAGCGGTTCGCCTGCACGGGCACGCTTCTCAAGCCCGGAAAGATAAGCGTCCATAACCTGCTGATACACAGCCCGAGAGAATATGAGCGTAACATTGACATTGATTCCTGCGGCGATGAGCGCTTCGATGGCCGGCATCCCCTCAGAAGTGGCAGGCACTTTGATCATGACGTTCTTGCGACCGAGGCGATCCCACAAGCGTTTGGCTTCGTCGATGGTGGCGTCCGTATCATGTGCGAGATGCGGCGAGACCTCCAAACTAACGTAGCCGTCCACCCGATCCGTCTTCTCGTAAACGGACCGGAACAGATCGGCGGCACTTTGAATATCTTGAATGGCAATTTCCTCGTAGATTTCATCAACGCTCTTGCCCTGGCCAGCAAGCTCATTCAAAGCCTCGTTGTAATCCGTGCTGCCACCAATCGCTTTTTCGAAGATGGCCGGATTGGACGTGACCCCCTTCAGGTCGTCCTCTTTGATCTTTCGCTCAAGATCGCCCGTCACAAGCATAGCCCGGCGAATGTTGTCATACCAAATACTTTGGCCGAGCTTCTGTAACTCAACAAGTGGATTCGCCATGATTGCCCTCCATGAAAAATGGTCCCTGCGTCGAAGTGGAAATTTTGTGGAATGCTTAACGGATTTGCGTTTGCTTACAATAAAATAAAGTTAAAACAATAAAAGTTTAAAACAAGGTTTAATTTCTTTGAAATGATTATTAAGGATTCTAGCGTTCGTCGCCAAGTAAAAACTCTCATGCAAAGAGGCGAAGGCGCAAAGGTGTTGCAAAAGTATAAAATAGACAAGTAAAAAATTCCAACACTGTCTGTAAACAGTTTGGTCCAAGTTAAGATCGCAGTCTCTGACAGGTACAAAACCACTTACAAATGTCTTGGATCCTTATCTGAAATTAAATCTCAAAGCCAAGTTTCAACATCGGATCGTCTTTGTAAGTCGGACGGACTACGCGACCGGAAGCATGTTGCTTGCGTCGAGTGATCATGGCGAGCAAAAGCAGAGCAGCGTAACAAAGAACGCCGATTACAATGACGAACTCGCCCGGGATGGGACCGATGGCTGCCCGAGTCAGGAATTCGTTGAATGTCGAGAGACGAGCAGGATGGATGCTGATTTTCGCCAGGTAGCTGACGCCCAGAACGATGAAGATCCAATGGTAATTCCTGCGCAAACGTCGACCCAGCGCTTCCAGAAAGCTGATGTGAAAGTGCAGTTGCTTGTAGTCGTCACAAAGTATTTGGTTCCAATTTTTATCGAGACGTACGCCCTCCCCTCGTAAAAGCGGACCGTAGAAACAGACTTCGAGCAACCGCACGCGAGTACGCCAAATATCAAAGTAGCGATACCGGCGAGCTTCGATGAGCAGAAAGACAGTCACCAGAAGTCCGATGAGAATAAGTGGTAACGGCGAGTTTTGAGCATTGCTGAATGTAACCGAAAGTGCGATTCCGGTGGTCGCCACCGCCCAGTTGGTGGTGGTGTCCAGTCTCGTCCGCCAGATCTTGCTGCGATACAATTCACCGCGATAAAGATGCGCCAAAGCCCCCAATTCCGAGGAAGAGAATGGTTCGGTTTTGTGAGTTTGTTTGGTACTCATGGATTTCTCCATCGGGTATTTTATGCTAAATTCATCCTACAGGCATAACGATTTTCTTCGCCTGAATTATTTATGAATCACATTTTACGCATAAATATCGACAAGATTGTCATGCTCCCGCGAAGGCGGGCATCCACTGACCACTAACACCCATAACACGCTGATTTTTATGGATTCCCGCATTCATGGGAAATGACTGTCAGGGGACGTTTATGAATAATGCAGGTTCGGGTGAATGTAGATAAAATTTCTATTACTTTGTATTTTTGATCGTCTCCTTCGCCATGTTCACCACGCCATCGACGGTCAGTCCGAACTCCTCCAGTAAGTCCGCAATGGGTGCGGAAGCTCCGTACACTCGAAGTCCGACGACACCACCTTCGCCATGTCGTCCCACATATCGGCGCCAGCCAAATGTCGAACCTGCTTCCACGGCGACTCGGGCGCGAACGCTTGCTGGCAACACGTTTTCCCAATAAGATGGCTCCTGCGATTCATAGAGACTCCAACACGGCATGCTAACCACCCGCGACTTGATGCCTTCGCTTGTTAACCGATCATGCGCTCCAACACAGAGTTGAAGCTCGGAACCGGTTCCAATCAAAATCACGTCGGGGGTGCCACCGCAATCGGCCAAGATGTAGGCACCTTTGAGAGCACCCTCGGCGCCCGCATATTTCGAGCGATCGATGGTCGGAACGGGTTGCCGCGTCAGAATCAGCGCCACCGGACGATCTTTCAGTTCCATGATGTATTTCCACAGAACCGACAATTCATTCGCATCGCCCGGTCGAATGACCACCAGGTCCGGCATGGCTCTAAGTGAAGCCAAGTGCTCGATGGGCTGATGCGTGGGACCGTCCTCGCCAACGCCGATGCTGTCATGCGTGAACATGTAAATGACTGGCTGCTCCATCAAGCAAGCCAACCGAATGGGTGCGCGCATGTAATCGGAAAAAATCAAGAATCCTGCGCCGTAGGGCCGCAGCTTGCTCAAAGCCATACCATTGACAATGGCGCCCATGGCATGTTCGCGGATGCCAAAATGGAAGTTCCTGCCACCGTAATTGTCTCTTTCGAAGCTCGTGGTCCCTTTGATGTACGTCTTTGTGGAGGGCGCCAAGTCCGCAGCTCCGCCCATCAACCACGGGTAGTTTTCGGCGATGGCATTTAGGATTTGACTGTTGGCCGCTCGCAAAGCCACGCCCTTTTCATCGGCTGGAAAAGTTGGCAAACAGCCATCCCAACCCTCCGGCATTTGGCGATTTTGAATCAGTTCAAACTCTTTGGCCAGGTCAGGAAATTCTTTGGCATAGGCTTGGAACGCTTTGTGCCACTCCTTCTCCAACTTCTTGCCTTCCGAAATAACACGTTCCCGATACTCTTTAACTTCATCCGGCACATAAAATTTCTGGTCCGGATCCCAGCCGTAGTTGATCTTTGTGGCTTTGATTTCATCCTCGCCCAGGGGTTCTCCGTGGGCTCCCGAGGTGTCTTGTTTGTTGGGACTGCCATACGCGATATGACTGTCCACGATAATCAGGGAAGGCCGTTCGGGCTCGTTTATGGCCGTCTGAATCGCCCTCGTCAGCATCTCCAGGTCATTCGCGTCGCCCACCCGTTGCACGTTCCAATGGTAGGCCAGGAAGCGGGCGGCCACATCCTCACTAAAAGCCAGCGAGGTGTGGCCTTCAATGGTAATGTGATTGTTGTCATAAAACCAGATGAGATTGCTGAGCCCAAGATGTCCCGCAAGAGAGGCTGCCTCTCCCGAAACGCCCTCCATCATACAGCCATCGCCCGCGATGGCGAAGATGTTGTAGTCAACGATTTCGTGGCCGGGGCAGTTGAA
>JAABYK010000529.1:5386-5694 GCA_011775825.1 Candidatus Zhuqueibacterota bacterium | reverse complement strand
GGTGACTTTCTTAAGTTGGACTTTCATGGCCGCCTGGGTTTTGTCGAACACCTCCTCCAGGGTGGGCAAAATATTCGATCGCACCGGACACTCCGGGTTGGGAGAGTGGCTGTTGAACTGGTCATCGCCGTTTCGGACTGCGTCAAACACATCCGCCAGCGTGATCTCTTCCGGTTCCTGTTTCAGCTTAGACCCCCCGGAAGCACCGGGCAATGACGAAACCAATCCCGCCTTGCGCAACTGACCTAAGACTCTGCGCACAACCACCGGGTTGGTGTTGACGCTCCAGGCGATTCGGTCCGATGTGA
>JAABYK010000529.1:2490-5320 GCA_011775825.1 Candidatus Zhuqueibacterota bacterium | reverse complement strand
ACGCTTAAATAAATCGTTGATTATAACATATTTTAGTATTAAATTAAAATATAAAACCGCAAAAATTAAAAGCTCGTAGTGAGAACCAATGTCATTCACAGAAACACAAAAAGACCAAATCAAGAAAAAACTTCGGAGTTTATTAAGCGCAGAAACTGAGGTCACAAAAATAGTTATATTCGGTTCATTTCTAAACTCCGATGACCCGCATGATATTGACATTGCTGTGTTTCAGAATAGTAACCAAAAGTATATCCCGTTGTCCATGAAATATCGTCGTTTGACCCGCCAGATCGCCAAGATTTTGCCTGTCGATATCATTCCAATTAAGTCGAGTGCAAACAATACGTTTGTCAATGAAGTAGCGATCGGCGAAGTAATTTATGAAAGATGAAGCTAAAATCTGGCTTGACTATTCTAAAGAAAATCTAGAGTCAGCTAAGGTTCTGCTTTCCAGTGATTTGTTTAACCCATGTCTCCAAAATGCTCAACAAAGCGTAGAGAAGGCTTTGAAAGCAGTCTTAATTCAAATATCGGTTCCGCTAAAGAAGACACATGATATCTTAGTTAGATTTAAAAATCACCCTGGAGAACTCCAACGTATTCATAGATTTAACCGAAGAAGAATGTGATTTCTTAAATACAATTTATCTCCCATGAATATCCGATCGGAAGCTCTCTTCCAGATTATGATCCCGGAGTTGAAATATGTAATGAAGCAATTGCAATTGCTGACAAAGTACTCAAATCTGTTCAGGAATTCTTCAATAAAAAATAAGCTAACTCAGCATTGAGCGGACGAGAAGGCTCTGGTTCACCTGCATCTAATATCGTTACATAAAGAAATCATCTTTAAAGAAAGTTTCGCAAAGGGTTTTCCGAAATTGTAACTTTTGAAACAGGTAATCAGAAATGGGATTTAGGAGATGCTTTCATGAGGTTTTTTAGCCACGATTCAACTGATGAAACACGGGTCCCCAATCGAGTGGGCACACCAAAAATTCTTGTCTTGACAGGAGGAAACGTTTGGTTCGATCCCCCGGAGGCTTGGAGCCTGCGGGGGGTGATCCCAAAACATAATTTCAAAACTTATCGGTGTTCAATCAGTGTAAATCCGTGGCTTATTCTTTTTCCAAACAGCAAACTCGAACAAATTCATTCGGACGGCGCCTCCTCCAACGCTTCCGGTATCCCCTCTTGTGACGTTAACCATTGCTCAATTGGGACCATGACTCGAATGCATCCTCCCGCAAGCTCTCGATACACAAAAAACGGTGTAACCGGATTGATTGCAAACAGGCCGAGTGTGCCGTACATCGGTTCGACGCTATTGGAAAGCACCAATGCGGACCCACCTGACCGTTTGAGACAATGTGCAATGAAGTCTGCTTCGAGTTGTGTGTTGGCGGTGCATGCTGTGGCCCAGTTCTCGATGATTTCGACATAGCTGTGTTCTTCACAAGTGAAGCGGCCGTTGTTGAGGATGGCACATGCACCACACAGCTTTTTGTAGCAAATCACACACTCTGCTTTGGCCCTGGTCTCGGCATGTTCGTCGCATTTGACATCTTCCTCGAACAGCACGCCGCATCTGCGGCAGAAACGGTCCTCCTCGGCGACGCCACGTTCACAATGTTCGCAAGCCAAATCGTGGTCGTCTTCGTCGGGCCCTGCCATTTGACGATGCAGTCGAAACTGTCGGTGCGTATGCAGAGCGATTGCTGTGATGACAAACAGGTCTAATGTGAACAATCCCTGAAGAGAAAACTCGAACGTGAACCAGCCAAGGAATACAAACATCACCGGCGCCACTACGGCTAACGGGAGCGTTCGGATAGCCAATCGTTTATCAAAATCATTTGTATCGATGGCGGGGACAAGGTCGTTTGAGCTGGCCGAGTACTTTTTCAAGATGTTCTGCAATCCGCCCGGATTGTACGCCAAAGCCGTGAAGAAATACGTGCCGAAGAAGGTGGCAACCGCAAAGATGCCCCAATAGCCGGGTCCACCCACCTGCAGCGCGGCGTACGCTTTCTCAAAAAGACTGTCGGACAAAATCGGCGCGGTGATGGTCAGCAGGGTGGACATCAAAAAAAACAGCACTCTGCCAAAATACGCCCCGCTCGTGCCTACACCGTTGAGGTGTAGAGATGGCGCCCAGGCAGTTTCGTCATCCCGGTCCCGCGATTTGACCGTTAAAGGCCGTTTTGCAAGCACCAGGGCAAATACAACCATTATCAAAACAATCGCTGCTAACAACAAGACCAAAAATTGCACGAACGCATCTTCTGAAGTCTCAGACAGTGACCTTTGAAACAGGTCAAGAACGTAATTGGGCAGGCGAGCAACCAGATCGCCGAGAATGAGCAAGCACACACCATTGCCGATGCCCTTTTGCGTGATCAGGATGGCAATCCAAACAAACAGATAACTGCCCGCAACGATGGATATCATGGTAAGCAAACGAAATGACCAGCCCGGCCGCGAGACCAGAAAGGTGCCACNNACAAACAGGTAACTGCCCGCGGCAATGGATATCATGGTGAGCAAACGAAATGACCAGCCCGATCGCGAGACCAGAAGGGTGCCACCCTCAAGTGCCGGTACACTCTCGAGAAACACCGAAATTCCGTAGCCCTGGAGCAACGCGATCACGCCAGTAAGGATAAGCGTGTAGAAATTAAATGGAAACTCGCGGTCATCGAGCAGCTTGCGCTTTCGAAAATAGAAATACAAAACTACAATGAATGAAGCAGCGAGGAACGGGGCGATCCCTAAAGATCCAATGGTGTAGCGCACATCGACGGGGAAAAAGAAATAGGATGAACCA
>JAABYK010000529.1:857-2444 GCA_011775825.1 Candidatus Zhuqueibacterota bacterium | reverse complement strand
TTCAGTCCGGGTAGGGGAATCGCATACAAAATTCTGGACACACCCAGCAGTAAGAGTGTGAGGACGATTCTTTTTCGGAGTTCAGTTGTCAAGCGGTTTGGGAAAAGCTAAAGGTTCAATCTCGGAAAGGTGTCGGTGCACGTTGGATTACACGCGAAGTTACATCATTCTCTGAGGAAACGCAAGAGATTTGTAAGTCATGTTGAAGCAGCCAAAGATGAATCGACCGTACTCCTAAACCAAAAAGACAAAATGATTAAAGACAAAATTGATGTTGTAGAGCAATTCACGGAAGACTATTCAATCGCCTATTTTAGAAGGCAAGAAAATTTTAGGGAAAAACAATTGCTCTTCAGGAAACGCTCGCTTTTTGAGAACGCGGATTCGTAGAAATTATCGGATTAAGAGCGACGCGTTCACACAAATCCGTGCATTCCAATCATCCCGCGTTCTATAACGGAGTTGCAAAAATACGCTCGCTTTGCTCGCTGATTTTTGCGCTCCAATCCCCCTCGCGTTTCCGACATTTAAAGCAACGGATTTTGTGTCGGGGGGTTTTAAAGAAATGTCTGTTTAAAGTAAATATTCGAACCAAAGTCATTTCTACGAGATCTTCAATCCTCAACTGCAGTTTTATGGTTATGTCCAAAACCGTTTTGCCTTTTTCTCTTTTTTGCCACTTCGCTCATTCTTGTAATTTCGCTCGCACCGCATCATAGGTGAGCAAGAGATAAAACGGCACGTATTCAACGAGCCGCACCCAGGTGGATTCCTGCCAAACGCCCAATTGCGTGTAATCTATGAGAATCCAATATGACAGTCCAACCAGGCCCGTGAACAATATCCAGGCACGGTTTGGCGCGACCACCAGAAGCGGCATCAACCAGGCAACATACCAGGGTTGCAGCGTTGGGTTCAACAGGAAAAAGGCACCAAGGACGAACAGTCCGAATTTAAATATCCAAACGCTTCCTTCTCGCGACAGATCTCGGGGCAGTCTCTTTAGGTAGTAAACCAGCCATCCGATGAACAGGACGGCAACGATTCCCTTTGCGAGAAGAAGCGCCAAATCCGCCCCCCGAGTGGCAATCGTTTCGGCATTTGCGGCATAACCATAGGGCGCGATCATGTATTTGACGACGACACTATCGGGCAGCAGACTCTTCACCGTCCTAAAAATCACCTCAAATATCGAGGCATTGAAGCGCCATTTAGACGAATACACCTTCAATCCGGTGAAAAGCCGTTCGCCCGCATCGGCATAGGGCAAATAAAACAGGGCGGTCAGAGCGATAAACATCAGCACGAGAACGATTCGGTTTTTCTTTTTGAGATAGAGGATGACAGGTAAGTACAACGCCGAAATGAATTTTGTCAAAAAGGAAAACACCAACGCCGCATTGGACCAATACAATCGGCCTGCAAGCAGTAACCAGATCGAAAACACCATAAAGAAAATGCCAATGATATCCGAATGACCACTGCCCGCGAATTCCACGATGATGAGCGGATTCCACACGTAAATGAGCAGCCATGTTGCGCTGATGGAGAGTCTCTTGAGTATCAAAAACAGCGCCCCGATGATCA
>JAABYK010000529.1:0-822 GCA_011775825.1 Candidatus Zhuqueibacterota bacterium | reverse complement strand
CCTTGTGGTTGATTTTCGGGTAAACGACACCATCCCGCAGTGAACGAATCTCCTCGGCGTTTGGAGGGTACTGAAACGGGTTGATGTCGTGGGCCGCGACCCGACCGTCCCAAACATACCTGTAGATGTCGTCCGAAAGAGACGGCGGCGTGAACAGCAATGTAAGTCGGAAGACGATGCCGAACAAGATACCAACGGTTAACACTTCTTTTTTGGACAGCTCAGCCTGACCCTTGAGATTGCTGACGAAGTTGGTCAACCAGGACATTCGTGCAATGGGACTCGCAGCTTCGGCAGTGCGCTTGACTTTCTTGAGGCGCCCGGTCGGGTTGAAGTCGAAGAACGTAACCGCGCCAATCCAGTATAAGACGAAGAGGAGCGCATAGCAGAACAAGTAGGTGGGAATGTGATGTCGCAAATCTCCCAAGACAGCAATGATGCTATACAAGGCTTCAGAGACCAGGGCCAAAATGAGCAAGAATTGTAATCGAGCGTTCTTTCTATCCATCTTCCCTTCGAATGAGACGCTGGTAATATATCGATTCGTACCGGAAAAAGCAAATGACCGGATCTCTACATTCACCTGCAATCTTTCATACCACCTGTCATGCCCGCGGAGGCGGAGGCGGGCATCCAGAAACGTACATAATCCACTAATTGTAATGGATTCCCGCCTTCTCCTTCTCGGGGATGACCCGCTCCGACGCTTTTTTGAATGAATTCACACTAAAATTTCAAAAATTTTTGGCTGGGTGATTTTTGAAACTGAGTCCAGGTGACGGCTTGTGTTGTAACGGTCGCTTTAGTAGTAGGTATTGCGGA
>JAABYK010000400.1:11929-13711 GCA_011775825.1 Candidatus Zhuqueibacterota bacterium | reverse complement strand
GGGACAATTTGACCAACACGGACTTCTGTCTGACCGTTTTCAGAGTTCAGAAAAGCGTGCAGCAGACCCTCAGAGAGAATGAACATGGAATCTCCGGCCTCACCTTGCCGAATCAGTTTTTCGCCTCTCTTGTAGTAATGCTGTTTCATGTTAGCGGCCAACTCTTCCAGTTCGCGGGTATCCAGATGTTTGAACAGCTCGGTTTGCCCCAGCAATTTTGTGCGATCCTCAAGAGACGTCGAATCCAGGTGACGAGTCGGCATTTTCGCATGGAATAGGTCCTGCTTCGGATACGCTGGTGTGATGCCGGCTTGTTTCAGATGCGCCAAAATGTTGGTGGTGACATGGCTCCGTCCAGCGCCTTCTGTGATGTCATCCGTCCAGGGGGACATCCAGTATCTCACTTTGTATTCAATACCCAAAGAAGTCGTGCCACTCAAAATCACCCGTGGTGCGGGTTGCTCCAGTATGCCCGTTTGTCCAACTGCGGCCTGGGCGCCGGCCGAAAGGACCCGGCAGGCGCGTTCAGTGGGGACTGAAAAATCTAAACAGACGGTGATTTCAAAACGACTTTCAGGGCCTGACCCCCAAAAGTTGGTGACCATCATGGTCCCGAGAAGACTGTTGGGCAAAACAGCAACCGAATCGTCTTGCGTTTTCAGACGTGTGGTCCGCCAGTTGAATTCCATGATTTTTCCAACGATGTTTTGCTCAGGGTTCGCCGCGTGGACTTTGATCCAATCGCCGATTTTGTAAGGTCGGTCAATATTGATGGCCAAACCAGTGAACACATCAAGGATCATGTTTCTGAGTGCGAACCCTAAAATCACGCCGACGACGCCCGAAGTGGCCCAAAACCCCGTAACGGATTTCTGGAAGACAATACCAACGATGCCTGTAATGGCGATGAGGTACACCACGATGGTAAAAATGTCCTTGATAAGTCGGGGGATGGGTGCGCCGAGTGTTCTGGCGACGAGGCCATCCCAAAAAAAGACCAGTGCCAGACGATTCAGAAAATGGGCCGCGGAAAGCCAAATTCCAATCTGCACCACATAAGCGATGACTTTTTGGGATTGATCAACGGCCTCCGTACCGAATTGCAACAACAAATCCCTTTTTACAATGGTGAACCCGGCAAATGTCAAAAAGAGAAGAAAGGGACGCCACAAACGTTTGAAAGTGTCCTTATTCATCGTAATGTCCTCAAGACGAGTTATGATGTATGTATGGAAAATAGAATATTCATTCTCTTTGAGAAAGGAAACTTACTTGGTCAGATAGTAACCGGCGCTGTTAATGGCTTTTAGAAGGGCCTTTAGTTGACCGTCTGTGGCACCGTGTTCTTCTGCGAACGCAACAGCAGTGTCCCTCACAATGCGGAGTTCTTTTTTGTCGTCTTTTAAAGGAAGCGGCCACCTTTTCGAGGGTCCATTGGAAAAAACAATCGAAAGTTCTCCATGCTCGACTTTGGCACTCATTCTGCGGTTCGTTCTCCGATTACGTGAGTTTGAGCGGTCGTTGGGTTTGATTTTGAACACCCGTCGAAGAACATCGTCGGGCGTTTCACCAAACTTGCCTCGTTCTGCAATGGCATTCCAGACTTCTTGTGAAATTCGAATGGTCCTCATTCTGCAAGTTCCTCACGTTCACCTATCACAAGTTAAATACTATCAAGAGTAAAACATGCGGAACAATTAAATCAAATTTGGATTGAGCAGAGAGAGTTTGTAGTTCAGCCGTCAGGCTGAAAAAAGTTTCAAGACATGCTTGAAGTGAAGT
>JAABYK010000400.1:572-11907 GCA_011775825.1 Candidatus Zhuqueibacterota bacterium | reverse complement strand
AGAAAATTACACATAACCGAAGTCAAGCGGAGTTTCTGAGGATTTGAGTGGATGGAATATCCCTGCAATCGCGAATTCGGATGAGATTTTCCTATTGAGATGTGAACGTGATATGAATTAGAAGCGTGCGCGCCGTGTTCGATCCATAAGAATCATCCACGACAACCGGCGGATTTCTTTCTCGTCAGGGAGATCCCGTTTTTCACGATTTTTGGTGTCCAGCTTCTTGGACTTTTTTTCATCTGTGGAAAAAATTCTTTTGTTCATGTCGCCCTCCCATATAATTCAGGGTATGATTCAAACTGTGGTAGGTCATGTGAATTCTTGAGTAATGAGGGTTATACATGCCTCAAACTACATTTGGGCAATTTGATACCAGAGGTGGAGTAGCAATTTAAATTTAAGCTCTTATCATATCTATGAAAAACAAGATATAAATGCAAATTAAGTTTTTGTAATAAGCCAATTTAGAAAAAGTCAGGGCAGGAGATAAGGAGAAACTGAACATTGACGCACCTCAAAACTTGCTCAGAAATTCCCAAATCAAATGGCTCCAACTTGCATCGGTTGAAACCTTAATGTTATGAATCAGGAAATACTCCAGCTTGAGTGCTGAGTAAATGCCCATAACGGAGCTGATGTTGCGAATCGGTTTAAGCAGGTCGGAAAAGGCTTCACCCCTTCGGATTTTATCCAACGACTCAAAGACAGGTCCAGCACCGAGACTGACCAGCAGATAGAACGCACCCATGATGAGAATGGTAAGGAGTACCCACAGAATTCCGCTGCGTCCTTCCAACCATTTGAAGAGGGGACTGAGCAACAAAACAAACATGAAAAAGATCGCCATGGAGAAAGCAAAATTACAGAATGCCTCAATCAATTTGTTAATCTTTATCCAAACTCTGTGCATTTCTTCTCCTCTCTGATATTGATTTTTAGCCAGGAAGCATGGCCAATTTATCTGAACACGGCTAACTTGAATTCATGTCCCGCCACGGTGGGATGAGAAATCTTATACTTCTGCTTGGATCAGCAGATTTTTGGTTTGAGCAAAGAGACGGGGAATAAGATTTCTCCCCCCCCGCAAGCGGGGTCGAAATGACAAACCCATAGTATTTTGATTTAGCTTTACTTGATATGTGCACGTAAAGATTTGTGAATGATACAGGCTAAAGAAGGTACACAAAAAAAGCAAGAGAAATCAGAGTCTTTGCATCCACCTGATCGATCGGGATGAAAGAGCCCCCTAACGCAGCCGAGCCGCAACCGAAAAGAAAATGATTAAAGACAAGATAATTGATGTTATTTTACAACTCATGCCATCGAATTCGTCCCCGTTGGGCACATACCACGGGATTCGAATAGTCTTACATTCGTAACTCAAAAATCAGTGTTAGCTGTGTTATCGGTGTTCAATGTAATAGAGTCATAGTTTTGCCCAAAATCGTTTTGCTTTTCTTCAGACCTGCCTGAATCGCTATTCTTAATCATTTCGTCTAATTTTGCCTACAATGCCACGATTTTATTGAAGAATCTGAGAACATCCAATTTTGTATTGCCTAAAACCTCAAAAAATGCTACCTTTACCTTGAATCAAATCTCAGGTGTGAATGCGGTGGACATTCCTGCTGAATGGGAAAAACTTGACGCCTCAGAGCTTAGCGGCACCCTTATGGTGGTGGGGGCGCCCGATGTCGGAAAAACTACGTTTGCCCGGTATCTTTTTAAACGTTTGGATGCAGGCAAATCTCGAAGAGGTTACCTGGATGGCGATCCCGGCCAAAGCAGTTTAGGGCCGCCGTGCACGATGTCTTTGACCGCTGCTAAAGATGAGAACGATGCCTTTCCACCCGCTGGTGAAACCTGGCGATATTTTGTCGGGTCGGTTTCACCAACCGGGCACATGCTTCCGGTTTTGACCGGGGCAGCGCGTCTCGTGGCAGCAGCCAAAGAAGCCGCCATCTCGACGATCGTCTATGATACAAACGGATTCGTAGACCCGGGTCTCGGCGGTTTCTATCTCAAGATGGCGGAGATTGATTTGTTAAAACCGCAAGTTATATTCGCGATTCAGCGGCAGCAGGAATTGGAATCTCTACTCATACCCTTGCGGCGCAGTAAGCGTACACATGTCATTGACCTTCCCATGTCCCCTGATGCGCAGCGTCGAGAGAGACCTTTCCGGCAAGAATATCGAGCACAAAGCTTCGCGAGGTATTTCCAAAGCTCAGCCTTTTTGAGGATCAATTGGCGAAGCTTTGTGATTTTTCCTACACCTCACTTTATGCTTCATCAGCTTGTGGCCTTGGAGGATGCCAGAGGGTTCACTCTCGGATTGGGTATCGTGGAGGAAATCGATCGGATTTTCAGCCAGGTGTATTTACGCACGCCTTTGCATTCATTGGACGAGGTGGATGCCATTCGCGTGGGAGACGTGGCCGTTGACCCGGAGACCTTCAGAGATCGACGTCTTAACCGAAAATCGTGAAATTGTCAAACGCAGCAAGGTGAAAATTCGTTTTACAAGACTATTTTCCATTGCAAAGAAGGTAGGGTTATGTTATATTTGGTCGCGGTTTCATACAAACCAAATGACAAACTCTGAAGAGAGGTGATAATCTTATAAAACACGGGATTTAGTTTGGCATGAAAACATCCGGAATTGAGCTTATTGCTGAATTAAATGGCTGCTCATCAGTTATATTAAACGATGAAGAAAAATTAAAACATACTCTGACAGATGGGATTGTCAAATGCGGCTTACATCAGGTAAGCGTGAACAGTCACAAATTTCAACCGATTGGAGTCACGGTTATATCCATCATTAATGAGTCCCATATCGCCATCCACACTTACCCCGAAGCCCACCATGCATCCGTTGATATCTTTCATTGCTCCACCGATGCTGAACCACTCATGAATCTCTTGGACTTTCTAAAGAATACTCTCAATGCGAAGTCGGTCAAATTTATGGAAGTCTCGAGGGGGCAGAAGTTAGAGTTTCTTGAGGATAACTGTGTGACCTCTCCGGCCAGCTACGGCTTCGAAGTCCGATACCATTTCAAAAAAATGCTTCTTTCGAAAAACTCGAGGTTTCATAAGATCGAGGTGGTTGAGAATGAGAATTTTGGCCGGATGATGTTTTTGGATGGAGACTTGCAGATTGCGGAAAAAGATGTGCACGTGTATAACGACGCAATGGTAACTCCCTTGGTGAGTAGGCGTAAGCTGGGAAATGTGGCCATTCTGGGTGGAGGGGATGGCGGGGTGCTTAATGAATTGTTAAAATACCAGCCAAAGCATGTGACGTTGGTTGATATTGACGAAGACGTGATCTCGATCTCCAAGCAATATTTCAAAATGGTGTGCAGTGAGGCCTTTGAGCAGCCAAACGTGCGAGTGATCGTTGGCGATGCAACCGAATTTCTCGAAAATCATCATGACTTCGATGCCGTGATTTACGATTTAACCATGGATCCGGAGTTGTCGACCAAGAAGGACAAACAGCAATTTCTGAGCGAAATTTTCTCTCAAATCAATGCGAGTTTAAAGAGTGATGGGCTCCTCAGTATGCAATGCTGTTCGGAATTCAATACTATCGCCCTTGAACTTATTAGAAATACGCTTTCAGAAGAGTTCACGGATTGCAGATTTAAAACAATGTTTATTCCATCATATTGCGAACCGTGGGTTTTTGGTACGGCTGTACCGAAAAATGGTGACCGTTAACAAACTTCAAATTCAGTGATTGGAACATTCGGAGCACTTTGGGGCGGATTCGGTGTGATGTTTCTGCTCGGATTTGGAATTTTTCGACTTTTCCCAATAGCTATGGATGCGTTTTCTTATCAACTCGAGTGGTACCATCAGCTATGTTTGGTGGCGAATGTGTCTTATCTGGCCTACGCAGAAGGCTATCGGGGCTTTCAGAAGAAGTTTTCCCCAAGGGTGGTCGCTCGCATGAAGTATTTGAAATCGAATCCGAATATGAAACATACGCTCTTGGCTCCGCTGTTTTGCATGGGATATATTTGTTCAACTAAACAAAGAAAAATTTTGAATATTTCACTGTTAATTGGGATCGTTTTTTTGATCGTACTCATTCGCTTCTTAAACCAACCGTGGCGCGGGATTATTGATGTGGGTGTTGTCATCGGTCTGGTTTGGGGAGTCTGTTCTATTTTTCTTATGACAATAAAGGCCTTTGTGGGAGGCGGGACTGAATATAATCCTGAAATTCCGCAACGATGCTGAGCTAAATGTTGGAGATGCTGTTTCAAAGCATTGACATAAGTCGATAAAAAACAAGGTTAAAGCTAATGTCACAGTTTTGGCAAAAACGAAAATAGCCCTTGAAATTTACGTAATTTTTTTTTATACTCCCAAGTTAAGAAGGAGGATTCGCTTATACAGAGAGGCTATTTTATGGGAATGACAGTAACCGAAAAAATCCTGGCTAATCGAGCCGGTGCGAAGGAGGTTAAGCCGGGTGATTTGATTTTTGTGAAAATCGATATTGCCATGGCGACAGACATTTCTTCGCCATTAACCATAAAAGTGTTTAAGGAAATGGGGGGTGAGAAGGTTTTTGACCCGGACAAGGTACCCCTCGTGCATGACCATCTCATACCCGCAAAGGACATCAAGTCTGCGGAATTTTCCAAAATGATGCGTCACTTTGCTCGGGAGCAAGGCATCAAGAATTATTACGAGGTGGGACGCTCAGGTATTTCCCATCAGTTGCTGCCGGAACAAGGCCTAATCCATCCGGGAGATGTGGTGTTCGGCGCAGATTCTCATAGTACGACCTACGGAGGTTTGGGCTGTTTCGCGACCGGAGTGGGCAGCACAGACATGGCCGCCGCGTGGGTGTTGGGCGAAAGCTGGATCCGAGTCCCCGAGTCGATAAAAATCACATTCAGAGGCAAACTCCCTGAATGGGTCTGCGCAAAAGATATGATGCTGTTGGTGTGTCGGGATCTTGGACTCGAAGGCGGCACATACAAGGCACTTGAGTTTAGCGGCCCTACAATTAGCGATATGCCCATGTACGATCGGTTTGTTTTTTCGAATATGACCATTGAATGTGGCGGAAAAAATGGCGTTGTCGTTGCAGACGAGGTCACCAAAGAATACTTGAAGGAGCGAGCAAAAAAACCCGAAGCAGAGTGGATGTTTTTTGAAGCTGATCCGGATGCCGAATACTGCCACGAATTGACTTACGACGTAAGTGATTTACAACCGATGGTGGCCCAGCCACATCTCCCCGGAAACGTTGTTCCGGTGTCGGAAACGGAGCCGGTTCCCGTGGATCAGGTTTACATTGGCTCCTGCACGAATGGCAAGATTGAAGATCTGCGACTTGCCGCACAAGTGCTGAAGGGCAAAAAAGTCAGCGAAAATACTCGCATGGTCGTTGTGCCGGCCACCGAACAAATCTACCATGAAATGCTGCAAGAGGGGTTGGCCGAAATTTTTCACGAATCAGGTGCCTCCATTGGACCGCCCACATGCGGAGCTTGTTTTGGGGCGCACATGGGAGTGATGGCGGAGGATGAGGTTGGTGTTTTTACCACAAACAGAAACTTCGTTGGCAGAAACGGACATCCCTCGGCTAAGGTATATTTGGTGAGTCCGACAGTCGCTGCTGCAACCGCAATTCGAGGAGTAATTACGGATCCAAGAGAGGTTCTTAACTAAAGTCAGAAAGCGAGTCTGTGAGAGAACACAACGGGGTTTTTGATCTACTAATCATCGGAGCAGGACCTGGCGGACTTGCTTGTGCGATAGAAGCTGAAAAACATGATTTGAAATACCTGGTAATCGAGAAGGGTTGCTTGGTTAATTCTGTTTTTCGATTTCCCACCAATCTCATTTTGTTTTCTACTCCAGACCTGCTAGAAATCGGTGGAGTTCCGTTCATCATTTCAACTAAAAAGCCAACGCGTACCGACCTGCTTAAATATTATCGCCGAGTTACTGAGCATTTTGATCTCGACATCCATCTTTTTGAAAAAGTAAATTCGATAGTAGGAGAAAGAGGCAGCTTTGAGGTTGAAACATCTGAAAGATATTATCAAGCGAAATATGTTGTTGTTGCACCAGGGCAATATGACAATCCCAATTTGATGGGAATTCCCGGAGAGAACCTGTCCAAAGTCAGTCATTACTATACCGAAGCCCATCCTTATTTCGAACGTAAAGTGGCCGTGATTGGTGGGAAGAATTCCGCTATTACATTATTGTGCAAGATCAAGCTGGTCAACAAAGAAAAATCGAAAACGATTTCGTATTTGCAATGACCGGTTACAACGTTAATGAACATTTTCTGCGACAAATCGGCATTCAGATCGAATCGAAATCGATGCCCGTTCACAACCCGGACACGCTCGAAACTAACATTCCAGGACTCTACATCGCCGGAGTTGCGACGGCCGGTTCTGACGGCAGCAAAGTCTTCATCGAAAATTCGCGTAATCATGGAATCAAAATCATAGGACATATTTTAGATGGCTCAAAGCAATGAGACGTATGATTTAGCGGTAATCGGGGGGGGGCCAGGAGGTTATGTTGCCGCCATTCGTGCGGCCCAACTTGGCATGAAATCGGCAGTCATCGAAAAGGAGAGAGTCGGAGGTCTGTGCCTCAATTGGGGGTGCATTCCAAGCAAAGCGTTACTCAGAAGCGCTGAAGTGTATCACCTGATTCAAAATGCCGACGATTTTGGTATTAAGGTGGGCGATCTAAAGTTTGACTCAAAGAAAATCATCAAACGTAGCAGAGCGGCCGCAGATAAGCTCAGCAGGGGCGTGGAATACCTTTTGAAGAAAAATAAAGTGACTCACATTTCAGGGACGGCCCGGGTTGCCAAGAAGGGTGTGATTGAGGTTTCCAAAAATGGCAAAGACGATTCGAAGGTCAACGCGAAGAACATCGTCATTGCAACAGGGGGTTACACGCGTTCTTTGCCGGGAGTTGAGATTGACAAGAAAAAAGTCATTTCGAGTCGCGAGGCCCTGGTCTTGGATAATTTACCCAAGTCCATTGTCATCATAGGTGGCGGTCCCATTGGGGTCGAATTCGCTTATTTCTACAACGCGTTTGGGGCCGAATGCACCATCGTGGAGATGATGCCCCATATTTTGCCGTTCGAAGATACTGAAATCATTGAAATTCTTGAAAAGAATTTTAAAAAGAATAAAATTGAGCTTTTGACCAATACCAAAGTCGAAACCGTAAAAACCACCTCCAAGGGTGTGACGGTTAACGTTGGCGGCAAAGAAGGAGGCTCGAAGGAACTCAAGGCTGACATTGCATTGATGGCCGTGGGTTTCGGCGGTTTTGTTGAGGGACTCGGCCTAGACGAATTGGGCGTCGAAATTGAGAAAAGCTTTATCAAAGTTGACGACAACTATAAGACAAACGTCGATGGGGTTTATGCCATCGGCGATGTCATCGGCCCCCCGTTGCTAGCGCATGTTGCTTCCGCCGAAGGACTCTTCATGGTTGAAAAAATGGCCGGGTTGGATCCGCTGCCGGTGAATTATTCGAATATACCCAGTTGTACTTACTGTCAGCCGCAGGTGGCCAGCATCGGCATGACCGAACAGAAGGCGAAAGACGAGGGCTACAATGTAAAGATCGGCCGTTTCCCATTCCGCGCCAATGGAAAATCCATTGCCGTGGGTGAAACCGAAGGTATGGTGAAACTCGTGTTCGACGAAAAGTATGGTGAGTTGCTCGGCGCGCACATCATTGGAATCGAGGCCACGGACATGATCGCCGAGTTGGGCGTGGCCAAGACCCTCGAATCCACTCATAAAGAGGTACTCAAAACCGTCCATGCTCATCCGACGCTCACGGAGGCGGTGATGGAAGCGGCCGGGGAAGCGTACGGAGAAGCCATTCATATTTAACATGAAACAAGGAACACTTATCAAAACAGGCGTTTTGGACTATCAAACGGCCTGGGATTTGCAAAAGGCGCTGCATCGGGATCGGGTGAATAAGCTTGCGCAAGATACGCTTATTCTAACGGAGCATCCTCATACGTACACCCTCGGCAAATCCGGACATGAAGAAAATTTGGTCGCCAAGGAATCGATGCTCAATCAAAACGGCATCCAAGTTTTTCGCATCGATCGTGGCGGCGATATTACGTACCATGGTCCGGGACAAATTGTCGGCTATCCCATTTTGGATTTGCATGACTATTATCTGGATGTTCATCGATTTTTGCGCGACCTGGAAGACGTCCTGATTCAGACGCTTGCCGAGTTTGACATAACCGCCGGCAGAGTGGAGGGACTGACCGGCGTTTGGGTAGACGGCGCCAAGATTGCTGCCATTGGCATCAAAGTGAGTCGGTGGGTCACGATGCACGGCTTCGCCTTCAATGTGAATACGGCTCTGAAATATTTCGGCAACATTATTCCGTGCGGCATCTCGAACAAGCAGGTCACGTCGATGGAGAAAATTCTGGGGGCAAGACAGAATTATGCCGACGTTCGAGATCGGGTTGCACAAAAGTTTTCCGAGATCTTTGATGTTGAATTGAAAGAACGGGAATTTGAGGAAGTTGATGCAGCTTAATGAGTCGAAATCTCTATCAGCTTAAAATAAGTAGGCCTATTAGAAACTCTTGATATTGAGAACGGTGTTATACATGCTACTGCCATGAAGCCATACCGAGTGATTCTCGATACCAATATATTAGTTTCCGCTCTCAAATCAAAAAGGGGGGCCTCATTCAAGTCGCTGAGTCTTTTGGGAAGTGAACAGTTTCAAATATCGATTTCTGTGCCTTCTGCTGCTAGAATATGAAGATGTTCTAAAAAGAGATCGTATGGCGCTAAACTACACCGATGAGGAAATAGACGATTTACTGGACTATATTTGTACGATTTCTGACAAGAGAAAGATTTTTTATTTATGGCGTCCCTTTTTGAAGGACTCGAAAGACGACTTAGTTTTGGAGGTTGCTGTTGAGTCGCAATCCAATTACATCATCACTATAATGAGAAAGATTTTGTGGGAGTTGAGCAATTTGGTCTTAAAGTGCTAACTCCGAAAGCATTCCTTGAAAAACTTGGAGAGATATGATGGGTACAATAAGTGTTAGAGTTGCCGGATTCGTTGCATAAGAAAGTCCGTGAAATTGCCAAGAAGGACAATGTTTCAATTAACCAATTTATTAATTCCGCCTTGGCGGAGAAGATTGCGGCTTTCTTAACAGAAGAATATTTGGAAGAACGAGCCAAACGGGGAAGCCGAGAAAAATTTGAGAGGGTCTTATCCAAAGTTCCAGATGTACAGCCTGAAGAATATGATAGGCTGTAGTCCAGCGCAATTATTCATGCACTAAGTGGGAATTTATTTTGGCGAGACTNNCTGAATTTAAGATAGCTACCCCAAAAGGGAAGCTCGCGACGACTTCCGATGAGGCATTGACCGCCGCACGCGAGATCGGAACCCCGGTCGCGATCAAAGCCCAGGTTTGGGCGACAAAGCGGGCCAGTTTCGGGGGCATTCAATTCGCACAGTCTCCCGAAGAAGCAAAGAAGGTTGCCGGCAAGATTCTCGGTCTCCAAATCAGCGAATTTGAGGTTCGCCAGATCTTAATTGAAGAGAAAGTCGAAATCAAGCAAGAGTTCTACACGGGGATCATCATCGACGATGCGGCAAAATCACCTGTCATCATTTTTAGCTCTACCGGAGGCACCGGCATCGAAGAGATCGCGGCGGAGCATCCGGACAAAGTGGCCAAAACCTCAATCGACGTCATCGAGGGACTGAAAGATTATCAAGCTCGAAATCTGATTCGTAAAACCGGCATTTCGGGCCGATTGCAATTGCAATTGGCGGATGTGCTGGTTAAATTGTGGAAACTTGCCAGAAAATACGAGGCCAGGTCGGCTGAAATCAATCCGCTGGTTTTGACGAGCGATAACCGAATCCTGGCTGCGGACTGTCGCATCGCTATCGATGATTACGCGGTATTTCGACACCCCGAGTTGGAGATTGAGATCGCCAGAGAATTGAACCGACCGCCGTCCGAATTAGACAAGATCGCTTATAATGTTGAAAAGAACGATTATCGCGGCACCTTTTATTTTGTACAAATGGAGGACGGGTTTGACAAGGGTGAGGGATACATCGGATTTCATGGTGCGGGTGGCGGCGGCTCAATGATGTCGATGGATGGCGTGGTTTCCAAAGGCTTTAAATTGGCCAATTTTACTGACACCAGCGGCAATCCTCCGGCTTCAAAAGTTTATCGGGCAGCAAAAATAATCTTATCGCAAAAGAACATCGATGCCTATTTTGGCTCAGGTTCCGGGGTTGCCAGCCAGGAACAGTTTCATTCGGCACGCGGGCTGGTTAAAGCATTTCGTGAAGAGAAATTATCCATTCCGGCGGTTATCCGTTTGGGAGGGAATTCCGAAGACAAAGCGGTTGATATCCTTGAAAATTACACCAGGGATCTTCCTGCACCGGTTGAGGGCTACAAAAAGGACGATTCTGCTGAATTCTGCGCTCAGCGTCTGAAAGAATTAGTCGAAAGTTTCGAGCGTCCGTCCCGAGCGGGTGACGACTTTAAGAAACCGGTGATGTCAGACCCGTATTCGTTTGCCACAATGACGGGCGAGATAAGCTATGATCATAAAGCCTGTTTGGATTGTGAAAGCAAAATCTGTGTGGAATCCTGCATTCCTGAGATTTTGAAATTGGAAAACGAGGTGCCGGTTCTGGCCATCACACGTGAGGATGCTAAAGCCGGGAAATGCATCGAATGTCTGGCCTGTGAGATCGAGTGCATATTCCACGGAAACAAAGGCGCTTATATCGATTTGCCCATTCCCGGGTTAGATGAATATCGCAAAAGATAAAACATGTCCATATTGATAGATGACACAACACGGGTTTTAGTCCAGGGTATAACTGGCCGCGAGGGAATGGCCAGAACCAAATTGATGATGGAGTACGGAACAAACGTCGTCGCCGGCGTGACTCCTGGAAAAGGCAATCAATCGGTTTTGGATTTGCCCGTTTTTGACACCGTGCACGAAGCCGTCGAAAATGTGAATCAGATTGATGCCGCCGTGATCTTTGTTCCGGCACCACTTGTAAAAAGTGCGGCGTTGGAAGCCATCGATGCCGGGATCAAGTTGCTCGTACTTGTGCCCGACCGGGTGCCCATTTATGATGTTCTGGAAATTGTGCGCACCGCAAAGAAGGCTGGAGCACGATTTGTGGGACCGAACACACTGGGATTACTAAGCGTCGACAAAGCTGTTTTGGGCATGATGGGAGGGAGAGCCCAAACGGCAAA
>JAABYK010000400.1:0-547 GCA_011775825.1 Candidatus Zhuqueibacterota bacterium | reverse complement strand
AGCAAGAACGGTGTTGGCCTGAGTACGATTGTGCATGTTGGCGGTGATGTGATCGTGGGATTGCCGCATCCCGAAATTGTCATGCAATTTCAGGAAGACCCGGACACCAAAGCCGTCGTGATGTTTGGCGAAATTGGGTCTTCGCAGGAAGAGCAAGTGGCGGATTTGATCGAACAAGGACAATTCACCAAGCCTTTGGTGGCTTATATTGGAGGCGCCGCTGCAAAATCCGGCACACGATTTTCGCATGCCGGCGCCATTGTCGAAGGCAATCGCGGCACCCATGGCAGCAAAGTGCAAAGGCTGAAGGAAGTTGGAGCGCATATTGTCAAAAACTTCGATGATATATCTAAAGTAACCAAAGAAGTCTTACAAAATTTAAGCTGAGATGTGAGATGAGTCACTCAACCTGGAAAAGCGCAATTGCTAAAGTCAAGCCCAACGAAGTACGTTTGCGGGGGTATCGCGTAGATGAACTCATGGGCCGGATTTCCTTTGGGCAAGCTGTCTATCTGGCCTTAAAAGGTGAGTTGCCCTCAGAGAATGT
>JAABYK010000269.1:5681-8471 GCA_011775825.1 Candidatus Zhuqueibacterota bacterium | reverse complement strand
CCAAATTCTTTGATGACCTTCAATGCGCGCAGAAAATTCAGATCGTTCTCCACATTGAAAAGCACCGGCTGTGTGCCCTGGATTGCTGATGCCAGGGCTTCCAAAGATGCATTCGCCTCCGGTCGGTCCTGTCCTCTCGGATTTGAGGCATAGGCCTGCTGTGCTTTCTGATACCACTGGGCATCGAGGAACGTTTGACGGATTAACGCAATGACCCCCATGAGCGAATTCGGATAGGTGCGGCTGCGAAATCCTCCCGGCCGCTTGAACATGATGTTTTGCGAGACGTTATCTCTTAGAAGCTGATCGTTTGCCGGTCCATCAGCCAGGCTAACCACTGCGCCGGAACCGGAGAAAATGCCCTCATTCGGAGTGATCACGGCTGCTGTGAATCCCAAAGAGCGCAGTTTCTCGATGTCCTTGGCTTTGGGTTGATAGACATCCATGGCATGGAGTTCCGGGTGAACGTTGGGATTCCAGTGGTCCGCAGCCGTTGTTTCGGTGTCCTTTTTGGAATTTCCCGAATTTTCTTGATTGCCTTTCTTCTCCTTAGGCAGTCCGAGTTGAGAGTAGGGTTCGATCAATCCGGGATAAATGGTCATGCCTTCGTAATCCCAGATTCTGGCATCTGCCGGAGGCGACACGTTGGCGCCAACCGCTTCGATCACGCCATCACGCAGGACTACGGTCCCCTTTTCGATCACTCGATCGGGCGCTTGCACAATCCTGGCATTTATGAGAGCATGAACCTGCGGCGTGTTCTCTCGTATGCCTTCGATGGGTTCGGTTTGGGGCCACAGGCTCGGGGCAATCAAGAACGCCAATGCTACTCCTAGCAAAAACCTAGACAGAATACAGTTAGAGTTGGTATGATTTGACATGACGACCCTCCGTTAGGTTTGAAATCGTTTTCCGATGGGGCGACGTTATTTGCGGCAGTATTATCTGAGACCATAAAAACATCAAAATGGTTGTCTGAGATGATTCTCAATATAAATCACTGGCCGCAAAACCGCAAGAAGATTTTTTTTAATAGGACTCGGGGACGGCGGCAGGGTGGGGAAAGAGGCGGAGAAGATGTGTTCTGTTCCCAAAATAGAGATTACAGCATTTGGTGTTAACCGCATCCAGGCCAGGCGTCCTATTTCGGGCAATCCCACAAAATTCCCGGTGCTTGTTTTTGGTTAGTGTTTTAACAAAAGAAGATCACTTATCAGGACAAGTGCAGAATACGAAGGAAGAAAATCATCCGGAAAAAATATTTCGGTCTGAGTGAGGAGGTCAATGTGGAGATGGCACAAATAAAATTTCTTTTGTAGGAGGAGTCACAATATTTGGTTATCCTGAGTTCGTTTCCTTCTGGGACCTTGCGATACTCAATTTCATCCATGACCCGACGAATGATAAAAATTCCCAATCCGCCCTTTTTCCCGGTATCCACATAGTGGTTTAAATCGGGATTTTTGACGCTGTTGGGGTTAAAGTGGATGCCCTGATCAATAAAACACAGAGTCAGGCTATCGGCCTTGACGAGTGCACGGATGGTGATAAAACCGTCTTTCTTGGGGTAAGCATACCTGATGATGTTGGTTGCAGCTTCATCAACCGCGAGTTTGAACGCATTGATAAGCTTGTTTGAATATCCGTGAATTTTCCCAATCCGGGTAACAAAATCACGCAACTGGTCCAGGAAATCGATATGAGCCGGTACGGTTAGCTCAGGTTTAACAAGATGCTTGAGCATTTAAAGTAGCTTTGAAAGCCCCTTTTGTGGTAGCCAACGGCCTGCTATAAGTTAGTTGTAAAGTTGGTTTGCATATCGAGGTGTGGTATCTGAACAACCCCAAATGCCAATTTTATGCCAGTTTTGATAAATACATACAGACGATGAATTTTGCAAAAATATGACCGATAAGTTATTGAAAAACATTGGAGCACAAGAGTTGGCGATTGTGCTAAAACTTTCTATCAATCGCAATAAAATGTGTTTCAAAGTGAAACAGGTGTGCGGAATTTAGGATTGATTGTTAAGGGTAAATGAGATCAGATCTTTACTAAACTTTTAAAAGTTTAGTAAAGTTTTAGGAAATTACAATACCGTTCTTGAACCGACATACTCCGGTATTTTCCCCTTGTAACGGAAGATAAATCGCACCAGACGTGACATCCACTTTTCTTGCAGACGCACGTAATACTGATCTGCAGCTCGTCTCGCGCCGAGCAGCAACGTTGGATACGGATGAACGGTGTCCGAGATTTTGGAGAGTCTCAAGCCGTTTTTCATTGCAAGGGCGTACTCGTTGATGATTTCGCCGGCTTGCGAACCTACCGCGTGTGCGCCGAGGATTTTGCCACGGGAGTTATGCAAAATAATCAAACCGTCGGCGGTGTGTTCTAGGACGGCTCGGTCAATTTTGCTGTAAGGAAACTCAATGGTATCGAACTTGACATGTTTCGCTCTTAACTCCTCTGCCGTCTTGCCCACATGCGCGCATTCCGGCTGGGTGTACGTGACCCAGGGTACCACGTCATGTTCGTATCTAAAAACGGGCATTCGCAGTACGGCATTTACCGCGGCCGTTTTTGCCATGTTCTCTGCGACATGCGTAAATTTCATAAACGTCGTAATATCTCCGGCAGCAAAGATGTGTTTGACGTTTGTACGACAGGAGCGATCAACAGGGATGCCGCCTTTTTCTACGTTTACACCGGCGTTTTCCAGTTTAAGTGGATCGAGATTAGGCTTTCGACCGACGGCGATGAGAAGGGCATCTGCCTGCATGGTTTTAT
>JAABYK010000269.1:0-5609 GCA_011775825.1 Candidatus Zhuqueibacterota bacterium | reverse complement strand
CTTTTGCACGATTTCGGCACACTTCTCTTCGTCTCTAATGAGAATTCTGGGGTCCAGCGCGATCACGGTCACATCTGAACCGAGTAACGAGAACGCCTGCGCCATTTCTACACCGATGGGTCCATTTCCCAATATGACCAAACGGTCGGGACGCACCTTGATTTCAAAAATCGTTTCGTTGGTCAAAAAGTCAGAGTTCGCCAACCCCTGAATTGGCAGCACCAGGGGGGAGGCACCGGCAGTGACGATTGCGCTTCTGAATGTGATCGTCTGAATGTCATCTCCGGTTGTCAGCTCAACCGTATGCGGATCTGTGAAACTCGTGCTTCCTTCCAAAACTCGGACACCGCGGGCACTCATGAGCTCCGGCGAATCGGCATCCTCGTAAATATGCTGACGAGTTTTGCGGACGGACTCCATCACAGCCGAAAAGTCCAGTTTCACGCCTTCGACTTGCAGACCATGGGGACGCAGCTCTTCAATGGCCGCCATCCCTTTTGCGATGTGAAGCAGCGATTTGCTCGGCACACAACCATACCAGGTACAATCGCCTCCGAGTTTGCTCTTTTCAATAAGCGCTGTTTTGGCGCCGAAACTCGCACAAATGCCTGAACTCGTCAGACCTGCTGCGCCCCCGCCGATGACGATAATATCGTAATCGTATCGGCTCATTGGTCAACGATTCGAATGTAGGTGATGTAATCCGTATTAACGGGGGAGATGTCCATCTGGCGCACCTGTTTCGCGATTTGGCTGCGCTGGTAAGAAGAGTGGGTTATGGCGTGAATGAGAATGTCCTGGATGGGCGTTTCAAAGACGGTGCCTTCGGAATTTTGATAGCGAAATTTGCTGTATAAGGCGGGCAAATTTAAACTTTGCAGAATTTCCTGCCACCGGTCTCTGAGATTTTCCATGCGCGTTTGACATTCTTGCAGAGACCATTCCGGCCAGGTTTCAGGAGACGATTGTGATTTCCACTCAAGTCGGTTTAGCCAGACAAACTGAGACGCCAGGATGTGGACCAGGTGTTTCTTAAGCTGCTCATCCGTCGGTTCAATCGAGGCCAACTGACTGGCTATTTCGCCGTTGGCCCAATTGTCATATTCGAACAATTTTCGGTAAAATGGAATCATTACAAGCTACTATGAGTGCCGTCACAAAAAGGTTTGTTGCCGCTATGTTTGCAGCCGCACCAGGCAACTTTTTTCTTTTCCTCAATCTCAACGATGATGGGACTAAGACCGGTGCCTTTGTGTGTACCGTCACAATAGGGTTGATTCTGTGAGCGACCACATGCACACCAGACGTACTTTTTGGGTTCAACCTCCTGTACGAACGGTCCCTTTTGAGCGATTTTCGGATCGGCCATCGTTCCTCCGGTTATTCTGTAAGTGAGATTTTAAGGTAGGAAAATAAACCTTTGGCTCTGAAAAATCAAGGGGATTTTTGGTACAGGACTTGGGCGGGCGGGTCGAATTTGTTGATTCTGGAAATTTCATTGCATAAATTCATGATTGAAGAAGGATTTCTTGTGTTAACAGTTTTGAGACTTTTATTAGGATGAAAAAATTACTTTAGCGGAGATTTATAATCGTTTTGAGTCGGAATGGGTTTTGCTCGAGGATTCGGAAACAGATAAAAATTTGCAGGTCAAAAAGGGTAAAGTATTGTGGCATAGTAAGGACAGAGACGAGGTTTACCGCAAAGCCAGAGAACTTCGTCCTAAACATTCGGCCATTTTATATACTGGGAAGGTAGCTGAGGACGCGGCAGTCGTCTTATTTCCTGGTGGTTTTAATCGTTTTGCCCAAAATTGTCTTGCCTTTACTCATAAGTAGGTCATCAGTTTTGGCTACCTTTGCCCTCTAGCCTCCCTTAGCCATGATTCAACATCGGGATCCTTTTCAAAATGTCAACCGCTTTTTCATCGTTCCCCAACTTTGAGTGCAAGATGGCTAGACTCTCATGCACGTGGATATCGTGATCATCTATTTGTGCAGCTTGTTCATACATTCGCAGTGCCTGGTTGAGGCGGTTACTCCTGAAGTAAATGCTTCCCAAATATTTGTAGCCGTCCTTGGAATCCGGATATTCTTTAATCCATTGTTGAAGTAAGTCCGCTGCGGCGTCATAATCTCTTTTGTGGTAGAATTGCAGCGCATCGCCCAAGATACTGGCCTTATCCTCGGGCTTATCGTTGGGCCGCTCACCGAGGTTTTGTTGGCTTTGAATAGGAAGGAGGTGGCGTAATCTATCACGGATGTCGGTGCGGTACGGAGCCAATTCCAGCAGACTCTTCCACTCAGAAATGGCCAGGTCTAAGTATCCTGAACTCGCATACATCGAGCCCAAGTTCTCATAAACACGAGTATCGTTTGGAGACAGCTCTTTCAATTGGTTGTGGACCTCGATGGCTTCTTTGATCATATCGTTCTTAAAACATGCAACGCCGAGCATTCGGTAAGCATCTTCGAATTCGGGATCGCGTCTCAACAGTCTTTTTAACGCAACAATGGTGTCCTCGTAGTTCTGTTCATTGTAGTATGTTACGGCTTCCCCCAGAATGTTCTGCTTTTCTTCGTTTTCCTGAGTCGTTTCCTCGTCTGTAATCTGCTCGCTAGCTACCTTTTGATGGCTGTCACCAAATTCGACCGGCTCTTCGGCGTGGTAAGCTTGCTTCACCTCGGTCGATGTCATCTCGTCGTCGACGGTGTCGTCCTTGCCTTCAATTTCGGGAGCCTGTTCCAAGCCTAGCGTTTCCGAAACCGATTCTTGTTCCGGATTCTGTTTATTTTCGTACTCGCGTGTGTGGTTCTCAAGGACGTCTTGTTCGTCATCCCACTCCGGCTCGCCATCAGTTTGAGCCTGATTCTGTTCTTCTTCGTCATAAGAACGCAGTTCGTCAGCGTAGCTTTCACTTTTGTTGAGAAGCTGTCCGACCGTCGTATCGAATCCTGTGGTTTCGACTTGCTCGGTTCCTTCAGCTTCTGTTGAAGGCGCTTTCTCCTGCAAGGGAGGTTCTTCTGAGTTTTCGACCTGCCGTTCTTCCGACGTTGAATCTCGTTCCGGAATGTGATCATCATCGTCATCGGACTCTTGAATCTTTTGCCTTTCGTGCATTTCTTGTGAAAGATCGGTTTCCGGTTCAGATAGCGGCCCAATTTCGTCCTGCTGACGAGGAGGCAGGTCATCGGTGCGGCTCTCACTCCTGATTAGAAGCTCCTGTACCGTTGTGTCAAGCTCAGAAGTCTCGGTGTCTTCCATATCTTCGGTCTCGAATGGTGCTGGCAGATTCTCTTCAAACTCATCGTTTGGCACATCGTCAAAATCGGTCTTCACGGATTCTTGATCACTTGATTTGGGTTCTTGGTCTGAAATCTGCTCGCTATTCTGAGCGAAGTCCCTGTCTGGAGCTTCTTGTTCTTGTTGGTTCCCATGATCGTTCGATTTGGATTTGTATGTGTCCTGCTCTTCAAGGCTTGTCAAGGTCTCGTTGACATCACTCGGTGGCGCCTGTGCGTCGGTATAGAACTCAGGAGGTTGGCTTTCGTCCGGTTCTTCGGCCTCGAACGGCTCTGACAGATTCTCTTCGGGCACATTGCTTGGCGTTTCATCGAAATCGGTCTCCTCGGCTTGTTGCGCTTCCGATTGGGGGGGCTCGTCTAAAATCTGCTCACTATCTGGAGCGATGTCTTGGCTTTGAGTTTCCTGGTCTTGCTCGGCCCAATTCTCGTCGGGTTTGGATTCATGTGTCTCATGCTTTTCCGCACCTGTCAAGGTTTTTTCGTCTTCGCTTGCAGGTGCCTGTGCGGCGGTGTCAGGCTGTTTTCTTGCTTCTTGTTCGACTTCAGCGGGACGTTCGTCGATGGATGCAGTGTCATCGTGGCTTTCTTCCGCCTCCACTTCTTGAGATTGCGGGTTCTCGGGTGTTGATTCGCTGTCTGACAACTCTTCCGGGGCAATCGTCTCATCAAGCATATCGAGCATGTTTTTTTCCAGGAAAGCATCAATTGCCGAGTCTGAGACGTCAAACTCCACAAAAGACTCCTCGGAATGTTCTGGACGATTTACCTCATTCCTTGAGTCAACCTCTTTTTTTTCCTGAGCCGAACCGCCAGATTCAGGGTTTGAGTCTTCTGAATTAGAAGGCGGGACGTTCCCTTTTTTGTCAGAGGATTTCGGTGAGCGTTCTTCGTTGTCTTTTGGCTTTTTGGATCCGCGATGTTTACGACTCATTGGGTGTCCGTTCCATTGTTAAAGAGATCAATCGTTGCGTAATCGAGTAGGTGAAATCAGGCCCGAACAATATTCTTTACAAACTCTCTCGACTCACACGATGCAACGTATTTTCGGTAATGCTGCCAGAGAAGACCGGATAGGAACATCTGGTGATTAAATGATCCGCAAGAAGCTTACCACCAATTGAATTAGCGTCGGTTTTATTGACAAATAATCGTATCTCGGCCTTCAGCGGGATGTTTCGAAAATAGCTGTAGGGCGACAGCAACTCATTTGAGATGACTTCGGGCGTTAACACGGTTCCACAGGGTAAATTCCATTTTTGGGAGAATAATTCCCAACGATGTACGGTGTCCTCGTTCAGAGGCTGACCGACCACATTGGCTCCGCAGATGATGATCACGGTGTTCGTGGCAGCAGGGATAGGCGGCTCATACTCTTTGTGTGTTTTCAGCGATCTTCGTCTACAACCGTCCGCTTCTACCAACACAATGTCAGCATAGTGACCAAGTCGAGACACGGCAGATCGGCTCAGCCCTTTTAAGGCATCTTTTTTGTAATACTCCTCTGCAACCAAAACGATGTTGTTTTCATTCAGCAAAACACTGAGTTCGGAATCGAAGTTTCCATTTCCTGTAAGCGCCAATCCTGTACCTAATTGAGGAGGGAGTTTCGTCGTAGTCGTCAGTATAACTTTGAAGTTTCTCTTTGCGAGTTCTTTGCCGATTTTATAAAGCAGAGAAGTTTTGCCACCGCCGCCGATAATCGAAATAACCTGGCCCTTTATTTTCTTTAAGTCACGATGGATTATTTCATAAAATTTCATGGTTATTGAAATTTACAACACTCGTTCATTTTGCCCTTTGTTCAAGAAGAATTCTGGTGCATCGTCGTGTTATTTCTGTGCAGAATTTTTACTTGATTGTCACACTGGAAGTTTTAAATTACTCAATAAGTTAATTATATGCAAGCTCTAAATATAGCGTAATTGTTTACGGTGATCTACACGTATTTTTGCCCAGTTAATTAATGAACAGGAGTTTTTTTCATGGCTAAACCTGATTTGGAGAAAGCGTTGCAACATTTTGGTAGCCTTATAGAGCGTCAATTGCAGCGTGTAGAGGTTATGAAACAACAGACCGAGTGGACTGATTATAACGCACTCAAACCCATCATCATCGGTATCGTTGGCGGCGATGGCATCGGACCCTATATTGCGGGAGAGGCGCAACGAGTTTTGGAATTTTCGCTCAAAGAGGAATCAGAATTCGGGAAAGTCGAGTTTCGTACGATAGAGGACTTGACCATCGAAAGGCGAGCGGAGATCCAAAAGGCTATCCCGGACGATGTGCTGGAGGAACTCAAGAAAT
>JAABYK010000398.1 GCA_011775825.1 Candidatus Zhuqueibacterota bacterium | reverse complement strand
AAATGATCTCGGCACCTAAGGCCTGTGCACCATTGCCCCCCAAAAACCCTTTGGCGAAAACCGTGTAGATTTTTCCCGCCTCAAGCGTAATGCCTGGCAAGTCCAGAGCGACCGTGTTTGTTCCGGCCACCCTCACCTGCAAATCATATGTAGCCGCATCAAGGGGTGTAAAGTCGGTAAATTCCTTGAAAGCCTTGTTGGCGAAAATGACGGTGCCGTCGGTCAGAGTAATATCCACGGCCGGTGCGTCCGGTGAAAGGTGGAGAAACCTGACTTTGGCTTGTCCGGAAGCAGGGTCGGTTAAATCGTCTTGAAGCACCAGCGCTGAAATGCTGGATACTGAATCAACCGCAAACACGGAATAATTAACGCCTGCTTCCAAATCCAGATTGGCTTCAATGACCGTGGTCGTTGTTCCGGAAACGTTGACTTTGACGTTCCGCGTGCCGGAATCCACTGTAAGGTAACCGGTATTGTTCGGGAATTCGAGGTTGGTTCCGGCAACTGAATCGTCCAGAAGTAAATCCACGCCGGGTGCATTTGGCGAAGCGTGCACGACAAGTACCCGACTCTGGCCGACAGGTGTTGCCGGATTGTCGTCGTCATCACAACTAAAAAATAGAAGAAATGGAATTGTCAATATCGACACGAAAATTTTGTTCAACATTTCGATCTCCTTTCGATACTTTAAGTATATTAAATCGCTTCAGTAAGAAAAGGCGGTCGCGATTATCTGTTCGCAACCGCCGGTCAACCACTACTCTTTTGGCAAAATCACTGAATCGATGACGTGAATAATGCCATTTGTCGCGATGAGGTCTGTCTTGATTACCTTAGCATCATTGATCATCACGCTACCATAGCTAGTTTTGATCGTCACTTTCTGCCCGTTCACGGTTCGGGCGGAATTCAACTTTACGACCTCCTCAGCGGTTACCTTGCCAGGTACCACGTGATAGGTTAAAATGGCCTGCAGCTTTTCTTTATTCTCAGGTTTCAGCAGAGTGTCCAATGTTCCTGCTGGCAATTTCTCAAAAGCCGCGTCAGTTGGCGCGAAGACCGTGAAAGACCCTTCTCCCTTAAGCGTTTCGACCAAGTCAGCAGCCTTGACGGCAGTCACTAAGGTGTTGAATGAGTCTGACGCCATGGCCAGGTCAACGATATCTTTAGGCAGGATCACCGAGTCGATCACGTGAATGATGCCATTGCTGGCGGCGATGTTGGTTTTAATCACGGTAGCGTCGTCCACGCGGACCGTACTGCCGTCAGTCCGGATGGCAATCTCCTGCCCGAACACCGTCTCGGCTGAATTCAACTTTACCACGTCGTTAGCCATCAACTTGCCGGGCACAACATGATATGTTAAGATAGATTGCAGCTTAGACCTGTTCTCGGGGCGAAGCAAAGCATCCAATGTTTCGTTGGGTAATTTGGCGAACGCCGCGTCTGTTGGTGCGAAAACCGTGAACGGTCCATCATCCTGAAGTGTCTCAACCAGGCCTGCTGCTTTCACTGCCGTGACTAACGTCTTAAACTGGCCAGCAGACTGCGCTGTATCCACGATATCCTTCGTGTCTTTGCCAAAAATGGTAGACCAAGTAAGACTCGTGAAGATTAGACACCAAAAGTACGCTTTGAAATTGAGCATTGTGAAAACCTCCATTTTACGGTTAAAAAACTGCACTCATTAAAAACAACAATTAGACATGTCTAACAATGTGCCAGCTAATATAAGTTAATGTCTAATAAATGTCAAGTAAAAAATGAAAAAAATAGGTGTTTTTTAGACAATGGTGCGAGATTGTATAACTTTGAGGTAAACTAAAAGGGATGTCCGTAAAACGTATGGCGCCTGTCTCGATGACTGAGCATTTTCGCGACCGCAAGCGCTTCAGAAGCTTGCGCAAAACACGACACCTCTCCTCACTATAATTATGTAACTCATTCAGCCCGTCCTTGCATATCGCAGGAAAAATCGAGGCAAAATAATTTACTGGCAAAATAATTTAACAGAGAAGGCAATCCCGATAGGTTATGATGTGGAGGTCAAAGCAATATAGGAAGAAGATTTTTGTTTTTTACAACGAAGAATGAAGATCTCAATTCTTAATTAGTAGCTGAACGAAAACTCGTTAGGGCAGGTCATTCCGGCATTGTTTTGTGCCGGAATCTCCAGGANNGGAGATTCCCGAACAAAAGATCTCGGGAATGACTGCAACACCCGTTTTCGTTCAGCCACTAATTATTTTACCATAAAATGATTTCGCATCACCTTTTTTTGGAGTTTTGCCCAAAATGGTTTTGTTTCTTGAATGGCCTGAATACTTACATACATGATATTTAAAATATTTAAAGAGAAGTCGGGACCTGATTTTCACACGACTTCTACCAGCGTACATTTCCGATTATGAGCAAGAAATTTGCAACAACTCCTTGACATTCTTTAGACATTCCCTATATTATACACTATGGAAAACAAGCAAGGATACAGCATCAAATTCGTTTCACGCCGTACTGGATTAAGCCCTCATGTGATTCGAGCCTGGGAGAGGCGGTACAATGCCGTCGAGCCTGTGCGCTCTTCAACAAATCGGAGGCTTTATTCTGAAGAAAACATCAAGCGATTGGAGTTGCTGCAAAAGGCGACCGCACTCGGGCACAGCATCGGGCAGGTAGCGCAATTGTCAACCCAGAAATTGCAGGAATTGACAAACTACGAATCCACAGAGAGACAATCGTCCGTTGGATTGGACATCGAGACAAACGAAGGGTTCAGTGAGGCAGAGTACATGAAGTCCTGTATTGCCGCCATTGAGCAGTTTGACGCATATGGTTTGGAGCAAATGTTATGGCGAGCATCGGTGACGTTCAGTCAACCTGAACTTATCGACCAGATTGTGGTTCCGCTCATCCATGAAGTCGGTAACCGTTGGCAAAACGGGACACTCCGAGTCGTACACGAGCATCTGGCTTCCAATGTCTTGCGAAGGTTTCTGGGAAACATGAGAAGCGCTTCTGACATACCTGAGTCTGCGCCAAAAATGATCGCCACCACCCCGATTGGGCAGTTGCATGAACTGGGTGCGCTGATTGTGGCCGTTACGGGTGCTTCAGAGGGTTGGCATGTGACGTATCTGGGGCCGAATTTGCCCGCCGAAGAAATCGCTGCAGCGGCGGTGAACAATCGAGTCAAAGCCGTGTGCTTGAGCATTATCTATCCTCCGAGTGATGCACGCTTGTTTCGGGACTTGGCCAAGCTCCGTCAACTGCTGCCCGAGAAGACAGAACTGATTATCGGAGGCCGAGTGGCTTTTTCGTACGCTGACATCCTCACTAAAATCGGCGCCACCCTGATTGCCGACCTACCAAGTTTCCGACAAGAATTAGAGTCGTTGTGATCAAACTCTCCGTGATGGTTCTCCGATAAATGAAGTTGCTACAATCAGCTAATTTCTTAAGACACAGAGGTCATCGAGATTACCATGGGGCGCGGAGAACGAAACTTACTAAGATTTTTGAACAGCAAACTCCAACGTTTATCTTATGCGACTAAAATTCTTACTTATCCTTCTGTTGTTGCTAATTACGGCCGCGGGTGTTTCTGCCCAGGGAAAGGGCAGCATCAAGGGTCGCGTCTTTGATGCTCAAACAAAAGAGCCGCTGGTTGGCGTGAACATCCAGCTCCTCGACACCGAAACGGGCACCTCCACGGACGTCGAGGGAAACTTCAGGCTAACCAATCTACCGCCCGGAAGCTACCGACTCAAGTTTACTTATATCGGATACGAACCGGTGGTGCGAACTGATGTCGTTGTGTCTACGGCTCGTCCGGAACTCATCAATGTCGGCATGAAAGAAAGTTATGTGCAAACGGAGACCGTGGTTGTCAGGCCCAAATATTTTGTCGACGAAGTTGAAACTTCGGTGAGCAGCACCCTGCTTTCGCGCGAAGAGATTCGACGCTTTCCCGGCGGCTTTGAAGATGTGGTGAGAACTTTAGCCACCCTGCCGGGTGTGGCAGTCGTGAGCGAGGGCGGCAGAAACGATTTGATCGTTCGTGGCGGCGGCCCATCTGAAAACCTTTATTTGATCAACGGCATTCAGGTGCCGAACATCAATCATTTTGGCAATCAAGGTACCAGCAGCGGCGCACTCAGTTTTGTCAATCTCGATTTCATCAACTCTGTGGAATTTTCCACCGGCGGCTTTAGCGCCCGGTACGGCGACAAAATGTCATCCGTACTGGCGTTGACCATGCGTCGTGGCCGCCGCGATCGCATCGGCGGAAAGACGACCATCTCGGCGACGCAATTCGGTTTAAACCTGGAAGGCCCGATTGCAGAGCAGGGCGATTTTCTATGTTCTGCGCGCAAAAGTTATCTTGATTTGATATTTAAAGCGACTGGCCAGCCTTTCGTGCCCGTTTATACCGATTTTAATCTTCTTGCCAATTACACGCTCTCAGATAGAGACAAGATCTCGTTTCTAACTCTGGCCGCCATCGACAGAGTGGATCGCGATCAGAGCACATTGGAAAATCGCGTTCGAAATGCGGGTCTTCTGAATAATTCCCAGAACCAGCTTATCGCCGGACTGATCTACCAAAGACTGCTGAAGAAAGGCTACCTGGATTTTTCTGTGAATACAAATTACAATCGATTTCGGCTCAATCAAGTGGACGAATTCCAGGAAGACTATTTTAAGAGCAAAGCGGATGAAACCGAATTTAATGTCAAGTTGAGATCTTACTTCAAGCTGCTGGGTTCGGGCGGACTTTATTCGGGTGTCACCATGAGACGCGTCTTCAATAAGAACAACACCGTATTCGCCGATACGGTTTATGACCGAAGCGGCCGGCGCGTGCCGGTGAGCGAACTCGAAGTCCCTCAGGTCACGGACGTCGAGGTTTCCGCTCAGCAGTTTGCCGCGTATGCAGAGTGGGAGCAGGACTTAGGCAATCGAATGAATTTCACGCTTGGCGTTCGCGGTAATTATTACGATTTCATCGAGGAATCATTTTATCCTTCGTTGAGAGCATCCTTAAATTTCAGAGCTTCGAAAAGACTGAGGGTGAAGAGCAGTATTGGCCGCTATTTTCAATCTCCATCGTATGTTTGGGTGGTCAATCCGTTCAACAAGCGTCTCAAAGCTTTAAAGAATGACATGGTCGTCTGGGGTCTGGATTATTTAGTACGCGACGACTTAAACGCGTCATTAGAGGTGTATCATAAGTCTTATGATGATTTGCCGACCGGAATTGTCCCCGATGAAACGGACTACCTGGTGCTGACGAACACGGGTGTGGGTTTCGGAGGCCGCGAAGATGATTTTCAATCTTTTGGATACATCGATCTGGTCTCGAACGGCACTGGCAAATCATTCGGATTTGAAGTCTTGCTGCAGAAGAAATATTCAGAGGTGCCGCTTTACGGTCAGATTAGCGTAGCAGTGGGAAAGAGCGAGTACACGGCCAACAATGGTTTGACCTATCCAGGTCAATTTGATCAAAGATTTGTTCTGAATATTTCGGGTGGTTACAAGTTCAATTCCAGATGGGAAATCAGTGGCAAGTTCCGTTTCTTCACCGGAGCGCCGTTTACACCCGTTCGGGTTCCTTCGGAAAACAATGGCGTCATTCAGAATCTGCCCGAGGAATATTTGTCGGATCGATTGAGGAACGGACACCATTTGGATGTACGCGTCGACCGCCGGTTCAACTTCAATCGCTGGACGATGATTTTGTTTCTTGATATCCAGAACATTTATAACTATAAATACCAAGTGCGACCTTCGTACGATTTTTGGGAAAATGACATTGAGGATACAAATTCCATCGGCATCCTGCCGTCCATCGGGATTAGCGCCGAGTTTTAGACATCAAAATGGGTGAAAAGAATAAGCCACTAATTTTGCTGACAGGCGCAACCGGCTACGTCGGTGGGCGTCTTTTGCACGTCCTGGAGAAAAAAGGCTGCCTGGTTCGTTGTCTTGCTCGCAAACCGGAGTACCTGCAAGCTCGCGTTTCCGGCAAGACGCAGATTGTCGCTGGCGACGTTCTGGACAAAGACAGTTTGAAGCGAGCGCTCACGGGTGTGCACACGGCTTATTACATGGTGCATTCCATGGGTTCCGACACAGACTTTGAAGACCTGGATCGGCAAGCGGCCTGGAATTTTGGAGAAGCTGCAAGCGAGTGCAAGGTTCAGCGTATTGTCTACCTGGGCGGGTTAGGAGACAGCAGCAACCACTTGTCGCCGCATCTCCGAAGCCGCCAGGAAGTGGGGCGCGTATTGAGGCAGTTTGGCGTGCAGGTGATTGAGTTGCGCGCGTCCATTGTCATCGGTTCTGGCAGCCTTTCGTTTGAGATGGTGCGGACACTGGTTGAACGATTGCCGGTCATGGTCACGCCGCGCTGGGTTGGCGTGAAGGCGCAACCCATTGCCATCTCCGATTTGTTGGCGTATTTGGTGACTGCTTTTAAGGGCGAGTTCGACGGCCACCAGATATTTGAAATCGGTGGCACGGATCAAGTCTCCTATGGACAGATCATGCAGGAATATGCGCGTCAACGAGGTCTCCGTCGTTACATGATTCCCGTGCCCGTGCTGACACCGCATTTATCGAGTCTCTGGTTGGGACTCGTGACGCCTTTATATGCCCGAATCGGACGCAAACTCATCAGTAGCATTCAGCATCCGACCGTGGTGCAAGATGATTCGGCATCACGGGTCTTCGAGATTTGTCCGAAGGGCGTCAAAGACGCAATAGCAGAAGCGCTTCAAAACGAAGATAAAGAATTGGCAGAAACGCGCTGGACCGATGCGGTTTCTGCGGCTGGTCCTCAGCGAAATTGGGGCGGTGTGCGTTTTGGAAACCGTTTGATCGATGCGCGCGAAGTCTCAGTCGATACGACACCGGAACAGGCTTTTAGGGCCATTCAGCGCATTGGCGGTTCGACAGGCTGGTATTTTGCCAACTGGCTATGGCATCTGCGTGGCTTTCTGGATTTGTTGGTCGGTGGAGTGGGCATGCGCCGCGGCCGGCGGCATCCGGAAAAGTTGCGAGTGGGAGACGTGCTGGACTTCTGGCGCGTGGAGGCATTTGAGCCTCACAAACGGCTCCGGTTGCAGGCCGAGATGAAGCTTCCTGGTCGCGCCTGGCTCGAGTTTGAAGTTCAGGGAAATGGTGCACGCGCCACCATCAGGCAATCTGCGGTGTTTGACCCGGTGGGGTTATTCGGACTCGTCTACTGGTATGGGATTTATCCGTTGCATAGCCTGATATTTGCTGGCATGATTCGTGGGGTGGCCAATGTTGCCATGAAAGATGAAGAGTCTGATGATTGACGGTAACTGCGCTTCGACCGAAGCACTATTTCATGTGGGTAGCAATTAGTAAAAGAATAAGCCACGGATTCACACTGATTGAACAGATTTGGTTTTTTCAATTTTTTGAAACAATTCTCTTGCAACTGCTCGAAGATGCCTGCAAATTGCTTTCACAACAAACCAATGAAATATCTGTGAAAATCCTTGTACATCCGTGGCTTAAACTTCAAGGGCCTTTGCTTGCTGCTTTGGCTGCGCTGTGTGAATGTATGGCCAAAGATTGAGTAGATCGACATAGAGTCGTTTTTTTTAAATCAGCAAACAAATGGGGATTTAGTGACTCAAATGCTCACATTCCGACCCTGGCTCGGTCTCGTCGTGTTCTTAGCAATTTGTTTTGCGGCTGCCGGAATTGGAGCCGTCTTCACGAGCATGTCCGTGAATAGCTGGTATCAAACGTTGACCAAGCCCTCTTGGAATCCACCAGCCTGGATCTTTGGGCCTGTTTGGATGTTCCTTTATATCATGATGGCGGTTTCGGTATGGCTCATTTGGCGGCAGTACGGAATCTCGGTGGTGGTTTTGCCGCTCACACTTTTCGGCATCCAGCTTTTCTTGAACGCAGCCTGGTCCGGATTCTTCTTCGGACTTCGCAAGCCAGGCTACGCGCTCATTGAAATCGTGTTGTTGTGGTGCGCAATCTTGGTTACCGTACTTTCATTTTACAAAGTCAAACCCGTTTCGGCATGGTTGATGACGCCCTATCTCGTGTGGGTGACATTTGCGGCCATGTTAAATTTTGAAATCTGGCGATTGAATGGCTAAACTTCAAATAGGGTGGTGTCCATGAAAGCAGCCGTGTTTAGCACAAAAACTTACGATCGGGAATTTCTTGAATTGGCAAATAATGCCCACCAACATGAATTGGTGTTTTTGGAGCCGCGATTAACCAGGGACACTGCTGCCCTGGCAGAAGGTTTTCCGGCAGTGTGCCTCTTCGTGAACGACCAGGCCGATCAAGTTGCGATACAGAAATTGGCGGAGGCTGGTACGCGCTTCATCTCCCTGAGGTCTGCCGGTTTTAATAATGTAGACCTGAAAGCAGCCGGACGTTTTGGAGTCAAGGTGGCCCGAGTGCCGGCCTATTCGCCCTATGCCGTGGCGGAGCATACGGTTGGTTTGCTCTTGACCCTGAATCGAAAAATTAACCGGGCCTATGCCCGGGTTCGAGAAGGGAATTTTGCTCTGGATGGATTGCTGGGATTTGACATCCACGGTAAGACGGTGGGCATTGTTGGCACGGGTAAAATTGGGGAGGTCGTCGCGAGAATCATGTACGGTTTTGGCTGCGATTTGTTGGCGTACGATCCGGTGACCAATCCGCAATGCGAGAAACTGGGCGTGAGATACGTGTCGCCTTCGGACCTGTTTGCCAACTCAGATATCATCACCTTGCATTGTCCGCTCATGCCAGCCACACATCACATCATCGATGCTGAGGCGATCGCGCGGATGAAATCCGGAGTTGTTCTGCTCAACACCAGTCGAGGCGCACTTATCGACACGCAAGCCGTAATCGAAGGACTGAAGTCCGGCAAAATCGGCTATCTCGGACTGGACGTTTACGAAGAGGAAGCCGACCTGTTTTTTGAAGATTTGTCAAATCAGGTTATTCAAGATGATGTCTTCGCCCGGCTGCTCACATTTCCGAATGTGGTGATAACCGGCCACCAGGCCTATTTTACCCGGAATGCTTTGGAGAAAATTGCCGACACCACGCTGTCAAATATCACTGAGTTTGAACAAACAAACTCGTGCGCCAACGAAGTGCAAATTGAAGACATAAAAAGGTAAGTCTGAATCCATGAAAAAAGTTTTGGTAACCGGTGCAACCGGATTTATCGGGTACGAGGTATCCCGACGGCTTTGCAAATTAGGGTTTAAACCTCGGCTTTTAGTCAGGAGACCGTTGCGGGGCGGACTGCTGGCACCTCTCGCTGCCGAGTTGGTACAAGGTGATCTGCAAAGTCCCGAAAGCCTGTCTCGCGCAGTCAAGGACGTGGACACCATTTTACATCTGGGCGCTCGAGCCGCCTTTGAGGAATACAAGTTGCTTCGACCCACCATTATAGATGGGTCCACAGCTTTGATGAAAGCCGCCATCTCAGCAGGTGTAAAGAAGTTTGTTTACGCCAGCAGTCTGTTGGTTTATGCGAATCAAGCGGAGCCAATTGATCATGACACAGCGGCAAACTCAGGACTCGGATATGGCAGAGCCAAACTCGAGGCCGAACAAGCTTTATCGAAATTGGCTGAGGAGGCCGATGTGTCTTTTGCGGCCATTCGATTGCCGCATGTCTACGGAGCTCGTGACTTGATGTTCGAACAAGTGCGGCAAGGACGTGTGATTTTTCCGGGAAATGGACACAATCTCTTTGCGCATCTGCACATCGAGGATGCCGCCAAGATTTTGATCGAGGTTGGTCGAAAAGGCTGGACCGGCATTTCGGCCGTCGGGGATTATCTGGCTGCCACCTGGAATGACTTCTTTGGCGTGATTCGAGAGTACTATCCGAGATTTTCAGAGATTGGTGTACCGAGATGGCTGGCCTTACTTGGGACGAGACTGTATACGCCCTTCCGCCGACTGCAACACATGCCTTCACTTTACACGCCGGAGGCGGTCATTGGCTGGAATTTGAATCTACCGGTTGAACCCGGCTTGCTCTGGAATGAACTTGACATCGAACCGAACTACCCCACCATTCGATTCGGCATCCCCGCGGTTTTGGACGATTGTATCGCATTCCGATGGATACACCCTCTTGCCGATAAGAAATAGTCGAACGCATGAGATCACTTTAATCCGAAGACGCTTCATTTTAATTGCAAAATTTGTCCGTGTTTCTTAAAATCGAACATGTCAGCTTTTCAATCGCTTTGGCTTCTGTACCTGATATCGTTGCTGCTCATCCCGGTCGTTATCACCAAGAAGGACAAGCCCGTCACGTCCGTGGCGTGGCTGCTTACGATCGTATTTCTGCCCGTGGTGGGTGCCGTCATATTTCTCATCTTCGGAACGGACCGTATTACAAATAGAGGAAGAAAGAAGCTCACTTCCAATGCGATTCTGAGAATACGGCTGAGAGAAATTGAAGAGGAATGGGCGCCAAACAAAGCCCAAATGGCGAGAAATGAAATGCCCAAGGAGCTCGAAACCATCAGAAAGCTATGCCAACAGCTCAGTCTTTTCGATGTTGTTGGGTACAACCAGGTCGATATCCTGGTAGACGCAGAAGACACATATCTGAAAATCGAGGAAGCAATAGAAGCTGCCACCGAACACATCAACGTGGAATACTACATTTTTCGTCCTGATAAGACGGGGCGTCGTTTTCGCGATTTGTTGGCGAACAAAGCCAAGCAGGGCGTAAAAATCAACTTCCTGTACGACGCCATCGGCTCGTACAAATTGGGATGGGACCGAACGTTTTTGCAAGGCTTTTGGGAGGCAGGTATTGAGCCGAAAGAGTTTTTGCCTTTGCGGACGTTTTTCAGGCCGTGGAATATGAATCTTCGAAACCATCGTAAAATCCTTGTCATTGATAACCAGATTGGATTTACCGGGAGTCTGAACATTGGCGACGATTTCCTGGCAAAAAATCAACCCAAGGGAGTAAACTGGCGTGAGACGCATTTGATGATTCGGGGTCCAGCAGCTGCCCAATTGCAATGGGTTTTTTGTGAAGACTGGTATTTTGCAACGGATGAAGAGCTGTTGTCACCCCAATACTTCAAACCGGTTGATGCCTGCGGAAAGGAGATCGTACAGGTTGTGGCAAGTGGCCCCGATGAGAGCGAAGAAGTGATTCATAAAGCTGTGATTATGGCGGTCAACCAGGCAAGGAATTCAGTCTACATAACCTCTCCCTATTTTATCCCGGATCAGGCTCTGAGTTTGTCTCTGGAAATGGCCGCGATGAGAGGAGTAGACGTGAGACTTCTCGTCCCGGCCCGATCCGATCACACGCTTGTGTCTTACGCGGGCCGATCGTACTACGATAATCTCTTGCGGAACTATGTCAGGATATACGAATACAAACGCGGCTATCTCCACGCCAAAATGATGATCGTAGACGGCAAGTTCACCGTGATCGGATCGGCAAACGTCGATATTCGCAGCTTCAGTTACAACTTTGAGGTGAACGTTCAAATTTACGGTGATTCTATTGCAAACCGTGCCAAAAAAATATTCTTCAGAGATCTGGAAAACAGCCGCGAACTTGTTGCGGAAAGCTACTTGAATCGGCCTGCTTACATTCGTTTTAGTGAAAATTTCTGTCGACTATTCAGCCCTGTTTTGTAGCTATTTTTGTTTTCAAAAAACTAAAAATCAGGGAACATTTGGTCAATAATTGGATTAGTTAGTTTTGTTGCACCTCACACATTGATTGGAAAAGAGAGAAGATTCCGGGAGCTGCCCTCGTCGAACTAGCTCAAAAGATTACCGGATGATGTGATTCTTACTCGGCTGTTTAGACAATAGGTTCGGTTATTCATACTGGTCACAAACTAAAATAGAAAGTTTAATAAAGTACAATGAAGAATATAGATCCTGAGAAAGCTCAAATACTCACAGTTTCCCAAAACCGAGATTTCGTCCGCCGTATTCGAAATCTGTTCCCCAGGAAAGATTTCTTCGTCGCGTGGGAATCTTCGATTGATCAATTGTTAAAAAAGTTTGAAGTCGGAACCTATGACGTGGTCATAATCACAAGTTCGGTTTGCAGGGAGAAAGACGCCTACAACATGAAGGTCGTGGACGATTTAACGTCAAGAAGTCCATCCACGCAATTCTTGACGTTTGTGGAGCCAGAAGACATTGACATTGCCATGGCGGCTTTGAAAGCCGGTTCCTACCAGTACGCAAAGGCTCCTGTACGAGACGATGAGTTGCAATTGCTGATTGAATCGGCGCTGGAAAACAAAGATCGACTGGATGCGAATTTGGTCCCCAAAAAAATTGAGAGCGAGGATAAGTTTGAAAACCTCGTGGGCTCTTCAACGGCTATGCGAGAGGTCTACACGCATATTCGTCAAGCCGCCGCCACCGAAGTCCCGGTGCTTCTTCTCGGCGAGACGGGAACGGGCAAGGATCTCGCAGCGCAGGCCATTCACGCCCGCGGCAAGCGAAAAGACGGGCCGTACATTCCGGTCAATTTGGGAGCTTTGCCATCTGAACTTGTGGCCAGCGAATTGTTCGGTCATGAGAAGGGCGCCTTCACCGGGGCCGTATCCCAACACAAAGGGAAGTTCGAACAGGCAAAGAGAGGCACCATTTTCCTGGATGAAATTGACACCGTTGTTGAGAGAATTCAGGTGAGTCTGCTACGCGTTATTGAGCAGAAAAAGTTCGTTCCCCTGGGCGGTCGACGGAATATTACCACCGATGCCCGCTTGATCGTGGCATCCAATCAAGATCTCGAAAGCCTGGTTGAGGCAGGTTCATTCCGTCAGGATCTCTTTTATCGCCTGGATGTTTTCCGCATCGAAATGCCCCCTTTAAGAGCGCGCCACGGCGATATTCCCCTGCTCGTTAAAGACTTCCTGGCGAGATACAACCAAGCATTTAACAAAAATATTGCCGGGATTTCTTCAGAGGCTACACAGCTTTTGGAGACCTATGATTGGCCGGGGAATGTGAGAGAACTGAAAAATGTGATCCAAAGAGCTGCCCTGCTTTGCAATAAAGACACCATTCTGCCCGAACACTTGCCCCCGCGATTCGTCAAATCGAAGTCCAAACGACCTACGGTCACGTTTGAAATCGGCACTCCTCTCGACGATGTAGAACGAGAAATGATTGTGCGTGCTCTCGCCTACGCCAAGAACAACCGGACCCACGCGGCTGAACTGCTGGGGATCAGCCGCCGCGCCATCTACAACAAAATCAACAAGCACAACATAGATTGATGCAGAATTGGTACAGACGAGCTTTTGGTTCGGCTTCTGGTCAAACTAATATAAGTTCTTAAATTGATTAAGATTAACCAAAACTTTCAGGCAGGCCTTTGTGCTGTTTTAAATTAGTACGGCCCGTTTTTTGTACCAAAAGTGCACACACACACAATTTGCTTTGTCCGTATGTGCTTTTCGTGCACATCTCGTTTGTTTTAATGCTCGCAAGTATACAAAGAAGTCCTGAGTTAACTTTTTAAATTACAAGATCTTAAATGAAGGGCCATTGGCGCTGGCATTTCTCTTGCGTATTATTCATACCATGAACGAGTGTGCTGCAAAAAGAAGAAACAATGTTCCAAAACAGTCTCTGACTGTGCTGAAAGAAAAAGGAATTGTCAAAAACAGTGTCGGCTTATTTTAGCGAAAATCGTCTTATTATTTTTGCAGTAAAATGATGGATTTTGTAACAAAAATCGAGGATTTTAAACATGTTAAATAGTGTCAAAGAGCTTCGTGGATACAAAATATTAGCCAATGATGGAGAGATTGGCAAAGTGTACGATCTGTATTTTGACGACAAGAACTGGATTGTTCGATACCTGGTAGTGGACACTGGCGGTTGGCTCTCGGATCGCAAGGTGCTCATTTCGCCGATTGCACTCGAGCAGCCTAATTGGGAGGATCAGGTCTTGCCTGTGAATCTCACAAAGGAGCAGGTCGAAAACAGTCCTGGAACCGATGTCGAACGGCCAGTATCAAGGCAACACGAGATCAGACTCCATAAATATTATAACTGGCCCTACTATTGGGCCACCGCAGGCACCGCCGGAACCGGCACGAATATTGTGCCACCGCCGCGAATCCCGGAGGAGCCTGAGGAATTTGTCGAGGAGGCAGAATTGGAGGAAGATGCCGACCCCCATCTCAGAAGCACAAGAGAAGTGGAAAGCTACCGTATTCAGGCAAGCGACAGTGAAATTGGTCACGTTGAGGATTTTATTATCGACGACGAACATTGGATTTTACGCTACATTGTGGTCGACACCCGAAATTGGCTGCCCGGCAGGAAAGTTTTGGTGGCACCGCCCTGGATCGAGGAGATTGTCTGGGCTGAAGCCAACGTTTTTGTCGATCTGCCTCGTGACCACATTCAGAATGCACCGGAATATGATCCGTCAGCGCCAATCGATCGAGAGTATGAGGACCGACTTTATGATTATTATGACCGACAAAAATATTGGCAGAGCAGCTAAGAGGGGCTGCTCAATTTAAATGAAATGTCGATCGCGTTTTTTAAGTGCGTCGCACATGAGTGATTATGGAATCACTCCGAGTTCTCAAGGTTGCAGGCGTGGAGCACCTAATTGTATGAAATGGAGGGTATGAATCATGTTTGGAAAGAGTGTTCGTTTATTCAAGCTGTTTGGTTTTGAAGTCAAAATCGACCTGAGTTGGTTGGTTCTCGCCGTCCTGATTACCTGGAGCTTGGCGCAAGGTTGGTTTCCGCATAATTACGAGAATTTTTCGCCAGCTACTTATTGGTGGATGGGGGTGGCAGGTGCCTTTGGGCTGTTTTTTTCGATCGTATTTCATGAGCTGTCGCATTCGCTGGTGGCCAGGCAGTATGGCATTCCCATGCGAGGCATTACGCTCTTTATTTTTGGCGGTGTTGCAGAAATGACCGAGGAACCGCCGAGTGCCAAGTCCGAATTCATGATGGCGATCGCCGGTCCTATTGCCAGCATTGTTTTGGCTGCGGCATTCATTGGGATAAATTGGATATTCGGAAGCGTTGGAGAGGTCGCTCCGGGCGCAGCCGTGGTTAGCTATCTTGCCTTGATCAATATGATTCTGGCTGCCTTCAATTTGGTACCCGCATTTCCTCTGGACGGAGGCCGTGTGCTGCGGTCGATTTTGTGGGGCTGGAAAAACAATCTGCGCAAGGCAACTTACATTTCATCCAAAATTGGCTCAGGGTTTGGGCTGTTTTTAATCCTACTTGGTGTGGTTTGGTTTATTCGCGGCAACTTCATCGGGGGTGTGTGGCAGTTCTTGATCGGAATGTTCCTCAGAAACGCCTCGCAGATGTCTTATAAACAGCTTCTGATGCGCAAAGCTTTGGAAGGCGAGCAAATCGAAAAGTTTATGAAACGCGATCCGGTAACCGTCCCTTCGTCACTTTCTTTGAATGAACTTGCCGAAGATTATTTTTATAAATACCAACATAAGATGTTTCCTGTTGTAGAAAATGACAAAGTAGTTGGGTGCGTTACAATCCCTCAATTAAAAGAGTTTCCCAGAGACGAATGGAATCAGCACACCGTGGGTGAAGTGGCGAAAAATTGTACCCAGGAAAATTCCATCACTGCTGAATCCGATCCGGTTAAAGTGCTTTCAACCATGAAGCGGACCGGCAACAGCAGACTCATGGTCCTGGATAACAGTCACTTGGTTGGGGTGGTGGCCCTGAAAGACATGTTGAACTTCTTGTCGACAAAAGTCGATCTGGAGGAGGAGACTTAGAGGATTGAGAGAATCCGTGCGTTCAGGATCATTTAGTGCTCTTGGGTGTTAATTAAATCAACAATGAACTCGTGAGCAAGAGAAAGACTCTGATTCGGCAAATTCTGGGATGGACGTCTCTGGTTCTGGGTATTGCGGGGCTGGTGCTTCCGATTTTGCAGGGCATCCTGTTCATTTGCATCGGCGTGCTTTTGTTATCAGCAGATGTGCCCCTATTCAAGCGCCTCTTGGAATGGATCAAGCGCCGTTACCCGAGAATTGCCAGGAAAGCCGACAAGATTACAAACCAAATCGAAGACGAGGTGTGAAGTTTGAATATTGTCAAATCAATCTTAGTTTTGTTAAAGGACTCCTACCATGCCTGGAAGGATGACAACGCCTTCCTGCTTGGTGCAGCGTTGGCGTTCTTTACCATCTTTTCTCTGGCCCCGGTGCTAATCGTAGTTCTTTCCATATCCGGTTTGATTTTCGGCCAGGAGGCTGCACAGAGCGAGCTTATGTCGCAAGTCCGTGATTTCGTTGGGCCAAAAGGGGCCTCAACCATTGTAACGATGATTGAACGTGCCGGGTCTTCGGAATCTAATCTCGCTGCAGGTGTCTTTGGAATCGGGACGTTACTTTTTGGTGCATCAGCCGTTTTCGTGCAGTTGCGCGAAGCCATCAACACCATCTGGCGCAT
>JAABYK010000199.1 GCA_011775825.1 Candidatus Zhuqueibacterota bacterium | reverse complement strand
TTATGATAAGGTCTTTAGGCTATAGGCTGTAGGTTGTAGGTTGTTAGATTTTGCGTAACGATCTGATCAGAGCGCCTAAAACTTTTTCAGTCTCTACTAATTTTAAATCGTAGTTGGAAAAATCATCTCCTTTTAAATATCCCAGACGCTTTGCCAGGTTAAACTGATAATGCAATTCTCTTAAAGATCCAAAAGCGATTTCAAGAAATCGAAGATATTCCACCTGGCTTTCTCTGGCACATCCTTCGACAATGTCAGAAGGAACGGAAACTGCCGCTCGTCTCATCTGGGAAGTTAATCCATAAATCTCTTCTTTAGGGAAAACTGTAGTTATTTGATAGATCATAATAGCCAATTCGTCAGCCAGCTCAAACGCTCGAAGCTTTGTATGATCTCGCATATATTCCTCCTACAGCCTAAAATCCTACAGTCTACCTACCTGAATAGCAGAAGATAAAGAAGAACACAAATTGTAATCTATTGACCATAGGTGGCGATGTTTCAACTCTTGCCAGTTCCCTTGATCTTCTCATCCCAGTACTTCATCCACTCAGTTGACTTCTCGGAAAACACCTCCCAATCAATCTCCAGGGTCTTAATTTCAGTTTCCGTGATCCAATTCGGCAGCCTTTCCTTCGGAAGATCTTTTCGCGTCGGGATACGAAAATATCTGTTGGCCTGAATGATGAAGCTTTTGGGGGTTGTGATAAACTCGTAAAACTTTCTAGCCAACTTTGGGTGCTTCGAGTTTGCCACGATCGCCAGCCCTTCAACAAGAACGGGCGTACCGCTTTCCGGAATGACGTAATCGAACGGATAGTCGTATGTCTGTTTCTGCAATTCGATGTCGGGCATGTTCCACAGGGTCACGAGGGCTTCCTGCCTGGCCAGTTGCAGGTACATCAAGGTCGGATTGGCCGGATACGATTTGGTGTTGGCGTCCAGTTTCCTCAACCATTCGTAGCCTTTATCCGAAGACCCCGTTTCTCGATAGAAACGCCAGATCATTGTGGAAAAAATGGTCCGCATGGTTCCGGAAGCCAACGGATATCGGATCACAATTTCATCTTTCCATTTGGGGTCCAGCAGATCATCCCAATCCTGAGGAGCGGTCTCCTTTGTCAGTACTTGTGAATTGAAGGCGATCACTTCAGGCGTCAGGAACGTTCCGTACCAGCGGTTCAACGAATCCCGTTCCGAAGGCCCGACCTGATCCGACCAGGTGGGTGTGTACGGTTCGAGCAACCCCTCTTCAGCGGCATTCATGAACAATGACGAAGGGGCGCCCCACCAAATATCAGCTTGAGGATTGCTTCGTTCGGACCGGATTCGGTCCAACACATCCTGCGACCCCATATCGAGCCAGTGCACCTGCACGCCCGGATGAGCGATTTCAAAGCGCTCGGCAAAATCACTCAACATTTCTTTGCCGTGCGGCGAATAAACGACGACGCGCTTTTCTTCGGCATCTGTGCTGCTATCCTCAGACTGACCGCATCCAAGAAAACAGGTGACAAAAACCCACAACATTATCTGAATTAAATATTTCATAAACATGAAACTAAAGAAAGGAGCGGTAAAAGTCAAACCTATTTCTCACGAATTCGGGCAAGGACGCCTGCAAAATCATTGAATACGATTTCTTGAGGAAAGTCAGGAAAGGGACCTAAACGAAATGTTTTCTCATGCTCGTTCAT
>JAABYK010000127.1 GCA_011775825.1 Candidatus Zhuqueibacterota bacterium | reverse complement strand
AACCCTTGGCTACATAATTGTCGACAAATGTTTCCATTATGACAAACCCAGTCCTTCGACTTTTTTCAGAATGTCGATCATTCTTGAGTCCAACTTCTTGCGTATGGACTCAATCTTAATATTTTCAAAAACGTCAGCAGCAAAGGCGTATCGCAGCATTGCAGCCACCATCTCCTCGCTGATGCCTCGACTACGCAAGTAAAACATCGCCTCTTCATCCAATTGGCCGATGGTGGCACCGTGAGTACATTTCACGTCGTCTGCAAAAATCTCCAACTGAGGCTTTGCGTTAATCGTGGCATCGCCAGTCAGCAGCAGAGTCTTATTGGACTGAAGGGCGTTGGTTTTTTGTGCATTCGGGCGCACCATTATTTTGCCATTGAAGACGCCACGAGCCTTTCCACCTAAGATGCCTTTGTAAAGTTCATTGCTGAAGCAATGCGGTTTTGCATGATCCATAAAGGTATGATTGTCCACATGCTGCCGATCCTCCCCGAAGTAAAAGCCAAACAAATGACTCTCGCAGTTCTCGGCATTGAGCAACAGGCTAAAATTGTTGCGAACAAGCAAACCGCCCAGATCGATATTTATGTTCGTGTAGACACTGCTTCGCTCTTGCTGCACATGCGTGCTCATGATGTGAAAGGCTTCTACACTCTCTTCTTGAATCTTGATGTGATCCACGATGGTATTCTCATCCACAAAGAATTCTGTGACCACATTATTGAAATACGTGTTGTCAGCCAAACAATGATAGGTATCGATGATCGTTAGCTGGCTGTTCTTGCCCGCAACAAAAAGATTTCGTGGATGTGAGACAATTTCTGAGTCCTCAGCAACGGTCAAGTTGATAAAATGAATGGGTTCCTCAATAATGGTATTGTCCGGCACATAAACCAGAACACCGTCTTCCGTAAATGCCGTGTTGAGTGCAGTAAACGCTTCGTCTTCAAAAGTAGCATATTGTCCCAGGTGCTTTTGAACAAGTTCATTTCCCTGGAGAATGGCGTTTCGGAGACTCTCAACGAGCAGCCCTTTTGACTTCACGTCAAACGTGGAAAGTTCTTTAGAATAGTGTCCATTGACAAATACGAGAACATTTTTATCCAGCCCTTTAAACACGAAATCTTCTGGTAAGGACTTTAGTGGCACAGACGGCTGAGTAGCCAATTGGAATTTATGTGCCAGCAACGGCGCCACATTTGTATATTTCCACTCTTCGTTTCGCGGCGTTGGAAAGCCTAACTCAGAAAACCTGGAAATAGCAGCCTTGCGTGTCTCATGGAATGGCGTTTGACTGCTGCCGTCCAAGCGATTCTCAAATAGCTCAAAGTTTGACAGATACCATTGTCGAACATCAAACTTGTCCAACTCTGTTTTCTCCATCTTTATGTTTCACCTCTTATTTTTTCGGTTCTCAGATTACCTGCACTTGGCAAAAGCCCTGCTATGCCGCAGCGGCTCCTACCCCTTCTTCTCTCAACCAATCGTAACCCTTTTCTTCGAGTTCGACGGCCAATTCCTTGTCTCCGGATTTGGCAATTTTCCCGCCAACCAGAACGTGCACAAAGTCCGGGATAATGTAATTTAACAAGCGCTGATAGTGGGTCACTACTACGATGGCATTGTCGTCATTGCTAAATGTGTTGACTCCGTTGGCCACGATCTTCAGTGCATCAATGTCGAGCCCGGAGTCGGTCTCATCGAG
>JAABYK010000128.1 GCA_011775825.1 Candidatus Zhuqueibacterota bacterium | reverse complement strand
CCCTTCAGTCCAATAAGACTCTGCTGCTGACTGGCGATGCCACGATTAACGCAAAGCCGCAGTTGGAGATTTTTGCAGACGACGTGAAATGTACTCACGGTGCCACCATCGGCCAATTGGACGAAGAGGCGATGTTTTACTTGCGTAGTCGAGGCATCAGCGAGGAGATGGTGGCCGCAATGCTGCGATACGCCTTTGCTGCCGACGTTTTTGAAAATATCAAAATTGAGTCCATACGTAAGAGCTTAGACTCAAAAATGATCGACATTCTGAAAAAGGTCGAGGGACTCGGTATTTCGTAATGCAAGCATTTGTTGATAATTATATAGTCAAAGATTCAGTTTCCTCGCAGACCCGTGGCTACGACGTGATGAGTGTTAGAAGGGATTTTCCTGTGCTTCATCAGGAAGTGCACGGAAAGCCCCTGGTTTATTTGGATAACGCCGCCACGTCTCAAAAGCCTCAGGTGGTCATCGATGCCATTCGAAAATATTATGAACGCGAGAATGCAAATATCCATCGGGGGGTTCATTTACTTAGTGAAACCGCAACACAGGCTTACGAAGCCGCTCGCAGGCGAGTAAAAGAGGCGATTAACGCCAAATCGAATAAAGAGATCATTTTTGTGCGAGGAACGACCGAAGCCATCAACCTGGTTTCGGCTTCTTATGGTCGGGAGTTTATCAAAGAAGGCGATGAAATCATTATCTCGACCATGGAACATCACTCAAACATCGTGCCCTGGCAAATCCTTTGTGAGATGACTGGCGCGAGGTTACGGGTTATTCCTATCAACGACCAGGGAGAAATAATACTTGAAGAATATGAGAAGCTTTTCAGCGATCGCACAAAGCTCGTCTCCGTAGCGCATGTGTCTAACTCATTGGGCACGATCAATCCGGTCAAGGAAATGATCGAACACGCTCACGGTCAGGGCGTACCGGTTTTGTTGGATGGGGCGCAGGCCGTTCCCCATAAGAAAGTCGACATCCAGAAGTTGGATTGCGATTTTTATGCTCTTTCCGGACACAAAGTGTTTGGACCAACCGGTGTTGGCGTGCTGTATGGTAAAGAAGAGCTTCTGGACCGCATGCCGCCGTATCAGGGTGGCGGTGATATGATTGAATCGGTGACCTTTGAAAAGACAACTTACAACGAGCTGCCTTGCAAGTTCGAGGCCGGTACTCCCAATATCGCGGGGGCCATCGGACTTGGCGTTGCTCTGGATTATGTCCAAAAATGCGGTTATGACGATATCATCCGACACGAAGAAAGTCTGTTGAATTACGCCACGGAAGCGCTGTTATCGTTTCCCGAAATTGAGATCATTGGTACGGCTTCTCAAAAGGCGGCCGTGCTGTCATTTGTAATCGATGGGGTGCACCCTCACGATGCAGGCACGATCCTGGATCGCCAGGGCATCGCAGTTCGGACGGGTCATCATTGCACGCAACCGGTGATGGCACGCTTCAATGTCCCGGCCACAACGAGGGCCTCGTTTGCTCTCTACAATACAAAGGAAGAGGTGGACAAGCTTGTCGAAGGAATTCAGAACGTAATACAAATGTTCAACTGATGGAAGATTTAAGAGACTTATATCAAGAAGTGATTCTTGATCACAACAAGAATCCAAAAAATTTCAGGAAAGTAGATCCCTCCAGCCATTCGTCCGAGGGATACAATCCGCTGTGCGGGGATCGCATCAACGTTTACTTACAGGTAAAGGACGACAAAATCCAGGATGTCGGATTTGAGGGGTCGGGGTGTGCCATATCAAAAGCTGCGGCTTCGGTCATGACCACCGTCATCAAAGGCAAATCCGTGGAAGAAGCCAGGACCCTTTTCAAGAAGTTCCAAAAGCTCATCACCGGTGAAATGGATGCGTTTGAACATATGGCGGAACTCGGAAAGCTGGCGGTGTTTGCGGGCGTACGAGAATTCCCCGTACGTGTTAAATGTGCGGCATTAGCCTGGCACACACTCATTGCCGCTCTTGAAAAAGAAAATGAAGTCGTTTCAACAGAATAAGCGTTTTCGGAATGTAATTTAGGTGAAGGTGGACATGGAAAATAAAGAAAATCCTAACTTGAAAGATAAAATAATCGAAGTTATAAGAACGTGTTACGATCCCGAGATCCCGGTGAATATTTACGAACTGGGACTGATCTACGACATCATTATTGATGAGAACCAAAATGCGAACGTAAAAATGACCCTGACGTCTCCTGCCTGTCCGGCAGCGGGAACCTTGCCAGGCGAAGTGGAAGACAAAATACGAGCTCTGCCGGAATTAAATGAAGTGAAAGTCGATGTGGTTTGGGAACCCCAGTGGAATCCGGACATGATGAGCGATGTGGCGAGATATGAGCTTGGCATGATGTAAGGGGGGATTAATCCTATGAAAATAAGAAGGGCATCATTGAACTGTTGTTTGCTGCTAAACAACCGGTTTTAGGTTTCATACCGATTGAGGCTCCTGTAGAATGAGGAGCCTTTTTTGTTTTTACTTTGGATGCAAGGATACAATTGAAAATTTGCTTGAGTTTACAAGTTGAAATCGTTACATTTTAAGAAGAATAATATTAATATAATAATATAATATAATATTCATTATTCAAGGCTTGATCAGATTAACAAGAATTAGCC
>JAABYK010000214.1 GCA_011775825.1 Candidatus Zhuqueibacterota bacterium | reverse complement strand
AAGGTGCTAATCTAACTCAGACTTAGAGCCTCGGCTTTTCGGAGGTCAATCTTAAGATAATGAAATAAAAATATCATTCAACCCTTGAGTCTTATTTTACCAAGGTGAGCCGCCGGCTTTGCACAAATTGGCCAGCCTGGATGCGATAAAGATAGACCCCTGAAGCCAGTCCCTGGCCAAAGTCGTCCGTGCCATCCCACCGGATACGATAAATGCCGGAGGCTCTTTCGTCGTCGACCAGGGTGCGAACTTCTTGGCCGAGGACGGTATAGATCTTCAAAGTCACCTTGCTGGCCTCCGGCAGCCTGAATTCGATGACCGTTTCAGGATTGAATGGATTGGGATAGTTTTGAGCTAAATCATAACCCTCCGGAATGGAGGCTGTTGGACTTGCTTCGGGTTCAAACGTGGGTGGGCCCGGAGGCAATTTGCCAAACGTACCTTGATATGAGCTTGCAACGGCGTTAGCCTTCCCGGCGACCATACCGCCTGTCTCGCCAACGTTGATGGAGCTTGGCGCGTCCAATACCAGGATCCAGTAACCTGAAGGCGGATTGACCGTGAACGGATTGACCGAGGTATAGCTTCCGGCAGCGGGATCCCAACTAAACATCGATGCCACGCTGCCAGACGGATCGTCTACTAATGAGTTTGGATCAGTCGTCGAGCCGACCATATCCCAACCTTGCTCGGCGTAGTTATTTGTATAAGATTCAAACGGCTCCCCGCAAATCTTAACGGTGTCATCTTCCAGCATCAACAGCCAGTAAGCTTTCCCGGGTTCCAACGTGGAGACCGGTGAGTACGCCTGAGTTTCAAAATCCCAGGTAAAGATTGCGGCGGCATTGGGAAACAGTGCGTCCACCGAGTTGTCATCCGGGATAACCGGCAGCGAAATCAGGTACCAGGCGCCGCCTGCAATCGGGAAGTCGTAAGTCACGCAAGCCAAGGCTGGTTCGGTGCCAGTACCTGTTAAGTCTACATTAAACGGATCGTCATCGGGGTCGTTGCTGTCGATTTGCAAGGTAGCGCTCTTAGCGCCGGCGGAAACCGGCTCGAAGCTGACCCCGATATCATGCGTTTCTCCAGGCGCCAGAGTAAACGCGCCACCGCCGCTGACGATAGCAAACTCTGCCGCGTCAGACCCGGTCAGGCTGGTTGCGGTCACATTCAAGTCGGCCGAACCGCCGTTGGAGACTTCAAATGTCTGTGACAGGTTTGTGTTTATTTCCACGTCGCCAAAATCAAACGAGCTGGGCGTAACGGCAATAGCCGGTTCCGTTCCGGTGAAGACGGCTTCGTAAACCCGACCATCAGCGTGGTTGTCGCGCATGCCGTCGGCGATGTAAATGGCGAGGTTGTTGGGATCATCGTTGGGATCGGAGGTGGGCGCGAACGTGAGCCCTTGCGGCGCCTCCGGAGTCGGAGAAAAGTCGCTGATGTCGTAGTCGTTAACAAAGGTGCCGGTGCTGGTGTATTCGAATATTTTCATATCCGGACCGGAGACAATGTAGATATGATTGTTTTGCCAATTGAACGCAATGCCTTCGCCGTCGCTAACCCGATCGGCGGCCGAAAAACTGTATTGAAACGACAAGTCGGAGTTATAAACCAGGACATGAGCGCCGATGCTGCCTTTACCGTTGGCGAGGTAAATAAAACCGGTGGACGGATCGGAAGTGACCCCCTCCGGGTCGCTGGCGCCGGAAACGGCGTCTCTCGGATCGACACTAAGTAACGGCGTATCGAGATCGAAATCATATCGGGTGATGGTCTTAGTATCGTCATTGGTTACGTAGAAAAATTCGTCAAATTCGTTAAAAGTAATGCCGGTCGGTTCGTCGTTGTTGCTGGTAATTTCCCGGAAAACCTCGTCTCCTGCAAGGGAGACTTCGAATATGTTATCGCCATCAAAAATGCTTGAAATTTCATTGATTTCGGAATCGGCGATATACAGGTGCCCGGACGACGCATGATACCCAATTCCGGCTGCATCGGTGCTTTTGATGATGCCGTCGTCCCAGGTGTCGAAATGGCGAACGAGGGTAAGGGTTTGGGCGTTCAGCGCAAACGATAAGATGAGGTTGAAAGCGACAATCAAATAGACATGACGGGTGCGGTTTCCCCGTTCTGTGGTAACGTCATTCAATTGGGGATGATTAAGCATACGTTTTCCCCTACCAATACGGACATCGATGATTTCTGACAACCTTTTGTTCAAGAAGACATAATAATCAAAACTTAAATCTTCGCATCATAGCGAACCTTGAGTGCGAGATGGGAAGCGCTTGGAGGTCTTAAGCTTGTTTGATGACGTTCACAAGATGCGGAGCATACACTTCGATGATACGGGCAAACACGCACTCTTTGACTCAAAATGTACACCCGTTTGGCGTAAACGCAGAAAACTTACGTGAAAAAATGTTAACCTATTTCAACTTTAGGAATTTACGCGTTTGCACAAAACGCGGTCCTGCTCCCGTCGAAGGGTGTCCGACTTGAATTCGATACAGATACACACCGGATGCCAATCTTTGTCCGGCATCGTTGGTGCCATCCCATATGAGGCGATAATATCCCGCGGATTTATTCTCATCGACCAATGTTCGCACTTTTTGACCCAAGATGGAAAAGATTTCCAAAGTCACTTTACCGTCGTGCGGCAACTGATATTCTATGACGGTTTCGGGATTGAAAGGGTTGGGATAGTTTTGGAAGAGACGGTAGTTTTCCGGAAGGGATTCGGTGGTTTTACCTTCTATGTTAAATGGTGGACTCGGTGGAAATTGGCCAAATTCCTTATAGAATGCGACGAGGTCGGCATCAGCAGCAAGCTTGGTTAGATTCGATGGACTTGCACCGCCGCCCACTGTGACCGTGCTTGGCGTACCCAAAACCAGGATCCAGTAACCTTGCGTGGGCGTTGTTTCTAAAGGATTGATCGCCTCGTAGGTTCGCGAGATTGAATTCCAACTGAACATTGAAACGATGCTGTTGTCCGGAGCGTCCACCACTGAACTGGTGTCAATCACCGAACCGATCATGTCCCAGCCTTGTTCATTATAATCGTTGGAATACGACTCCACGGGTTCGCCACAAACTTCCTCGGTGGCCGTTGTTAGGTACAGTAGCCAATAGGCGCGTTCAGGCTGGAGTGTGGTAGCAGATATGTAGCTCTGGCTGTCAAAATCCCAGGAGAAAGCCCCGGTCGCTGTTGGAAACAGAGTCGACAAGCGGTTGTCATCCGGTACCACCGGCAACGATATAAGATACCAGGTTCCGCCCTCGATATCAAATACGTAAGTGACACACGCCTGGGAAGTGTTGAGTGCACCAATCGTAGCAGCCTGCTGGACGAAGTCAGCGACGTCATTGTCGCTGTCGGGAGCATTTGGATGGCGCGCGATGGCTTCGTCAGCAAGACCAGTGGCATTGCCGCCTGCTGGCCTGCCATCGGCAGCGCCATCACCCTTGCCGTCCTCTTCGGGGTCGTCCCCGATTTCCACATCATCGACGATGGCGCCAAGTTCATTTTTGAAGACAATGAAAATGTCGTTGTTGATCTCTCCGGGCGGATTGCCGATGACCAGATATTCTCCGGGTTGGAAATGACTCAAATCACCGCCGTTGCTGAACACGAATTCCGTGTTTCCCGGATTGGCGAAATTCAGGATTTCGGGGGTGGTATCGAGGAGTTCCAGTGTCCAGCCATCTCCTTGTTCAAGGTTCACAGCCTCCGAATCAGCATTGTAAAGTTCCAGCCACTCGTCGGTGTCTGTACCGGTTCCGCTGCCGGGGACATTATCGAACGGGGTGTCGTTGCCGGCCTCGGAGTCGTTCCAGTCTTGCTGGGGATCAGTCACGATTTCGTTGATAACAATGGCAGGAGCAAGTTGACTTGTCGATCCATCAATGGTAATGATCTGCCCTGGCGACAACCCGGTTAACGCCATGACCTTGCCATTCATAAATTCAGCATATACATCCACAGCAGTCCGATCCCCGAGTCCAAAATGCAGCTTGGGTTCGTGCTGAATGCAGTATCCGGCCGAGACCATGGCTTCCTGATAGGAGAGAAGGTGGCCTGGTTCACCAAGGTGGTCTGCCTCATAAACCCAGACCTTTGTGCCAAATCCACCCTTGTCGCCTTTCGGTCCGACTAAAGCAATTCTCACGGAAGCATTGCTATTAATATTGTTACGGAACAATTTCGCCGAGCCATCATGCTGGGCTAAGAACAAATCCAGGTCGCCATCGGAGTCGTAATCGAGGAGCATGGGAAATCGCGCATCCCGCACCTGATACCTCACGCCACTATCGGAATCGTCCATCGCTGTAAAGCTTCCGATCCCGTCATTTAACCAGATCTTAGTGGAGGAAAATGGCAAAAACAGGTCCAGATCGCCGTCGTTGTCATAATCCCCGAAGGCTCCGTTATTCCGGCCGCAGCTTTTGACACAGACAGAAGCAGCGGGAAAATCCTGAATGATGGTAAAAGAATCATTGGTATTGCGATAAAGATTGGTGACACCTCCGGATTCGCCACAAACTAACACGTCTAAATCTCCATCTCTATCGATATCCGCAAGATTGACCGCGGTTCCTGAACCGGTGTCCGGAAGCCCGGTATCGAGCACTCTCGTAAACGTGCCGGTGCCATCGTTTTTGTAATAGCCGACACCATCTTGTGACTCAAAATTGCCAAACAGCACATCCAAATCGCCATCGAGGTCCAGGTCCGCCATGGTTGAGCCTTGTATAGATCGGTCGTTGTCATTCAATCCAGTCTGGCGTGTAAAATCTCCGGTGCCATCTCCCCAATAGTATTCCGTATCAAATCCATCGAAACTGGCAAAGTGAATGTCGATCCAGCCATCGCCATTCATGTCGCCTGCAACAATACTGCGTGTGCCGATATCGTCGGTATTTTCAAACCCCGCGACGTCGTCCACTCGCACAAACACCTCGTTGCCGTCATTTCGCCAAAGTCCGCGGCGGGACAAACCATCCAGGCCGTGGCCGACAGCCAGATCGAAATCGCCATCGTGATCCATGTCGAAGAATATGGCTGCATGTGCATACGAAGGAATATCCTGTAAGTCCGTATCGTCATCGATTCGAGTGAAAGTGCCGTCGCCATCATTGCGAAAGAAGTAGTTGCCCTTATAATCGTTGTTATTTAATTTGAAGTCCTCCTGACTGCAGACATAAATATCCGGATCGCCGTCATTGTCAAAATCAGCAACGGCGCCGCCGTGTGTTCCAAGTGATTCCACCGAGATGCCTGCCGAAGCCGTCACTTCCGTAAAGCTCAGGGATTGCGAGTGAGCCTCGGGGTGGGAGAGAGTCAACAACCAGAGAATGGGGTAGAAGGACAAAAATGCATTACGATGTTTCCGGGAATTAGCGTGGATCATTTCATTTTCTCCGATTGATCAATCTTATTGAAAACGCACGGTCGGTTATCATCTATCTATCGCATTTCAACTTCCTCATGCTCTAATTTCGACCTCTAATTTAAAAATTTTTACATTCCAGAAAAGGGATTTATGACACTATTTTAACAGAATGACCTTACGCGTACGTTCAAACTCTCCAGCCTGAATTCGGTACAGATCCACGGCGGAACTGAGCCTTGTCCGGCATCGTTGGTACTATCCCACCTGATTCGATAATATCCGGCTGATTTTTCTGCATCTTCGAAGTTCTGCACCTTTTGTCCCAGGATGGAGTAAATCTCCAAGGTAACCTTGCAAAGCCTCTGGCAATTGGTACTCAATCACGGTTTCGAGATTGAAGGGATTGGGGTAGTTTTGAAAAAGCTCGTATCTTTTCGGAATGGATTCACTGACTTGATTTGCCCTCTTAATCGGCGGTCCGGATGGAAGATGGCCAATTTCTCATAAAATGCGGCAAGCTCCGAGTTGGAACCAGGCCTGGCTAAACTGGTTGGACTTGCACTACCACCCACGGTGACGGTGGACGGTACATTCAAAACCAGGATCCACTAGCCTTGTCTCGGCACCACTTCAAAAGGATCGATTCCTTCATAACTCTGTGAAGTCGGATTCCAGACGAACATGCGAATGACGCTATTGTCCGGATCATCCTCCAGTGGGTTGGTGTCGGTCACCGAGTCGATCATGTCCCAGCCTTGTTCAGTGTAACTCTTAGAGTACGTTTCGACAGGTTCACCGCAGACTTCCTCCGTGGCCGTGGTCAGGTACAATATCCAATCGGCGCGTTCGGCCTCCAATGCTGTGGCCGAGACATAGCTTTGGCTATCGAAGTCCCAGGAGAAAGCACCCGTGGCTGTGGGGAATAAAGTCGACAGGCTATTATCATACGGAACGACCGGCAGCGAGGTTAGATACCGGGCGCGGCTCTGCCATCCGGGGCGCCGTCGTCATCACCTTGTAAATCGTCACTCAGTTCCACATCATCGATAACAGAACCGTTCTTATCTTTAAGTACTATGAAGACATCGTTGTTGGATCAATGGTCGACAACAACAACTTTTTAACGGGGAGCCGATTCTGGATGCCGGTTATGGGGCCCAGGGTTAGCGTGAGCCGCAAGTCTTGTGTTTCAAGGATCGCACTCTTATCACCGGAGGGAGACTGAGTTTGGGCGGGAGTGGAAATCAAGCCTGGCCTGGTGCAAAGGCTTAGCAGCTTTGGCCAATTTGCAGGTCCATCTTTCTTGTCTGATTCTTGGAGAAAGGATCGCCTTGAGCTTGCCTATTGTCGGATGAGAAAGGTAGCAATCCCCAATTTGGACAATTCAGGCTGAGGTAGAATCAAACAATTATGCTTGAACATGTCAATAAGTTTTTTTGCTGGAATGATTCAAGGGAACACATCTGCGGGCTTTGGCTTCCATCGATACCGTAAGGGACACGGTCAACCAATAATTCTCACGTCAGGAATTGACCAAAGACAAAAGGCCGATTCATACCGACCGTGGCTCATTCTGGCATAGGTGGCACATGATTATAGAAAGCGGAGACGGCTTCTTCGACTGTGGCGTAAGATCTGAGGAACCAGAAGAATTCCAGAAGCTTGTAGACTTCATAAACGCTCGGTTTCATCCTGGCCAACTTCAGGTCTCCGCCGTGGTCACGAACGTGTTTGATTTTGCTGAGAAAAACACTCCAACCGCGACTGCCGATATATTTAACATCGCCCAAATCGAAAATGATGTCATAGCAGTCAGCCTGCAGAAGGGAATCAATGGCGTGGTCGAGCGATTGTGCTGCGTTCATGTCAAGGTATCCGTGCACCTTGATAACGGCGATTTCCCCCCGCATTTGGGCTTTTTCAGTGGTCACCAGCATCCCGTCCATGGTCATACCCCATGAGGTTAGATGTTATGATAATTACTGGCAACGGGAATAAATTGCAGAACTTCAGCCTATGCAGATAAAGTCGAGAATCGCTGAATTGGGCAAACTATTACGAATGGCAAAAAATTGCTAAATGGTTACTATTGTTAAGAATCTCTCGTTAACAATTGAACAATTTAACCATGTAACAATTCGTCTGACCCAAAATTCTCTTGCTGCCCAGGCATGTACTGAACAAGTACAATTTCATTTCTGAAACAGAGCGCTTAGCCAGTCTGTGACAGAACTCACTTCCTGTTGAAGTCCGCTTTCATCAGAAGCCAGTGATTCGGATCGAGTTCGACCTTTGTTGGTTCAGTTTGAAGTTCAAATCTGAAAATGTGCTCTCTTTTGGTTGCTTGTCGACGCCCAATCTTCGGTGAGTTGTTTCCCTGTGTGTAAATTCCAAATTCGATGGGCATCCTAAAGAGATGTGGGCTTTTCTGAATCTGGTTCAAATGCACCACCAGTTCTTTCGCCTCAGCATTGTAGGTCCAGGAGCCTGCTATTTCGGGATATCCGGGAGCATAGAGCCACTGTCGAAAAAACCAGGACAGGTCTTCGCCAGAAACCATCTCCATGACGCGCTGAAAGTCTCTCGTGAGCACGTTTTGGTGGCGGTGGCGGCCGTAATATTCTTGAATTCCTTTCCAAAATAGATCGTCGCCGAGAATTCCTCGCAGCATGTGCAGCATCCAGCCGGCCTTCTGGTATGAATTCGGGTTGAGAAGTCGATTGAGATTTACGATGGTGGTGTCCACAATCGTGGAATTCGGATTATTTTTATAGAAAGAAAAGACGCGATCACGCGCCGTTTCGAGTCCGTCAATCAACCGCTTTCGACCGTGTGTGTCCTCGAGATACAGGAGGGCGAAATAAGTGGCGAGGCCCTCACTGAGCCAAATGTGATGCCAATCCGCTTCGGTCACGGAATCCCCGAACCATTGATGCGCGATTTCGTGTGCAAGCAGACGTTCATTTTCGCGAGTCCCGTTTACCGCATTTTCATGATAGAAAATAGCGCTGGCGTTTTCCATGCCGCCGTAACGCGTTTTGGACTGCACGTTGGCGAGTTTCCCGTACGGAAAATTCCCGATGCGCCGGTCGAAGTACTGCAAGATGCGCATGGCCTGAGCGAAATCGTAGAACCCAGCATTTCGATTTTGCGGGTACACCCAGCTTTGCACGGAGATGTCCTCGTACTCGGTAAGATATTGAACCGCAAAACGAGCCGCGCCTATGACCATTACTTTGGTTGGCAGGGGGGTCGTTTCTTGCCAATGAGTTAGACGTCGATTTGCGGACAGATCCGTTTCTTCGACGAGCAATCCGTTCGCCACTACCTGGTAATGATTGGGAGCCGTTACCAGGAATTCGCAGCTTGCTTTGTCCGAGGGATGATCCACAGTGGGCAGCCAATTATGGGCGCGGTTGGGCCAATTATCGCCGAAGAACGTGCGGTCTCCGTATTTGTTTTTCGAAATAATCAATCCGTCGGCAGGGATGCCCCGGTAAGAGATGGTGTAAGTTCGGTTTTCGCCAGCCTTGGATGCAGTTGATAACCGAATCAGAAGTCGATCATGCTTATGGGAAAAATGTACGTTTTCGTTCTCATGCGTGATGCTTTCCACATGCATTCCGGTTGAGTCTTCGTCAGATGTGCTCCCAACCAAATCCAGACGAACGTCGCTGATGCCTTCCGCCAAAAACTTGATTGTGATTTCAGCCTCTCCGATAATTTCATTATTCTGGTCGCTGAGGGTGATTCGGAAAGAGTAGCGCTGAACATCGATATTTGGATTCCGTGGATACGAATCTGCACATGCGGAAGTGAATTCAGCGGCAATGATCAGCCATGAAAGAACAGAGACTTTTAGAACTCTTTTCATAAGTGAGCGACGATTCTTAGCCTGAATAATCAAGAACTTTTTCTCGATTCCAAGTTCAAATACAAAGTTAATTAATAAATCTCTAATAACTAATAACTTAAATTGCTTCCGAATCAGAAATGAATTTTGCGCATCAAAATCTTTGTGTGAGCCACGGATTCACACTGATGCATACGGATAAATGTTGTTAGTGGGGGAAGCCGCCCCACGAATTAAACATAAGTATTTGTTTTTAAATTTGATGACTTTCAATTAATTGAAGTGCAAAACGAAACCTTCAAAATCTTGAGTTCAATAAATCATGTTTATCAGTGTAAATCCGTGGCTCAATTTTTTCTGCGCTTTTTGACGAGAATTTGTGAATGTTTCAGCCTCTAGGTAAAAAGTCAAACTTAGTATAGAAAATGAGAGAATTAACGTTAGGGAGGTCTAAACAAATATTCTTGACTTTGTCGATATGATTACTAACTTTAAGATGTTTATTTTGCGGGCGATTAGCTCAGTTGGTTCAGAGCACCTGCCTTACAAGCAGGGGGTCACTGGTTCGAGTCCAGTATCGCCCACTCTTCACCTTGATAAGCAAAATTAGGTTCCGTTAACGTCCCAATCCTCTACATCTATATCTACTATCTCAGGATTCGTTGCCCAACTTTTCTTGAATAAGTTGTTTCAATCGCGGCAGAACTCTCTCGAGCTCGGAATCAATGATTTCCCCACATTTTTGATACACACGTAAGCTTCCACCAATGGGGTCTTCGATTCGGTCGTTGAATTTTTCGTCGGGATTGCGTGCAAATGACTTAAGCAGGAATACATTCTCACGGAATTCGGGATAGTGATTTTGTAGAAATATCTTGTGCTCTGGTGCCATCGCAAAAATGATGTCCGCTTCCTTTACCAATTCCTCGGTGATTCCATGTGATCGATGTTCAGAGATATCAGCGCCAAAATCTTTGGCCACTTTGACGGCGAAATCTGTTGCCGTGTTGCCATCGAGACCCAAGGTGCCCGCCGATTTCACGGCCACGTTTTCCTGAAATTCCGAGCTGAGTTTGGATTTCAACATCCCCTCGGCCATGGGACTTCTGCAACTGTTTCCTGAACATACAAATAATATATTGAACGTCTTGGATGTCATTACCTTCACTCCCTCCAGACTTTGTTCAATTTGTGAAGAGGAGATGGCACCCTCTCGTAAGATTCTCGGTGTGTTGCCGCTGGCGTCCAGTACGGTCGATGGAACCTTTCCCTCACACTCCCCTCCGTCAATAATCACATCAATTCGTTCCTTAAACGTGTTTGCGACCTCCTGTGCATGAATCGGTGCCTGTTCACCTGAGATATTCGCACTTGTGGATGTCATTGGTTCAGAATGCAATTCCATTAGTTTCCGGGTTATCGGGTGGTCCGGCAGTCGAAGCCCAATCTTTTTGTCCTCACTGACGATATACTCAGGCAATTCTTCGGATGCTTTGAAAATCAAGGTCAGCGGTCCCGGCCAATATTTAGCCATAAGCGTCCGGCTGTAATCAGGTATGTCCATACAGATATCATTCACGTCGGCGTCAGAAGCGATCATGATAGACACCGGTTTGCTGATGTCTCTGCCTTTGATTTCAAAAATCCTGAGCACCGCCTTTTGCTGATAAATATTTGCGCCCAGTCCATAAACGGTCTCGGTTGGATAAGCGATCACCCCGCCTTTGCGAAGCGAGGAAACCGCCACCTGCAAATCATCCGATTGGAATTTTTTGGGATGTATTTTGATAATCGTCATTAAGGGCTTGCTAATCTTTCTTCGTCTTCCCACCGTTTTAAGATTCGACGGTTTCGTAACCGAATCGCAATAAAGGCCAAGATAAGCATCAAAGGAATGAAAATCCATAAAAAAGTCTCAAAATCGATGAGAAAACGCCATCGGTATTTATCTTCGATAAAATGGTACCAATCCAGTTCAAACTCGTAAAGATCGATGCCAAAGACTTGCAAGAATGTGTCATCGAATTCCTTACTCTGCTCAAGCTCCTGCAAAAAGTCAACGATACCACGCTCTCCGAACGCCTTTTCCATATAAAGAATGGCTGAGTAACTTTCTTCATAGGCCAAGCGTGCTTTTTCTCTATGAAATTTGAGGACCTTATCGATTTCGTCCAGTGGCACAACGGAATCCGTCAGAAGGGCCTTTGAAATCGCTTTGCCGCCGGCAAATTCTTCATCATAGGAAAAATAGATGGCCATTCCCTCATGGAACCATTTGGGGATGGTGTGCGGAGCAGCACCAAGGTTGCCGACCAGGATGTGCGTTAACTCATGGCGAATTAATTTTGGTAGGGTGTCATAATTGTGAGACAGGTTCGGCGATTTCAACACAATCACGCTTCGCGCCGGGTCAGCCACCCCTTCACCCCAATCCGGGATAAAATGGCCCGTTAATTGGTTGAAGGCCTGTTCCGAGGGAGTGAGGAAAATGTGAACCGGTCGTGCAAACCGGATCCCTGATCGAGCCACGAGTTTGGAATATTCCGTTTCAAGAAGCTCGGCAAATGCTTTGACAATCTGCTTGTCCTGTTCGGTGTAATTGATGCGAAATACGGAAGATTGGTGGGCAAGCCAATCCGTTTGGCTGATGAGAGGAGAGGTGAATAACAGAAGGCAGATTGTTGACCGTAACCAGATCCTTTGACTCCAACTACGCTTGATTCGGAGTGACATTCTTGCGACGTTCAGGGTGCGCAGTCTCAAATCTTCGCGAGAGCCTGTTCTAAATCTTCGATGAGATCCTGTGCATCTTCAACCCCGGCGGAAATGCGAACCAGACCGTTGGTGAGTCCGATTTTTTTGCGCTCTGCTTCCGGGATTGAGGCGTGCGTCATCGATGCCGGATGACAGATCAAGCTTTCCACGCCTCCCAAACTCTCCGCCAGTGAAAACAACGAAAGCTGCTCGAGACAGGCTTTGGCGTTTTCCCAATTCCCTAACTCGAAGGATAACATGCCTCCGAAGCCCGGATTTCCATTTGGATCCAGTTGCTGTGTTTTTGCTAATTCATGGTGCGGATGAGTTTCTAAACCCGGGTAAATAACCTTTGTGACTCTTGGATGCTCAGCGAGAGATTTTGCAATTTTTATGGCATTGCGATTCTGTTGCTGCAAGCGTAAATGCAGCGTCTTCGTGGCGCGCAATATCAGCCAGCAATCCAATGGGCTTGGCACAGCGCCAACTGCATTTTGCAAAAAGGCCAACCGTTCCGCAAGTTTTTCCCCGTTGACGACCACGATGCCGCCAATGACGTCGCTGTGGCCATTGATGTATTTGGTGCTGCTGTGCACCACAATATCGATTCCCAATTCCAAGGGACGTTGGAAATAAGGACTCAAGAATGTGTTGTCAACCACAGATAACAAGTTACGCTTTCGACAAAATTCGGCGATATCCCGCAGATTCGAAATTTTGAGGAGCGGATTCGTGGGCGTTTCAACAAAAACCATGCGAGTGTTTGATTGCACGGCCTCTTCGATATTTGTCGGATTGGATGTATCTACAAAACTGAAAGAAAGACCGTAATCGGTCATGACTTGCTGAAAGTAGCGATACGTTCCGCCATAAACGTTGTCAGTGACGATGACGTGTTCGCCGTTTTTCGCCAGACCCATGATGGCCGAAGTCGCCGCCATGCCGGAGCTGAAAGCAAAACCAAAGGCACCGCTTTCTAACGCAGCTAACTTTTCCTCCAAAGCTTTTCGTGTGGGATTGCCGGTGCGGCCGTACTCGTATCCCTTGTGAACTCCGGGAGATTGTTGTACATAAGTCGAAGTTTGATAAATAGGTGTGCTAATGGCTCCACTGTCTGGATCCGGACGACCACCTTCGTGAACGGCCTTTGTGGCGAACTTTAATTTCTTATCTGTACTCATGATGCGATGAAATCCAAGAGGTCTGACTTGGTTAGGATGCCGACAATTCTGCCCATTTCTTCAATCAGCACCGCCGCATGACGTTGAGAAAAATAGTTTCTGGCATCTTCAATGCTGGCTGTGTGACCGATGGTTGGAAAACTCTCTTGCATGATTTCTTTCACAGGACTCTCAAGTAAGGCGCTGTTTTCAATGACTTGTCCCATGACAGAGCCTTCTTCGAGACTGCCAACAGAGCGGCCGTCCTCCATAACAGGCAACTGCGAGATGTTAAAGTTACGCATTTTTTCCAGGGCCACGCGCACGTTGTCTTTTGGTGTTACTGAAATAATGTTTGGCAACTTATCGTCTTTCATGTCGAGAACGCGTTTGAGCGATATTTTTTCGATATCGAAAAATAGATTTTCTCGCATCCATTCATCCGAGTAGAATTTGGAAAGATAGCGTTCACCCGTGTCCGGAAGAATCACCAGCACAACCTTGTCTTCAGGCAAACTTCTGGCGACTTTTAACGCAACATAGGCTGCCGTGCCACTCGACCCACCCACAAAAATTCCCTCTTCTCTGGAAATTTTTCTCGCCATGTTGAAAGATTGCTTGTCGCTGACTTGATGGACTTCGTCGATATATTCAAAATGCAGAGTTCCTGGTATGATGTCCTCGCCAATGCCTTCGATTTTATATGGCCTCCCCTGAGACATTTTTTTGGTATCGAAGTATTCCTTTAAAATAGAACCGATCGGATCCGCCCCGATCACCTTAACTTTGGGATTCTTTTCTTTTAAAAATTTCCCCGTACCACTGATGGTGCCGCCCGTTCCAAGACCTGCCACAAAGTAATCAATCTTGCCGCCCGTCTGTTCCCAAATCTCGGGCCCGGTCGTTTTATAATGTGCTTCCGGATTGACAGGGTTGAAGTATTGATTGGCAAGTATGGCATTAGGCATTTCCCTGACAATCCGCTTGGCCACTTCGTAATAACTGTCAGGTGATTCAGGGGGCACCGAGGTTGGTGTAACGATGACATCCGCTCCGTACGCTTTTAAGAGACGAACTTTCTCCGCGCTCATTTTATCGGGCATGGTAAAGATCGCTTTGTATCCTTTTAATGCTGCAACCAGGGCCAATCCCGCGCCCGTGTTCCCCGAAGTGGATTCTACGATGGTACCACCGGGTTTTAAACGACCTTCCTTTTCTGCTTCTTCAATAATTGTCAGAGCAATTCGATCTTTTACGCTGCCGCCGGGATTAAAATATTCGACTTTTGCGAGAACCGTAGCTTTGATGCCTGCGGTCACACGGTTTAGCCTAATTAAAGGGGTATTTCCAACTGTTTCAAGAATGCTATTTAGAATCCCATTGTTCATCTTGCATCACTCCAAGATTCAATTCAGATTGTCGAGCACAGAATTTATAAGCGTGATCAATACGTTCTTTACGCTCTTGGGATCGGAGAGTTTACAAAAGGTGAACTGGCCTTGTCTGGTTAAATTAATTTCAGCATTTAGCAGTTCCCTGGGGACGGAAGTTTGACTGTTTTTTAGATTGGCGGCAATCACCAGTGGAATGTCATATCGTGCGGCCAGTAGGTCAACTGTTGAGGTTACATCAGCTAACGAATTGGGATTGCTCCAGTTGAAAAGGACGATGTATCCGAGGAGTTTTCTTGAGACGAGATCCCAGGAAGGGTTAAGCTCTTTTTCCGACAAGTCAACGCCGTAAAGATGTATCACAAGTTCGTCATTGATTTGCAACCTGCCAAAAATCAGATTTTCTGTCTCCACAATGACGTCATCACATACCGCATTTATGAAGCTCTTTTTGGTTTTCAAGTCCGGACCAACAATTGCAATCTCACCAATTCTCATGTTTGTGTTTGGAGCCGGCGTTTGTTTTTCAGCAACAATCACTGAGACATCACAATTGCATTTTTCCCATTTGAAAGCTTTTCACGGATCATGATGAGTTCACTTTTGGTTAAATGTACTTTATTGCCTTCTAAAATGGCATCCGCCATGCGCCGTGAATGTGATCTTCTGTCAACGAGTCGCCTTTGAGCGTGTCTGCGTTCCGTCCTGCCGTTAGCTGTAACACCATTCTGATTTAAGAAATTCACGATAATGTTCGATAGGTTGTCCTCGTTTTGCATCACCCGTGTTCGATCTTTTTCCATTGTTTCTGATTTGCTGCCGGCCTTTCTGTCGAGAGAAACCTCCCTTAGCGAGCCTTGGTAATAGAGCTTGGATATGATCTGTAATGCTTTCAAATCGTCCAAATGACAGCCTTTAATGACGTCAATGATGCGAGATCGACCATTTATGGAGTTTAAAAGAGATCGTTCCTCTTTGGGATATTCAACCTTGCCTAATTTTGGAGTGGCCTCTACGGTCGCTTGCAGCGGTGGAAGGTTTTGTGCGACTTTGTCCCACCTGTCTCTAAAAATGAAACCTTGTCGAACGAGTGCACTTGTGCTTTCCTTAATTGTTCTGGTCTGTTCGATATTCTCGAATTCTATTCGAAATGCGCCGTCACTCCAGGTGAACATTCGAAGCAGGGCATGTTCGGCATTCAAGTTGCCGACAGACGCATCGATCGCTTCTCCGTCTCTAACAAAAACCATACCGTCGTCGTTGTCGTGCTGAAGGTGAATGATGCCGGTTTTTTTACCGATCTCCAACGTCTGCAGCAGTTCTACTAAATTCATGTCGGACAACTTTCCGGAGAACCCCTTTGAGGATCGCACCGGTGTGGCTTCGAGGCGTTCAATTTCGTTTAGGATAATCTCGAAGCGCAAAACAACTTCGTCAACGTTAAATGGAGTGGTGATGTAATCTTCTACGCCCAGGTTGATGCTGTGCACCCGCTCCTCCACAGACCGGTGTCGGCTCATCAGAATGAATGGGATGTTCCTGGTCGAGGAATGGGCCTTAACCTCTCGAAATAGATGATGGCCGTCTATTTTGGGGAGTTCGATTTCCGACACCAAAAGATGGGGTCGAAATTCTCTGCAGGCACTGAGGGCCGTCGCTCCGTTGTCAACGATCTTTGCTTCATAACCGGCAGAAACCAACGATGTCCTGAGTGCTGCAATTTCTTCCGGTTGTTTTGTAGCAATGAGGATTCGTTTTCGTTCCATACTAGCTGTTGTGCACGGCTCGACTAAAATTCATGGTTGGCAAGGTTTTTTTATACATTCTCATCCTGTGAAGGAGCTAGGTTTTGCGTTTCATATTCCATCGATTTCGGTTCCTTCACATATTTAGGCGGAATAAGTTGGTTCAGCAGGTGTTTGATAGAATCGACCTCACCGACATTTACTTCCACGAGCTGTTCGTTTTCTTCCATTTTTAGCGAATACCGGAGCACGTCGAGTGGCATCGATTTTTCGCCAGCCCGCTGATATGTGGCAATGACATGCGGTATGTCAAACTTTCTTTTTAGAGAATTGATTAAATACCCCAGATAGGCCAAGTCCGGCGGATTATCACCCGGGACCAAAATTGCATAACCGACCAAACTCGACTCGACATGCCCGAGAAGCTGTAAAAACTTGCTTTCCGTAGAAAGTCCCAGGACTTCCACCGTTCGGTGGTTTGACGTGACAATTGTTCCGATTTCAATGGACTGACGTTGTTCATCGTCTATCGAGCGTTCCGACATTTGTCCTTTGGTCAGGGCTGAAATAAATTGTCGGCGATAGTCATTATCAGAGCTAATAATAATGAGGTGTCCCTTCTGAAAACCGCGTCCATCGAAGAGGTTATCACAGATGTTTGAGAATTCGGTCGTTTCTTTTCGCTTTGGTGGTGTCTCACCACGTTCGGGAGCTTCTCTTTTTTCTTTCCCATTAACCGAAGCCGACGAATCCTCCGCTTTTTCTTGGGACTTGAAGTAAGAATCAAGATCAAATGGGGGTATTTTGGGCTCGACCGGCGTTTTGGTAAGCTCCTCCGTTTTCTCCTTCTCAAGGGGAGGCTTTGACGTTTGGTGATCTAATGCGGGGATGTCCGGTTTTAACGTCTCTTCCTTGATTTTTTGGATTTTGGGCGGTTCGGGTATCTGAGGTTTGGGCTCGAATTTGGGTCCGCTTTTGGGCTCCAGGCGTTCGGGAGTGGGTTCCATGGGATCAGATTTGGCCTTCGCAAGCATTTCCTCGTTTATCGGTTTAATGAATCCCTGCTCATAAAGCTTCACAGTTTTTTCGAGCGTTTTTATATCATCGTAAATGCTTTCGGTAATAATATCTGAGACGGTACGACGACCATCAAACAAGGAAATGAACTTATGTGCGTCAGTAGATATTCGCTTTTTTTTCAAAACCTGCTCGAAAATGGGCGTTTTCACAAACACGCAATCGACCGAAGGCAGTTGCTTTGTTAAGCGCTTTCGATCTTGAAGCCGTTTGAATCCCTGCAACAACAAGCCAAGATTACTGACCGTTATCTCGTCCTCTACGTTAATGTCTTTGAACGTCAGCACGAAATGACCCTGTCGCCACGGTAACATTTGATAGACCGCCTTTTCCGCCTTGAAGTTACCGATTCTGGCATTCACAACGGCACCATCTCTGAAATAAATTTCTCCGTTCAGATTGTTTTGACCGTACACCGACAAAATTCCCGTTCTTCTTTCCGCTCCACAACTTTCGACTAATTCTTCAACGCTCTTATCCTCTAACCTGCCAATAATCTTTTTGCCCGAATCTATTGTGTCGCTTTTGGTTCGTTCGAGACGTCTCAGAATCATTTTTATTCGTGCGATGACTTCCTTGACATGCAGGGGTTTGATCATGTAGTCCTTTACCCCTGATCCCAGGCTTTTCAGCCGATCGGCTAAATCGCGTCGATTGGTAAGAAAAACTACAGGAATGGGAGCGCAAACCGGATCTTTCTGGAGTTTTGCCAGAAGTTGAAACCCATTCATGCCCGGTAAATCCACCTCAGAAACGATGATATCGGGTTTCTGAGTAAGGATGGTTTCCCAGGCGCTAATTCCATCATCGGTGGCAAGAACTTTGAAATCGTTGGATTCCAAACTTTCTTTCAAGATTTGTAAATTCTTTGAATCGCCGTCGACAACAAGTATGATGGGATTATCCATTTTGAACTACTTAGAAAAGATGTTACGTTTTTTGCAAATAATCGCAATTAATTGCTACAAAGACTTTAAGTAATTGAATATAAATAAAATGTTATCTTGAGTCAAGCTAATTTTTCAAACAAAGTAATACAAGTTATGATGAGAAGGATGTACATTTCCAAGACCATAGCTAAAGTCATCTGAAGATGCTTGTCTTTTTTCAAGCCCCAATCAGCTCTCAGTTCAAAAATTTATTTTCGGGCTTTGTAAATCGACCGTATTGGGATACCCTCACCGTAACTTGAGTCTAATACCAAAAACAAAAGGCCAGTGAGTTATACACCTATCACACTGGCCTTAAGGGAAAGGGGATGGGTTTAGAATAAGTTCGGTTACATCATTTCAGTTAAAGAACTTTGCTATTTTGCAAATTTTGTACTAAATTTAAAATTCCTGAAGAAACGGGTTTGCTCAATTCTATATTCAAAATCTGCTGAAACGTCCGAATTTTGATATAACGTCGACAGCATCTGTTACAACTGCTAATATGTTTTGATGTGACCAAGCCTTTGGTTTCGTATTCCCGCCTGAGAACATGCCTCTCTAATTCAGTTTTCTTCAGACATGTCTGAGGAAATTCGTTCTTGCTCGATCTCCCGCCGGGGACGGGATTGTTTGTTTGATAGCTATTTGGCAAACTTTAAGGCTCAGTTCAAAATTCAGAAAGTTTGCCCTATATATACATACAATTTCCTTCTTTTTCAGAAAATCAGAGTAATTCAATGAGAGATTCTCTAAACCATTTTTTAATGAGCTTTCCGAGATACTCGAAAATCGTTCTTTCCTGAGTGCGGTAGGCTCTTTGAGTCAACTCCGGCATATACCTTCTCAGATGCTTGAAATACGAATCATATTTTTTGCCCTGGCTGATGTCTTCTAAAATTTCGGCCAAGGCCTGGTAATAGATGAGTCCTTTCTTCTGAGAGATTTTCCCGGTATCGACGTATTGACTTTGGATTTTCTTTCTTATCTTCTTTAGGACGGCGAGCTTGCGTTTTTCAATCTCTTTGAGTTTTAAGTCATCAATTGGGGAGGAGTCGTTCGTTTGAGAAATAAGTCGGTCTCGAGCCACTTCCAAATTAGTCGTTCGCATAATGCGGGCGACCATATCGAGCGGAAGAAAATTTTGATAGCGTTCGTCGCTTTTGACTACAAATAGCATTTTTCGAATGCTGGCCGAAACCGGATCTTTCGGGCAGTAGAGGTTCAGATATTCTCCTCTAAGTGATTTTTCCGGAATGCATGGCTGAGACTTGCGAAGGTAAGGATAGTTGGCTTTGCCATTGCTGCCATTTTTTCTGGCGGCATCGTACTTGCCGTTGTTTGAGGCTCTTCCATTGCCTTTTTCTGGATTCTGGGAGGAGGCTTTGCCATTTCTCTTCTTGAAGTAAATGTACTCTCTTCCCATCTCTTTGAAGGAGTCAAAATCTGAAGCGCTTTTGATGGCGACCTTAATGTTTCTGACAATCTTGGCTCCCTCAGGATCGCGTTCCTTGAATATGCGCGAAAGTTCCTGCTTGGTCTTCTTGATTACCAGCCTTCGGAGTAAGACCATAATTTCGACATCATCCAGCTCCTCTATATCGTCAGAGTTTTGACAAAAATATTTGTTGAGCTGAATGAATTCGCCCTTTTCGTTTCGCATGAACAAACCAGCGACGCAATCCAGGGCCAGGTCTTCCAGTTCCCCAATATTTTTGCTTCTTTCCCAGCGAATGTGTTTGCCGATTACCTCCTGGTACTTAAGGTAGCTCAGCGAAATCTTCTGGATGAGATTGACGAATTCGACTAAATCCGTCTCTTTGTACGTACCGTTGCAAATGGATGAAACAAGTTTGGACACGTTGGTTGCTTTAGCGAAGGTGTTCATAAGCTCCCTTATCCCCTTTCGTTTGTGAAATGGTTCTTTAGAGCAAGCAAAATATATACCACGTATGATTAACTCAAAGGCGGCATTCAAAATCTGCAATTAGCTATGTTGAATCGTTATTTTGCTGAATCTGTGTGGATTTTCCATGTGTTTCAATGAAACAAATGTCTCAGCCTGAGACTTTGGTTGGTGGGCAGGATTGTTGGGGTTTCTTAGGAGCCCCCGCAACCGATCAGAGTTGCTTTAATTGTCGGAACGTTCGGTGGAATGTAGAAATCAGCGAGCGCAACGAGCCTATCGGCAACAGGCCCTGAAATGCAAAAATACGCTTTGCTGATTTTTGCACTCCACGCTGCTGTCCTTTCCTGAAAGACGGGCTGTCCAAAAGGTCTGTCATCCGTCATTACGAGCTTTGATTACCGTCGTCATTTTATTAGTAAGGAAAAATTGATACTAAGAAGTAGGAGTTTGCTTACTTCCGCTAAAAACAGCGGGTCTCGCAATGACGGCGTCTGGCCTGTCACCGCGATCCCGAATTGTAATTGTCGGGAGAAGCAATTCCCTACAAAAGTACCTCTCCTTAGTTAGAAGAAGGAACGAGATGACCAAGTAATCCTCTGGAATCGTACATCGAGGTCGGAGATTGCCACACCGCTAACGCGGGTTGCAATGACATCATTGGACTTTTTGGACAGCCCCTACGTTTTACGCGGACTTAAGAGATTTGGGTCGAGTGATAAACACAAAAATTTGGGAGAGGGCAGGTGTGCGGGACGGATTATTTAACCATTGGCAGGCCGTATTTCTTTGCCTTTCTATAAATGGTCGCTCTTCCGATGCCCAGCTTTTTTGCGGTCTGTGAAATGTTGCCTTCACATTCTAATAGAGCCTGACGAAGTGCCTCTTCTTCAAGCTTTTCAATCCAACTCGACAGCTTGTTGTCCGTTTCGTAGATTTTCTTTTCTCCCAAGGAACGGATCGAGTTAGGTAAATCTTTCGAGATTATCTCAGGCGGGTCGGCCAAAACCACAGCTCGTTCAATCGCATTTTCTAATTCGCGGACATTTCCGGGCCAGTGATACGCCATCAGCAATTCCAGGGCATCCGGAGAGATGTTTTCCAGTTCCTTCTCTTCTTGTTTGGCATACTTCGTCAAAAAGTGAGCAGCAAGGAGTGGAATATCTTCCTTTCGTTCACGAAGTGCAGGCAGTTTGATTGGAAATACTGAAATTCTGTAGTACAAATCCTCACGAAAATCGCCCCGTTTAACGGCTTCTTCCAAATCCTGGTTGGTCGCGGAAATGACGCGCGTATCGACCTTCACCATTTCGTTTCCGCCGACGCGTTCAAATTCGCGTTCTTGCAAGACCCTCAATACCTTTGCCTGAGTTGCTGGTGTCATAAGAGCGATTTCATCGAGAAAAATGGTACCGTCATCGGCCATTTCGAATTTTCCCATTCTCCGACCCGTGGCGCCCGTAAACGAACCTTTTTCGTGGCCAAACAGTTCGCTTTCCAACAAGGTTTCTGGCAGAGCGCTGCAGTTAACAGCAACGAATGGTTTGTTTGAGCGTTTCTTGTTGTGAAAGTGGATGGCCCGTGCGATAAGCTCTTTGCCCGTACCGCTTTCGCCATGTATCAAAACCGTGACATTGCTGTCCACCACTTTTTCCATGGCCCGAAAGACCTCCTGCATCACGCCACTTTGACCAATGATGTTTTCAAACTGATATTTATCCTTCAATTCGCGCTTGAGTTCATCCACTTCCCGCTTTAATGAAGAGTTCATCAGCGCATTGTGTACCGTCACCAGAAGCCGGTCGCTGGCAAACGGTTTGGTGATGAAATCGTAGGCACCCAATTTCATAGATTGCACCGCGCGCTCAATGGTCCCGTGAGCGGACATCATCACCACAGGAATCAAAGGCTCTTCTTCCTTAATCTGCTTTAAAGTTTCGATACCGTCAATTCCTGGCATTTGGATATCAAGCAACACCAAATCCGGAATCGTTTCTCGTATGAACTTAAGGCACGATTCTCCACTTGTTGCCGTTTTAATGTCGTATTTCTTTTCTTTACGTAGATTGATTTCGATCATCTTGCAGATGTTCTTATCATCATCTACGACTAAGATCAAGTGCTTTTGTGCCCTCCTGCTCACGTCAATTCTCCATGATTCTTAGATATTTTACTCAAGTTAGCCACATCGATAAAAAATAAAAAATATTGGTTTAATTATCAAGGGTTTTTTAACTTATGATGTAAAATTGGTTGCGTCAACCTTAACCCGGCGGATCCGCAACCAAGGACAAGTTTATGAAACACGGCGAAGCGGAGTTCACAGAGTTGCACGGAGAAAGTCAGCACCCCTAACGCCGATGGAGTCAGAGACTCTTATCCTGGGATTAAATATCCCGCAAAAGCGTAGTTTTACTCTTTGAGTTATGAGGGACTGTGACTTTTTCAAGACTGCGTTTGAAAACGAATAGCAGCGGCACAAGCAGTGGCGCGGGATCTTTTGCTGCTACTGCTCGTGCCACTGCCACTTCGCTGCGACGAGAATTCTCGACAAGTTTTTGTCGACGTGGATCGCTAAGCGTCTAAGCGTCTAATAGGCGTACTCTTGACTTATAATTCATAAATGTTATATTTTGACCATGAAATTGAAATACTTATTACTAGTGATAAATTTGTTAATCCTAACCGCTTGCTCAAAAACCGACATTCAGATCGAACGCATTATTCGACTTGAAGACCGGCGCGTTGCGTGCGACAGTCTCCTGCCATATCTGGAAAGCCCCGAACCTAAGATTCGTGCTCGTGCGGTAGAGGCGATGGGCAAATTACAAGATTCTGACTGCCTGCAGGCCGTGGTCGAACAACTGAACGATCAAAATCACAATGTGCGTTTGGAGGCCGCGTTTGCACTGGGACAAATTGGAGAAACCTCTGCAGAGGCAAATCTCATCGAACATTTAGAGCGCAAAGAACTTTTGCAGGTCAGGATCCGCGTAATAGAAGCACTGGGTAAGATTGGTACTGAAAAGACATTTCCGGTTCTTATTGAATTATTTAATTCTGATGAGTCCAAATTGCGTGCCGAAGCTGCTCTTTCCGCCGGCAGAATGGCCTGGAGAGACCTCGTCGAGGAGGCGATGACGGATTCATTATCGTTGCTGCTGAACGACAGCGAGGATGAAGTGAGGTGGAAGGCTTGCTATTCGTTGATGCGCATCGAGAAGGATTTAGATGTTCTACGGCTAAGAAACGCTTTAAAGGATCGGGATCCGCGGGTCAGAATGTCTGCTGTACGCGCAATAGGTAAATTACAGGAACTTGGAGTCTTGGAAACGCTTGGCGGCATGTTGCGAACCGATTCCGATTGGCGTGTCAGAGTAAACGCTGCGAATGCGCTTGAGAACTATCGTTTGAGTTCGGTTGCAAATTATCTGACTTTATTAAATGAGAATGCCCACGTGCGTACGGCCATTATTCAAGCGATTGGCGAGAGTGCGCTAAACGAACCAGAGGGATTTCGTCCGAACAGTCGCGAGCATAACCTGGCCAAGCTGCAACTGGAGGAGGGTTTGATATTCACTCCAACCAATCATGACGAAGAACAAGAAGCTTGGCCCTATCCGGAACTCGGCGCAGCGCTTATCTCATATGCCCAATTGCTTGGAGAGGAGGCCATCGACGTTATTTCCGGTTATGCTGATCATCCGCATGCCAAATTGCGGGCACGAGCCATGGAGGCTCTTGCTGAAACGAACTCGCCACGCGCCGTCAGAATTTTGGAGAGGAACTATCGCGATTCCGCTGCTGTAGTCAAGATTGCAGTTTTGAATTCGCTTACCAAGCTGGAGGAATTCAGCAATCCGCGGGTCTTCTTGAGTGCTTTGCGGGAAAGCGATCACGTGCTTGTCGCGTTGGCAGCAAAAGCACTTAGTCAAGACTCGCTCAAAAACAGAATCTATGCACAGCCGGTAATCGAAGCATATAAAAGACTGCCCAATCTCGTGGATGCGGAGTCCGCTCAGATGATTTTTCGAGCCATGGCAAGAGTTGGCGATGAGAGAGCGGTGCCGGTGTTGGAAGAAGCCCTTAAAACTCCGGACAAAGCCATTTCCAAAGCCGCGGCAGAGGCGCTTGAGAAAATTACCGGCGAGCGTTATACCGATCAAATTACGCCATTCACAACACTCCGGTTCGATTTCGGGTATGAAGAGATTGCAGCTTTGGAAGGCGCGAAAGCGTTGATCAAAACCAGCAGGGGGAATATTGAATTCGAACTTTTTACCAAAGATGCCCCACTTACCGTGCTCAATTTCGCTCGGCTTGCGGAAAAGGGGTTTTACGATCGCTTGACGTTTCACCGCGTGGTGCCTAATTTCGTTATCCAGGGAGGCGACCCGCGTGGTGACTCCTGGGGATCGCCGGGGTATTCAATACGTTCCGAGTTTAACAAACGCCATTATCTAAGAGGTACCGTGGGAATGGCCAGCGCCGGAAAAGACACGGAAGGCTGCCAGTTTTTCATCACCCATTCACCGCAGCCACATCTGGATGGCCGCTACACGGTTTTCGGGCGGGTCACCTCTGGCATGGATGTGGTCGATGCCATTCAGGAGGGAGATGTCATGCAATTGGTCACGATTCGGAGATAGTTTGAATCGGGAAGGAGGGAATATGCTTAACAACATTTTACGGATGGGAACGGCCATCTTCATTTTATTCTTGTCGCTTTATTGCGGCCGCAACGACACCTCGTCAACGAATGATACCAGGAGCTTTGATGCGTCAAAATCCGATTCCAGCGCCATCGAAGTGGTTGATGAAATGTGGCAAGCGCTGGGAGGCCGAGAGGCTTGGGCGAAGGCTCGCTATTTGAGTTATCGCTGGATTGTCGAACGAGAAGACAGCGTACTGGCCGATTATCGTCATGACTGGGACCGGTACACCGGCCGTTACCGCGCGGAAGGAACCAACCGTGACGGTAATCATTTTGTGGCGTTATTCAACGTCCAGAGTCGACAAGGCGACGTATACCTGGATGGGGTCGAGTTGCCGGACGATTCAACCAAAGCCAATATGCTCGAAAGGGCGTACGCACGTTTTATCAATGACAGTTATTGGCTGCTCATGCCGTACAAACTCAATGACCCCGGAGTTATCTTGAGTTATGATAGAGAACAAGAAATTCAGAATAAAGGCTATGATGTTGTTAAAGTCACCTTTGAACAGGTGGGGCTCACCCCTGACGATACCTACCGGGCCTTCATTAATAAACAGGACCGTTTAATGCACAAATGGGAATACGTCCTTCAGGGGCAAGAACCGGATGCAGAGCCAACCGTTGCCTGGTGGATGGATTGGCAAGAGTTTGACGGCATCAAATTAGCATTGGATCGACAATTCGAAGATCGTTCGATCCGGATTTATTTTAAAGATGTGACGGTTTCATCGACCGTTGATGAGGATGTGTTTCAATTGACGGAGAGAACGTTCTAATATCCTAATGGGGATGAGCCACAACCAAAAAGAAAATCAAAAGCGCACGCAAAGAGGCAGATGCAAAGAATACGCCGAGTTTTCTCTTTTGCTCTTTGCGCAACCTTAGCGGCTTGGCGTCTTTGCGTGAAACAATGATCTCACTCTTTAGGAACTTAGTTTCTGAGATGGAAAGAAAAAACATATCTACGGGCACACGGTGGGAACCGGTCGTGGGTTACTCAAGGGCCATCAAGATCGGACCTCATGTGCACGTTTCAGGCACAACCGCCACGGATGAAAACGGGAACATTCTCGGCATTGGTGATCCTTATGCCCAGGCGATTCAGACCCTTAAGAACATCGAATCGGCTCTGAAAAAAGCCGGTGCTGGCTTAAAGGATGTGGTGCGGACGCGCATGTATGTGACCAATATCGACGATTGGGAAAAGGTTGGCAAAGCGCACGGCGAGTTTTTCAAGGATATTCGTCCGGCCACCAGCATGGTGGAGGTCAGTCGGTTGATTGCACCGGAGATTCTGGTAGAAATCGAGGTGGACGCGTTTGTGGGAGATTCTTAAAATCGAGTGAGTTGCTTCAGAACTTAGAAAGCATACCAGTTCGCCCAAAGTGCCTTATCCCCACAATTTCCAGAACTCGCCTTGAATGCTCAGACTTCCAGGATTTCTTGCCCTTAACATTTTTGAACGCGATCCTGAGAGCTCTACCAATTGTTTGGTTCAAAGCCACAACGAACCTTTTAGCCACAAACCCATCGAGAAAACCCAATTCATGGACTGTTTTTTGAAAATACTTGAAAGTCAGGAATAAGCAAATGAGTGGTCCGCAATTCAGTCCGTTATCACATTACGTGGAATATCCATCAGAACAGATGAAGAAACGGTCGGCAGAGTTTTACGCGGATATAAAGCGTCGAAGAACCGTACGCAATTTTTCGGAGCGAGCGGTGCCGAAGGAAGTAATCGAAAACTGCCTGAAGGCAGCGGGCACAGCCCCGAATGGCGCAAATCGTCAGCCGTGGCATTTTGTGGTTGTGAGCAACCGGAAGGTCAAGCAAAGAATCCGGCAGGCGGCGGAAAAAGAGGAGGAGGCTTTTTACTCGGGCCGCGCTCCGGACGAGTGGTTGGAAGCTTTGCAGCCGCTGGGCACGGACGCGCACAAGCCGTTCCTGGAGACGGCGCCGGTTTTGATCGTGATTTTTGCGCAAAGCCATGCCGTCGCCCCCGACGGACGAAAGATCAAAAATTACTACGTCCAGGAATCGGTGGGGATTGCTACCGGCCTGCTCATCACGGCCATCCATCACGCAGGACTGGTTTCGTTGACCCACACGCCAAGCCCCATGGGCTTCCTGAACGAACTTCTGAATCGTCCCCAAAATGAGCGTCCATATCTCATCCTCGTGGTCGGCTATCCGGCCCAAGATGCGAAAGTTCCGGTTATCGAGAAAAAGTCACTGGCGGAGATCGCGACATTCATTAAGTAACGAGATGAACGCTGTTTATTTGAAATCGAACAAGCTCAAACCCATCAAGCATCGCCACCCGTGGCTGTTTTCCGGAGCAATTGAGAAAGTTGATGGGCAACCCGAGCCCGGCGAAGTTTTGGAAATTAAGGATGCCACGGGAGAGTTCCTGGCGTGGGGATATTACAATCCGCACTCTCAGATTGCCTTGCGCTTGTTGGAATGGGAGCAATCGCACGAAATCTCAGAAGATTGGTGGCAACAAAAGCTCGAAGAGGCCATCGGTCGAAGAGGAAACTTGCTGAACCGACACGACAGTAATGCGGTACGATTGGTCAACGCGGAAAGTGATATGCTGCCAGGCCTGATCGTGGACAAATATGCAGAATTCATCGTGCTGCAGTCCATGCCGGCGGGCATTGAACGCGTGAAGCAACTCATCGTCGAGAATTAAAGCGTTTGGTGAACCCCGCGGGCATTCATGAACGCGCAGATCCGGCCGTGCGAAAAATCGAGGGACTCTCCCCAATCAACCGTACATCAGCGGGAGTTTCGCCTCCCGAACTGTTGGAAATTAAAGAAAATGGACTTCGATTTTTTGTCGATATTTTCCATGGTCAAAAGACCGGTTTTTATCTGAATCAGTGCGACAATCGCAAGACAGTTGCGGAATATGCAACCGCCAAAAACGTTTTGGATGGTTTTTCCTATTCGGGGGGTTTTGGCGTTCATGCTTTATCCGCCGGCGCGCATTCCGTAACCAGCGTGGATTCGTCGGCTGCGTGTCTCGAGCTTTTTGGTAAGAACTACGAACTCAACAATTTTTTAATTCCTGGCGATTCGACCATCAAAGGGGATGTGTTTCAGTTGTTGAGAATGTTTCGCGAACAAAACCGAAACTTCGACATGGTCATTCTCGATCCCGCCAAATTCGCGCACGGAGCACCCGGAGAACCACAGAGTCTTCATCTACTTTGATCTAATCTGCAAGTTTGATTTTATGAATTTTACCTTGGGATTTATTTGTTATTTGTCATTTGGTTTTTGGAATTTGCTGTTCGTCGTACATTATCAATAAGCTGGTGGAATGGTTTCTTGACAAAACTGGAGGGAATTAAATATGAAGACACGTTGCGAATGGGCAGGTTCGGATGCGCTTTATATTGAATATCATGATAAAGAATGGGGTGTACCGGTGCACGATGATCGGAAAATATTTGAAATGTTGGTGCTTGAAGGGGCGCAAGCCGGATTAAGCTGGTTAACCGTACTGAAGAAGCGCGAAGCTTATCGAGAGGCGTTTGATAATTTCGATCCGACCAAAGTGGCGCAATACGACGACAACAAAATTGCTGAGTTGCTTTCTAATGGGGGGATTATTCGCAATCGGCTGAAAATCCACTCCGCTGTTAAGAATGCCAGAGCATTTTTGGGAGTCCAAAAAGAGTTTGGCAGCTTTGACCAATACATCTGGCAATTCGTTGATGGCAAACCCAAACAAAACGCCTGGAAGAGTCTGAAACAACTTCCGGCACAAACTCGGGATTCCGAAGCCCTGAGCAAGGATTTGAAAAAACGCGGATTTACCTTCGTCGGTCCAACCATCTGTTACGCCCACATGCAAGCCACGGGCATGGTCAACGATCACATCGTCGATTGTTTCAGACACAAAGAAGTGGCAAAATTGAGCCCTTGAGAAATAATGAGAGCGCGTCCATGCAGGCTTGGTTGGTGATAATGCCCTCGGAAATTCAGGCCAAGATGCTCAGAGCCCTTGAAGAACGACGCTTTCGCAGACTGGGCGGCAAAAATGAAACTGAGGTGGATGTGCGCGTGCTCTCCGCATCCAACAAGAAGCTTGAGAAAGCTCTGGAGGAGAAAACGCTTCGTGAGGATATTTATTACCGGCTGAGTGTTGTCGAAATCGAAATGCCACCGTTACGTGAAAGGACAGGCGATATCCCGCTGCTCATGAATGAGTTTCTGGAGATGTTCCGCGAGAGAAACGATAAGAAGATTACCGGCTTCTCACCCCGCTCCGCTGAAATTCTGAATCGTTATCATTGGCCGGGCAACGTGCGCGAGTTGAAGAACACCATCGAACGGGCGGGCGTTTTGTGTAAAGGGCAGACCATCCAGGTCACCGATTTGCCCAAACGCCTCATCGATCCCGACGGCAGCAAACTCGAGGTGCAAATTCCCATTGGCACAACGCTGCAACTATCCGAACGCGAAATGATTTTGAAAACGCTGGAACACGTCAACAACAACAAAACGCGCGCAGCCCAGGTGTTGGGCATCAGTCTGAAAACGCTTCACAATAAATTGAATCAATACAAGTCGGAGAATGTGATTTAATCGGAGCGGAACCTTTCGAAGGTTTCAAACCTTCGAAAGGTTGGCATCAACTGGTTTAACTATCATATCAGCTACAGGGATAAGTGTTTTTCGCGTGGCCCAT
>JAABYK010000575.1 GCA_011775825.1 Candidatus Zhuqueibacterota bacterium | reverse complement strand
GGACATTCATAATACACCAGTGTGAGGATAACTGGCTTGTTCCCGAAGTATTCGGAGAGCTGCAGTTCCCGGCCGGCTTCGTTCCGAAACGTCAAATCGAGCGGGACAGATTCGTCCAATCTCTGTTCGATGCTCACACCTGACAGGATATCCGGTTGATTGCCCGCGTTTTCTATCTGTGCACTCACCCGATGCCCAGGAAANNGGCTGGTTGCTGGAGTTCTCTCCCTGCGCACTTACCGGATAGACCGGAAAGTTCAGCCAGACTAAAAAACAGAGGAAAATGGGAAATGTTTGTTTGATATTGGATTGCATCATTTCTCTCCTTTAGTCTTCATCTCCTAATACCTCAGGTTAGGGTGACGAAGAATCGGATAGAAGCCGTCCCTGACGGCGATTTTTATGCACTGTCTGTTCCCGTCGCACTAAACTCCCCTCATCATGACCGAGGTACTACTTTATGTCCGAATCACCATCGTCGATCTTCGATTCTCTATTTTCTATCTTCAAATTACCTTCTTCCATTTTGCGATAATTCTGCCTGGCCGGAAACCCTCTTTCTAGTTTCAATTGAATGGCGCGGTCGATGGGAATGCGAACCACGCCGGCTTCTCTTACGATCCATCCGTAACTGTTCAGCAAAGAGTCTTGCAGCGTCTCAAACTGTTCCAGGTCCATGTCGGGCGTCACTTGCAGGCGCGGTTGCGGAGGCAATGGCTGACGTTCCGAAAGCGGTGAACTTGGAACCTCGGTCTTTTCTTGACGTTCTTGCAGGGTGCCAAAAACGGCCATTATAATCATGAGAGCGAAAGCTACCAGAATAAAGAGCCCAACTACTGACCAAAAAATGGGACGAAATTTGACATCTGTTAACTCATGATGAGCTTCAAGTGATTTTTTATCTGGCTTAGTCATGTTGAAACGCCTCCTTCAATCTCGGATCGTTTAACGGCAGCAGGGGCTTGTCTTTGAGATTCCAAATAAAAGCGGCCAACCAAATTCCTCCGATCCCGATTGGCGCCAACACATCCATCCAATGAACGCTGATCTGCTCCGGGTGAAAGTTCGGAGCCACAATCCAGAATAAGTCCACGAGGCGCATGAAGATCATGGCCAGGGCAACTTTAAACAAAAGTTGTTTTCTTTGCTTGGTTCGGCGGGACAGCAGAAGGATGAACGGCAGCGCAAAATGAAAAATCACAATGGCAAGCGCCAGCCATTGCCACCCACCGTGAAGTCTGTGCAAGTACCACGGAATTTCTTCCGGTAAATTTCCAGACCAGATGATAATGAATTGGGATACGGAGATGTAGGCCCACAGGAGCACAAATGCCATCATCAAGTTGCCTAGATCGTGAAAATGTTTCCTGGCCAATACATCGGACAGCGGTTTGTAGTCCGAAAGCATCACGACCACCACGATTGCAAATGCCAAAGTCAACAAAGCCTGGCCTATCACGAACACAAAACCAAAGATGGTTGAAAACCAGTGCGGATCGAGAGACATCACCCAGTCGATGGATGAAAACGTTACGGTTAACACATAGAGCAAAATTGCCGGTCCGCTAATTTTCTGCAGTTTGCTGGTTATGGATGCATCGGCTGTCCTGTCCTGGTCTTTGGACCATTTGTTCAGAAAGGCAATAAAGAGCATCCAAATGATGAAATAAGCCCCGGTTCGGATCCAGAAAAAAGGCACGTTGAGATATTTCTCTTTTTGTTGCAAAACGGCATCTACGGCAACCACGTCGGAACGGGCCCAGATATACAGTTCCTGCATGCCGAAAAAGAGCGGCGCGATGAGCAGCACCATCAGAGGCAGGGTCCACGAACTCGACTCCAACAGGCGCTGAATGGCAAATCCCCATCCGCCTCCGACCAGGTGATGCAGAGCCACAAGCGCGAAGCTGCCAAGCACGATCCCGATCCAGAAAAGATACGCAAATAAGTAGGATCGAAAAAACTGCACCGGACTCATTATCGCGCCCACAACACAGAGTGCCAGGGCAAGCAGTCCAATCACAAGCGCTCGTGTTTGAATTTGATTCAGATGAGGTTTTAAGGATTCAAAATCGTTCACTTTCTGTGTTCCAGTCATTCTCCCTCATTAAGCAATTGTTGCTGAATTTCTTCGGGAACGTCCTCCATCGAAGCGTGTTGGCTTAATTGCAAAACACGAACATAAGCTACAACGGCCCACCGGTCCCGCGGAGGTATTTTATCGCTGTAATCATACATGGCGCCCAAACCATTGGTAATCACGTCGAATATGTGGCCCACTGGCTCCTGCCGTAAACGCGGAATGTGATACGAAGGCGGCGCCCGAAAGCCCCGCTGCACAATCATCCCCTGGCCGGAACCGGTTTTGTCGTGACACGGCGAACAAAATATATTGTAGCGCTCCTGTCCTCGCAACAGAACTTCTTTAGTAACCGGAAACGGAAACGTTTTGACTAACTCGCCATCGACTTTTCCTGTGTAAAAGTGGTGATCGATTTTCAAATGTCCCCGTGGAACCGTGCCCTCAACGAGCTGTCGAGACGCACGTTTATCTGCAAAAAACTCATTCATTTCCAGCGGATCGAGACGCGGCTGATCGTGCATGTCCTGCCGGCAGCCCATCGTTGCGGTCACAATAATTATCAAAGCTATGAGTGATAGTCGTTGTGATTCAGTCATTACTCAAAAA
>JAABYK010000417.1 GCA_011775825.1 Candidatus Zhuqueibacterota bacterium | reverse complement strand
CGGGACAACTTCCTATGGGCCACCAACGAGGATACCGACGGCTACGATTTGCGCTTGCTCTCCTCGGAGGATTACGATCCCAATCTCAACGACTGGCCGTATCTGGAGATCATCTGGTCCGAGAACCTGCGCACGGTGTACTTCCTGAAGGATCATTTGGGCAGCATTCGCGCCACCGTTGACGCGGAGAGCGACACTGTGGTAGGCTACGATGATTACGATGCCTGGGGCTTGATTCTGGCTGGCCGCAGTTTGGCCACGCCGTGGAGTTCGGTGCAGGGCACGGCAAGAACAAGTTTACCCCGTGAGATAAAAGCAGTTAAGTTTCCAGACAGAGTCAGTATGCTGGCAATAATCGGACTTCACAGGCAAGCCCCCATCAATTGTTAAAACGCTAGATATATGTATTTACTGCCAAGATGCGTTTGGTAAGTTCGGGGATAATACAAGGCTAAAGATTCGGGAAAATTCCATCTTGCTTTTTCCAGCGGTATTGTGTATTTTGTTTTCAGTTCAGCTTATTTCAAAATAATTTATCTGTGAGATGAAAGTATGCCAAAGACGACCTTAAAAGACGTGACTGAGAAATTCGGCATTTCTCTGGATGATATCGTAACCTATCATAAAAAGGGCGACAAAACGGTGATTGAATCATTCTTCACGAAGCGCAAAAACCGTTGCAAGATGGAGCTATCATATCTGCGGGGGAGCGCCGTTTTAGAATAAGGCGGCTTTCCATTCAAATTGAAGCATCCGAGCCACGCCGCCTGTGGCGGAGGAAGCCTTGCACTTCTTTTTCCTATCCGGAAGGTTTGATTTCAGAGATGGTTCAATGCTGGACTTTAAAGAATTAGTGGAGAAACTTGGTTAAAGTAAAAGACGGATACAATTATCGCGTCGGAACAAAAGTTCTATTTCGGTATGACAATGCCTTGGACCCTAAAGCGAAAACCTTANNATGTTTTGGACCCTAAAGCGAAAAGCTTAACCTCTTTTCCTCATCACAAGCATCTTGAGAGCGACAAAATTGTTGATTCCCGTGAAATTTATCTCTCCGAAGTCCTTACAGAGATTGGAAACCTGATTATCAATAAGTCATAACATTTCAACACCCAAAAAACAGGGGACTGGCCCTCACTGATGCAGTGCAAAGATGCGTGAGCCAGTCCCGCTGCGTGGTTGACCCCCTCAATGATGCTATGCCATAGGGGTGGATTGGAGGTCAAGTGTTTTGAGCTTGAATTTAAGAACCCGTTTCCTGAGAGATTGAAAGCGAAGTACAAGAAGCAGAAGCTTCCATTTGAAAACAAATTTATCGAAAGACACCCGTTTCCCTCTTCTCATTGACTGTGGTTTTAGCAAATAAGGTGCCAGAGCGAACTCGCCGATGAATCTGCGCTAACCCATTGATATTTGACCTTAAGTAACCATCCAACACACTGTATCCTTTGTAATTCCGCTGTTGTTCGTGAAACAGTGTCCGCGATTGAAACAGCCCTCTGAAAATCAGTTTTCCGTTTGTGGTTCCTTCTCTTTTTTGTTTTTAATCTGCTCCAAGTTTTCAACGACTTTGGAGAAAACCTTCTGCCACAGTTCAGGGTTGTTTTCAAAATGGTCGATGGTCCTTTTATATTCATCTTTGGAGACATCGTATTCATCAAGGACTTCCTGAACCCTCAGAACTGAGTCGGTTTCAGTCGTATCAAGCGAAGCGATGAGCATGTCCGTGTAAATTTTGGCAAACAACTGCGGATCGATATGGTCGACTTCCTCATTTTTGGAGCAGTACCAGGCCACTTGTGCCAGACAAACCGTAGCGAAAATCAGACTGTAAAGACATTTCGGCAAGTGTTTCTTCCTTTCAAGCTTATTTTTAATTGTCCAAGAGCACCGCACAAGGTACAGCAGTCAGAATGGCTGCTTCCAGTAAATCTGAAATTGCCATAAATGTATGAAAACATTGAAAGACAGTCAATAAAATATCCTTGACTTTTTATTGATTAATTGATACTTTGGCAAGCAAAAATTAGGTGGTTTAAAGGAAACTCCGGATTTGTCCGTTAAAGCAAAGAAAGACAGAGTTCAATATACGTGTCAATCATGCGGCCATGTCTCCCCAAGATGGATGGGACATTGCAGTGAGTGCAACGAATGGAATAGCTACGTTGAAGAAGTTGTTCCCAAAAAGCATGCAAAGACAGCTCGCCAGCAATCGGAAACTCCTTCCGTAGCTGTTCATCTTTCCGATATCGACTTCAAACATCAGGAAAGGATTTCGGCACGAAGCAAGGAGTTTAATCGTGTTTTGGGCGGAGGCGTCGTACCGGGGTCCGTCGTGTTGCTTGGGGGCGATCCGGGCATCGGTAAATCAACTTTAATGCTCCAGGAGGGTGTGGGGCTCGCAAACGAGCATTTTCCCGTGTTGTTTGTTTCCGGAGAGGAATCCATTCGCCAAACGAAACTCCGGGCTGATCGACTGGGCATTAATTCAGGGCATTTGTACGTCCTGGCTGAGACCAACATGAGCGAAATCCTGGCTCGTATCGAGCAACTGAACCCGAAGCTGGTCATTGTCGATTCCATTCAAACTGTCTATCGACCTGAATTCGAAAGTTCGCCGGGGAGCATCAGTCAGGTCCGGAATTGTGCTTACGAGTTCATTGAGTGTGCAAAGAAACAAAACGTGCCGATTTTTTTGGTCGGGCACGTGACCAAAGAGGGCTACATTGCCGGTCCGAAAGTTTTGGAGCACATGGTAGATGTGTTGCTGCAATTTGAAGGGGACCGCGATCACTTCTATCGCATTTTGCGATCCATAAAAAACCGATTCGGTTCCACCAGAGAAATTGGTGTTTTCGAAATGACTCAAAAAGGCCTGGAGGAAGTGCTCAACCCATCGTCATTGTTTTTGGAACAGCGAAAGGAAAATGTAACCGGTTCGTGCGTCATATGCACCATGGAAGGGACGCGACCATTCCTGGTTGAGATTCAGGCTTTGGTTAGTTCCGCCAATTTTGGTTTGCCGCAACGAACCGCGACCGGAATCGATAACAAACGGCTTTCGCTGTTATTGGCGGTGCTGGAAAAGCGTGTCGGCCTCCGCATCGGTGGGCAGGATGTGTTCGTAAACGCAGCGGGCGGAGTGCGAATTGATGAACCTGCCGCCGATCTTGGAATCCTTGTGTCCATTGCGTCAAGCTTTAAAGATCAGATTGTGGACCCTCGAGCTGTAATTATTGGTGAGGTCGGCCTTGGCGGCGAGATTCGAACCATTCCGCAAATCGACAAAAGAATCGATGAGGCGACCAAGTTGGGGTTCAAACGAGCTGTGATTCCGAAACTCAGTCAGAAAGGCATCAAATCCCAAAGTTCATTGAAAATCTCATGTGTTGACAACGTTGAAGAGGCTTTAGAAGAGGTTCTAAATTAGGATTGAATTTCAAAGTTCTTAAAGAAGACTCAGAATCATCTGCGCGGACAGGGGTTTTGGAAACAGCACACGGCACGGTTAAGACGCCCGTTTTTATGCCTGTTGGCACGCAAGGCACGGTCAAAACGTTGAGTCCCCACGAACTGACTGAAGTCGGCAGTCAGATTATTCTTGGGAACACGTATCATCTTTATCTACGACCGGGGCACCAACTTATAGAAAAGGCCGGTGGGCTGCATAAGTTTTGTAATTGGAACCGCACAATTTTGACGGATAGCGGTGGCTATCAGGTCTACAGCTTAGCCGGACTGCGGAAAGTCAACGATGAGGGAGTTGTTTTTCAGTCCCATCATGATGGCTCCTACCATGAGCTTACCCCCGAACGCGCGATTGAAATCCAAATGTCTCTTGGTTCGGACATCATGATGGTGCTCGACGAATGTCCGCCATATCCTTGTGCTGAGGTGTATGCTGCAGAATCGGTAGAGAGAACAACGAGATGGGCCAAGAGGTGTTTCTCAAAATTTCGGGAGAGCAAACCCAAATTTGACTATCCGCAAACCATCTTTGCGATTGTTCAGGGCAGCACCTATCCTAACTTGCGTGAGAGTTCCCTGGAGTCGCTGAGAGAACTTAATTTTCCGGGCCATGCAATCGGAGGGTTGTCTATCGGCGAACCGAAGGCTGTGTTATTCGAAATAGCGGAGTTTTGTGCATCCCGTTTGCCTAAGGACAAGCCGAGATACCTTATGGGCATGGGAAAGCCAGAGGATCTCGTGAAAGCGATTTCGCTTGGCATTGATATGTTCGACTGTGTCATTCCCACGCGAAACGGCCGAAAGGGTCAGGTATTTACCTGGCATGGGACGTTGAATCTGAGGAACGCAGCGTTTAAAGATGATTTTAGGCCACTTGATGAAACTTGCGGCTGTTACGCTTGTTTAAATTTTACGAGAGCTTACCTCCGACATTTATTTCAGGCTGATGAAATTTTAGGATTAAGATTGGGGAGTTTGCATAATCTGTATTTTTATCATGAGTTGCTGGCTACAATTCGCGCTAGTATCGATAACGGGACATTTAATATCTGGAAACGAAATTTTTTTGACAAATATGAAAGCAAACATCATTAATATTCAAAACATTGGAGGGAGGAGTGTTTGAGATAACCACATTATTCATGCAAGGCGGTTCAGGGCAGGGTGGAAGCGCCTGGGGCTTTCTTCTGCCCATGATTCTGATTTTTGCGATCATGTATTTCCTCATATTCAGACCCCAGGCGAAGAAGCAAAAACAGCATCAAGCCATGATTAATGCCTTGAAGAAGGGCGACAAAATTGTTACCGCCGGTGGCATTTATGGAACGATCTCAGGTATCAAAGAAAAGGAAAAGACCCTGATCGTCAAGATCTCAGATAATGTCAAAGTTGAAATGTCAAAAAGTTCAGTGGCAAGAGTTTTAGGAAAAGAAGATGGCAGTTCGTAAGATTGTAAAATATGGGCAACCCATTCTCAGGCAAAAAACCAATCCGGTGACGGAGTTCGATGATGAAATCCGTCATTTGGCAGAAGACATGGTTGAAACCATGCACGAAGCAGAAGGCATCGGCCTTGCTGCACCTCAAGTGGGAGAGTCGAAGGCGTTGTGTGTGGTGAATCTGGAACTGATTGATGAAACAGCAGAACCAAAAGCTTACATCAATCCCAAAATCGTTGCCGACGATGGAACATCTACCCTGGAGGAGGGTTGCCTAAGCATTCCGGATATTCGCGAAGATATCACGCGACCGGAATCCATCACGGTTAAATATCAGGATATCAATGGTGAAGAACACGAAGAACAGTGTGTCGGAATGCTGGCAAGAGTGCTTCAGCATGAGATTGACCATTTGAATGGCATCCTCTTTATAGATCGGATTAGCCCGATGAGGAGAAAATTGTTATCAAAGAAGTTGAAGAAAATAGCGTCGGAGAGCAGTTTTGAAGCTCCCGTCTCGACGTCCGGTTAGAAGTATATGAAAATCGTATTCATGGGAACACCGGAGTTTGCCCTTCCAAGCTTAGAAATCCTCCACAATTCGCCGCACAAATTGGCAGCCTTGGTGACGGTTCCTGATAAACCTGTTGGACGTGGGCGGAAGGTTCAAGCATCGCCTGTCAAAAGATTGGCTTTGGATTATGGTCTCCCGGTTCTCCAACCGGCCGATTTAAAAGCCCCGAAGTTTCTCGAAGAACTGCAAAAACTAGAGGCGGATTTATTTGTTGTCGTCGCCTTTCGAATCCTCCCGCCAGAGGTGTTCGAACTTCCACCGAAAGGCACCATAAATCTGCATGCTTCTCTCTTGCCGAAATACCGTGGCGCGGCTCCGATAAATTGGGCCATCATAAACGGTGAAACAGAAAC
>JAABYK010000224.1:6407-27685 GCA_011775825.1 Candidatus Zhuqueibacterota bacterium | reverse complement strand
GCCATGTGCAGCACGACGCCACCACCAAAACAGTAGCCGATTGCGGCCATGTGCTCGGCATCGGTGGTCTCATGCTTGCTCAGTAAATCCAAGGCGGCCGTAAACCTGGCTTTCGCGGTTTCCAGGTTGTTCATGACTTGTCTCGAAAACTTAGAGGCATCCTCGGGGTGATCAGCTTGTTTGCCTTCACCGTACATGTCCAAGGCAAACGCTGTGTAGCCAAGTTCAGCCAGCTTGCGTGCACGCTTGCGAGCGTATTGGTTGTGTCCCCACCATTCGTGCACAACCAAAACTCCCGGGCGTTTGCCCTCTTGGTTTTTGTCATAGGCAAGATAGCCTTTTAATACAGTGTCGTTCGCAGTGTAATCGATCTCTTCACCTTGAATGTCTGTACCTTTCGCAGCACAGCCAAGAGTGAGTAGCAAAAGACACAAGCTCAGGTATTTCATCGATTCCCTCCTTTTTGGTTAATTAAGTAAGTTTATTCTCAGCAAAGTTTTTAGCCACGAATTTACGCTGATGATTCTCTAACCACATCTATTCGTGTGCTTCAGTGTAAATCCGTGGCTAAATTTAATGTATTTTGGTTGCGCTCAGTTGCGCTGTGTCAATCCGTGGCTATAAATTTACATGTTACACCTGGTCAACAGGTCGAGTGGAAGAGGCCGCCAACGGGTCCCTTTTCCGTGAGTTCATTGTAAAGCTCAACCGCTTTCTCCGTTTGAAGCACGTGGGTGTCGATGCCCTTGTCCTTTAGCATTTGCAACGTCTCCGGAGGGACTTGCAAGCGCTCATAGATGCCTTTCGAAAGCACGACAACTTTTGCACCGTGCTCCAACAGTTCATCGACATCTGCGGGTTGAATACCGGGCACGTGCTCCGTCCCCGTTTCGCGCCAATCCCATTCGCGTGAGCCGCCCGGAAAAAGTTTTGCGTCCTTGTAGCGGTCCTCTTTTCCTTCTACTTCAACGTGTCCCCATGAGAGTTGGGTGATTTTGGGTGAACGTCCTGTTTGTTCCATTTTACTTACCCCTCGTTTTTGATGGTTCGTAATTGTCAATCAATTGATCCAAATAATCATTCATGTTGTCGTGATGTGAACCCTTCCAGTATATTTTGTTGCAATCCGTGCAAATATAAAACTCGTCATAAAAGGAAGCGGTCTTGCTTGGTATCCGATCCTTGATGGAATTCTTGTCGGTTTCTTCAATCTCGCCATTGCATACCATGCAGCGTGCAAACGGTTTGACTTGTGAAAACAGATCAAATCGAGTCAGGACTTCCCGCACTTGTACGTCCGGATCAGTGGACCGCAGCCAATACCCGTGTGTGACTGCTTTGTTCTTTAAGATGCCCTGATCTCGCGTCAAGATGATTCGCTGCTCGTTTACCGCTTTTTCAACGATCTCCGCGTCCTCAAAATCGTTACGATAAACCGTGTCAAATCCGAGCATGCGCAACCGTCTCGCGAGTTTACCCAGGTGCACATCGAGAATGAATTTGGTCTCTCGTAAAGGTTTCGCTCGCAGACGTATTAATGGCGAAATGTCGAGACTTTCGAACACCGGATAGACGGCGACCCGATCTCCGTGCTGCAATTGATAATCGAATCCAACGGATTTTCCTTTCACCTGAATCAGATCGACTTCCGTGTGAGGCACGCCAAGCGCTTCGATGGCATCTTTGATTCCCGGATTGCCATTGAAGTGATAGTCAAACGATGTTTTTCGTTTGTCAGCAGGAAGAAAATCGTTCAGTTCCTCATAAAAGCGAAATTGGGCTGTTTTCTCATACATTGGGAATGGTTTCTAAGCTTCCGGTTGTTCGATCAGTAAAACCCTGAATTTCTTTTAGACGGTGCGAGGAGGATACCTCTATTTCAGACTGCCGATTTATTTGAAGTCTGCCCACTTTTTCCTTATCTTAAACATAAATTATCTTTTTCGTAAATGCAACCGTTAAAATGTTGGGCATTTCGTGACCGCGAGAATCCTTAATGGTTGTCCATGACAAAACAAATCTCAATCTGCTGAAACATTAGTAACAGAGCAGATGTTTAAGTGTATCATGATCAAGTAAACCAAATCATCAACATCCATCCACATTCAAATAGATATAAGGAGGGCCATCATGAGTGATATAAAAGAGCGGGGTTATGCAAATCCCGATGTCCTGGTCACAACGGATTGGGTGGCAGAACACCTGAATGATCCCGATGTCCGTCTCGTCGAGTCCAATGAGGATCAACTGCTTTATCCTTCCGGGCATATTCCCGGGGCTGTGCAAGTAGATTGGACCACGGACTTAAACGACCAATTGCTCCGGGATTACATAACGAAGGAAAAGTTCGAGGCGCTGATGTCCCGCATCGGGGTTTCGAACGACACAACTGTGGTGTTTTACGGAGACAAAAACAACTGGTGGGCGACGTATGCTTTTTGGGTATTTCAACTCTTTAGCCATACCAACGCGAAAGTGATGGACGGCGGGCGGCTGAAATGGGAGAAGGAAGGCCGCGAGATGACGAGAGATGTACCAAAGTACGAAGCGACGAACTACAAAGCCCGCGAACGCGACGACAGCAAGATACGCGCATTTCGAGAAAACGTGATGGAGCACGTGAAGAAGGGGCAGCCTCTGGTAGACGTCAGAAGCCCCGAAGAGTATACCGGCGAACGGTTGCACATGGAAGGTTATCCCAATGAAGGCGCGTTGCGCGGCGGCCACATCCCCGGCGCCGAAAATATTCCCTGGGCGCGGGCGGCCAATCCGGACAATGGAACGTTCAAGTCAGCGGACGAGTTGAAGAATATTTATTTGCAAGAGAAGGGGCTAAAACCAGACGATGACGTGATTGCCTATTGCCGAATTGGCGAACGCAGCAGTCACACATGGTTCGTGCTAACGCATCTGTTGGGTTTCAATAAGGTCAGAAACTACGACGGCAGTTGGACCGAGTGGGGGAACCTGGTCCGAGCCCCGATTGAAAAGTAGAGCGACAGCGCACCAAGCGCAGAGAGTGAGCTTGAGCCAAACGCACCACTCTCTGCGCTTAAGCGCTTAACAGGTGTATAGATTTTTTATTCCCCGAATTTAGGTTAACGAAATCCATGACTGATTTACCGGAAAAATTGGCAGGGACCATTAGCAACTTTGAAACCGTCGATGATCCCGATTTCCGATCGACCATGCTCATTGACTATGCCGATCGATTTCAGGAAGTGCCGGAACGCATCTCCACACGGCCCTTTCCTAAAGACAGGCAAGTGCCATTTTGCGAGTCGGAGGCGTACGTTTGGTTGGAGCCACTTCCAGACAAGAAAGTCAAATTACATTTTGCCGTGGAGAATCCCTCCGGCATCTCAGCAAAAGCCTTAGCAGCCGTGCTTGATCAGACGCTTTCGGGACTGCCGCCGGAAGAAATTGCAAAAGTATCCCCCGAAATCGTGTACAAGTTATTTGGCAGGAACATCTCCATGGGTAAAGGCCAGGGCTTAACGGCGCTGGTGACTATGGTCAAAACCGAGGCACAGAAGTTGGCTTCAGGGAGCCCCGAGGCTTAAGCAAATCACTCCTGAGAGGCCGGAATTAGAGGATTCACCTCCTGTAGCTTTTCGCGATCCTATCTGAGATATTAATTGCATAATTGGATATTATAGATTAAATTCTGTTGAAGAGATTAAGTTTTGGTTCCACAAGTGGAGTATTGAGTATGCGAGTTAAAGATGTTCCAGAAATTGCTCAAATGAGTACATCTGAAAAGATTCTATTTCTTGAAGAGCTGTGGGATACCATTGCGTCTGAAGAGGCGAATATTCCTGTACCCCAAGCTCATAAGGACGAACTGGAGACCAGGCTTCAGAGCTATGATACCAGTCCAGGGGATCTCCTATCGCTGGAGGAGCTACAGGAAAGGATAAATCGGAGGAAATGACCTATAATCTACATTTCCTTCCACAAGTTGAAAATGATGCCATTGCAGCCTTATAGATGGTACGAAGAAAAGTCTCCTGGGCTTGGCGAAGATTTACTTCGGATGTTTTATGCTCATGCCACTGAGGTCCAACGCAATCCACTACTCTACCCCGAAATATATCGCAAGTTCCGACGTCGCTTGTTAAGACGTTTTCCATACGCTATTTACTACAAAGTAGAAACGGTTGAGGTCATCATTTTCGGTCTTTTCCATTGCGCACGAGATCCCAAAACCGTCAGAGCAGAACTGCAGGATCGAGATAAACCCTAATCATCCGATTAGCTCATTTGTTAAAAAAGCCCGGCCAACAATTGACCGGGCTTTTCTATTTCACAGCGCTCCTTGGGTTTATTCGATCACATTGCCATCGGAATCGATGAGTTGGATTTCGCCGTAGCCCAATTGGCGAATCCCATCTTCAATCTTGTCACGGTCGCCGACGACCACCCAGATGAGATTGTCCGGACGAATCACGGTGTCCCCCGCTTCGGCAACATCCGATACGGCAAGCGATTTGATCTTCTCAGGATACGTGTCAAAATAATCATCGGGTAAATCATAGCGCACGATTTCATTGATGGAACCCCCGACCTCGGAAATCGTCTCCCATGAACCCGGAAGCCTCAAAGTTCGATTCTTCTGAATCTTGGTTAATTCCTCTTCGGTTGGCGGTTCCTGACTTTGGATCGCTTTAAGCTCCTTCGAAAGCTCAACCATCGATTCCTTGGTTTTGTCGGTTTGCACGATGCCATAAGCGATAAACGGCCTTTGTCCACGCGCGCCAAACAAGACGCTACCGGAACCGTATGACCAATGCTTGTCTTCACGCAGGTTCATATTGATTCGAGATGTGAACGTACCGCCGAGGATGTCGTTCATGGTTTGCATGGCAATGTCATCCGGATGAGATTTCGATGGCGCCACATGGCCAGCAAGAATGATGGATTGAACCGCATCCGGCTTATCCATGAGATACACCACAGGCTTGTTACGGTGTTCAACCTTGCTGATGTTTTTGTCAGGTACATCGCCTTGCTTCCAGTCTTTGAACAGTTCCTCCAGTTTCGGCTTGATCTCATTCATAGTGGTTGCGCCCACCACGACGATTGTGGCATTATTTGGCTTAAACCAGGTCTCGTGAAACTCAGCCAAATCATCACGACTGAGTTTTGAGACTGTTTCCTCATAGCCCGAGCCAGTAAATGGCAAGGAATAGGCATGGTCTTCTCCATAAAGCAGTTTGGGGAAGACGCGCAAAGCCATCTGAATCGGATTGGCTTTTTCCTGCTCAATCGAAGCGAGTTGCTGTTTCTGCAAGCGTTCGAAATCGCTCTCGGGAAACGAGGGTCTGGTGATGATCTCCGCATATAAGTCAAGCGCCTCGTCCAGCTTGCTTTTAAGGGCGGAAAGATTCACGAAAGACATGTCCAGGTTTGAACCCGTATTCAGCCGCGCGCCCAGCATGGAAAGCTTTTCGCTGATTTCTAAGGCGTTCATGGTTTTCGTTCCTTCGTCCATCATGTCCATAGCCAAATTCGCCGTACCGGGTATGGCAAATTGGTCAGCGGCATAACCAGCATCCACCAACAGATTAAATTTGACCATGGGCACGGCATGACGTTCGGCCAAAACAATCTTCAATCCATTGGACAGGGTCGCACGCTGCAGATCCGGGAACTTGGCCTCAGGCGGCTCACCGGTATCGGGCAACTTGCTGCGATCAACATCTGTCTCAATCGTCATGTATTCGGGGAACGGGTGCACTTCCAGAGCGAACTCCCCATCCGACAACCATTCCTGTGCGGCAGCCAACAAATCTTGCGCCGACGCCTCACGCACACGTTCCAACTTTGTTTTGTAGGATTCAGGATTGCCTGCGTAGACTTCGTTCTTGGCGAGAATATCGGACTTTCCGCCAAATCCGCCGATGCGTTCGATACCGCGCACAAACCGGGAACGATGCTGCGTCTTAACGCGCTGCAATTCCGTTTCGGTTGGGCCTTCCGCAAGAAACCGGCCAATCTCTTCATCCATGGCTCGTTCCACTTCGGCCAAATCCCCCCCGGGTTTGGCCGTAGCATAAGTAATGAACTGGCCGCCGATTTCGCGCAGCCAAACAAACGCCGTGACGTCCGTAGCGATTTGATCGTCATAAACCAGACGTTTGTACAAGCGAGAGGTCTTGCCCTGGGCTAACACATCGCTGACCAGGTCCAAATAATCCGCCTCCTCCGAGCCCCACTGCGGAATATTCCACACTTTGTAGATTCGCGCTTGTGGCACGCGATCTTGCATGACTTGACGCTGCTTGCCACTACGCTCATGAATCCAGACATCGTGGTGGCTGACCGGCGGCCCGGATGCAATACCACCAAAATACTTCTCAACCTTCGCTTTGACCGTTTCCATATCCACATCACCTGCGATGACCAACACGGCGTTTGCAGCACCATAGTATTCTTTGAACCACTCATGTACATCGTCCAAAGTTGCCGCGTCCAAATCTTCCATTGAGCCGATGGTTTCCCAGGAATAGGGATGGTGGGACGGATAGGTTGCTTTCGCGATGGCATGCCAGACCTTTCTTCCATACGGCTGATTCTCACCCTGACGTTTTTCGTTCTGCACCACGCCGCGCTGTTCATCCAACCTGGCCTGATCGACGACGCCAAGCAAATGTCCCATGCGGTCCGATTCCATCCAAAGAGCCAAATCCAATGCCGAGGTCGGCACATTCTGGAAGTAATTGGTTCGGTCTTTGTTCGTGGTGCCGTTCAGATCTGTGGCACCCACTCTCTCAAGGGCTTGGAAGTAATCGTCATTAAAATGCTCGCTCCCGTTGAACATCAGGTGTTCGAACAAGTGGGCGAACCCGGTCTTGCCAGGCTTTTCGTTTTTAGATCCAACATGATACCAGACGTTGACGGCCACAATCGGCGCTTTGTGATCTTCATGCAAAATCAACGTCAGGCCATTATCGAGGACGTACTTTTCGTACGGAATGTCTACGTCCGCGTCCGTATCCGGATCTATCCCACTTTTTGCGAACACCAGAGTTGGAATGCACAGCAGACACAGGAAACACAAAAGCTTAAACCTATGCATAAACATTGATGCCTCCTTAAACTTAATTAAGATGAATTGAATGAATTATTTGAAGCAGCGAACAGAAAGAATGGTATTGAATTAATAATTTAAAAACAAGAGAAGTGCAATAAAATCCAACATTTTAATTACGAGTTAAACTCGAAAGAGTTGCATCCTGGTAGAGCCATACCTTTCTTATTTTTACGTGAACTCCAGTATTTGTCGGTAGTTTTACCCATGTTTTTCGGGGCCTGAATATTCCCCTTAACAGAAAAAGAAACTTAAAGACTTCATTCGCGTTCGCATAAAAGAATACGGCCGCAGTTCTCATAGCTACCACAAGGTCTTTCTCTGCGATCAGGTGATTTAAATTTAAAATTTTAAAACAGAATTTAATTTGCTATTGTTCTTGAAATATATTATATTTGCACTTTTCATCAGTTTAAATAGTAAACAGCAAGGGATTTGTACATGCAAATTGCTCCAACTCAGTTGAATCTGGAAATCGTTCCGGAGGCGCGTTTTGACCTAATTGATGTCACCAAGCACATTTACAAAACTCACGGGGATCTTCTGAATCGCTACAAGAAGTCCCTCTACTGCTCTTTTCATACCACCGCCGGATATCTTGAAGAAAGCATTTGCGAAAAGTTTCATCACCCGCAGCAGGTGCACCCTTTCATTAGTACATTCAGAAAGCTGTTTCCACCTGAAGCCAATTACCGACACGACCAACTCCAACTACGAACCGAACTCAGCGAAGAACAGAGGCGTATAGAACCGAAAAATGCCGACTCCCACTTGATTTTCATCAGTTCAGGAATGAAGAATTGCGTCACATACAATAACAAACCATGGAGACCAGTCTATTTTATCGATTTAGACGGGGTTAACGGGAGTGCGTATCGACGTCGGAAGACGACCGTTTTGGCATTCAACAAAGAGGAAGCCGTTCACCAAACAAACATGCCGATACCTGTCTCCAGGCATCCCATCGATTCAATCAATTTAAAAGATACACGCCAGGAGTTTTTCGAGCAGATTCGAGAATTGGTTGACAGATTTGATGTCCAGCACGGCAAGATCGATATCGAATTGGCTGATGATGAAAAACATGCCGGTCTTACGGTCAATGAGTTCGAGACGTTGCTGATGAAGCATGATTTGGCTGAGGTTCTTCACAATCCCTTAAAATATATGGCAATAAAGGGAAGACATGCACTCGCCGAACCGTTCTTGATCCCGGGAAAAACTCTGGATTATGCAAAGTATGATTTGGTGCAACTGTTCAACAAAGTCATGGATACCATGGGAGTGAGCGAAACCATCGTTGAACGCCTGCTTTCTATTTTCTTGAGAGTACCTGCATCCCATTTTTTAAGCGTGAAACGGCACATCAGTCTGTTTGTGTGCGAAAATCGCTTCAACGGAAACGGAAATATCGTATTTGGGAGATACCAAAGTCCCATCCTCGTCCAGTGGAAACGCGCAAAGGGCGAAACGCGTTATGTAAAAATCAAGATCTCGAAATTCGGTTAAAAACAAACCGGCCCGTGAAAGCGTCCCCAGAGCGTTACTTTTTAAGGACTCTGACTTTCCTTCATCAACTTCTTCAAGTTACTTCTCCATAAAACACTAATTACCTTACAATCGATGGAAGTCTTGATTTTTCGGATGGATAGTTGTATTCTTTGACAAAATACTCGCTCTGCTTATTTGGTGTAATACTCATGTCTGAGAGCGCTGAAAAAGCATTGGCTGAAGCCCTTGAATTATCACCGATTCAACGTACGGAATTGATAGACCAACTTTTATCAAGCTTTGAGTTTCCCCCGAAAAAATCCATTGATAAGACATGGGCTAAGGAAGCTGAAGATCGAATCGATGCCTATGAACGAGGTGAGCTAACTCAACTCCTGCCAAACAGGTCTTTGTCAAAATTAGCAGGAAAAACCTGAGATTTGGAGATCACGCGTCCTGAATCCATAGTTGGAAAAATGGCAGGTAGAAAAAGACCTTTTCTCTGCGAATCTCGCCTTTTAACGGTCTCCTCAAGTATAACCGACTTCAACTCAGTTTTTTTCGAACGATCTCCTGCACGACTTTGCCCTCGGCTTTGCCTTTGAGTTGACCCATGGCTTCTTTCATGACCTTGCCCAGGTCCTTCATGCTGCTTGCACCAACGTCTGCAATGATCTTGCGCACCACCTCCTCGATTTCGGCTTCGGAAAGTTGTTTTGGCAAAAACTCCGAGAGGATGTCCAATTCCTGCTTTTCTTTGGCGAGCAAATCGTCACGTCCGCTTTGTTCGTAGGCGGCGATGGCCTCTTTTCTTTTTTTCGCAGCGCTTGTTAATACTGCGAGTTCGTCGTCGGGGGAGAGTTCTTCCCCCTTTTCGATCTGAAGGTCTTTCATTTGGCCACGAACCATTCGAATGGTGTTGATCCTTATTGGGTCCTTCGCCTTCATGGCCGCTTTAAGTTCATTGAGCAATTGTTCTTGTAAACTCATATCTCACTCACTTAATTAAGTTTCTGGGAAGTAGTTTGCCAAATTACATCTACTGGATTTTTTTAATAACGGAATCATTACCCAGAATGTCCAGATCTTCTAACTGAGATTGGGCTACTATTAATCTATCAAAAGAGTCCTTATGATGATCGGCCAAATGCTCTAAGGCGAGAGCGTGTTCTAGTGTCACTGGCAATATCTGCAAATCATTTACCTCTTTTTGATCTTCGATCAAATCGCCCAGTCGCATACTCAGTTTTAGTTCTCCAAGTTGAAGTTTGATCTGCATTTCCCATACGCAAGCCACACTCAGAATAAGAACATTCTTCCGATCTTCACATAACTTAAGCGCTTTCTTTGAAAGCTTTTTCGGTGCACTTGCCCACCAAATAAATGTATGGGTATCTATCCAGTAGTTTCTTCATTTTGGGTCCATCCAAAACTCATTGGGTAAGGGGGTATCGAAATCGTCACTGACCCAAAACTTCCGTTTACTCAGCCCCGCGACACGTGGCCGATCTGTTGATAAACTTGGAACAATACGCGCTAACGGTTTATCATCGTTAATTATAATAACTTCATTGCCTTCCTTGGCAAATGACAATAACTCCCGGAGCTGTGTTTCTGCGTCATGAACGGTTACGGTCTTGGTCATAATACTCAACCTCCTAGACTCATTTGTTCCAATGCAAGTGAAGGCCTAAGTCCAAATCATCCCGGTGGCCAGGTCAGCTTCCGACCACCCAACAAATGCAGATGAATATGGAACACTGCCTGCCCGGCGCCTTTGTTGCAGTTCATGACCAAACGATAACCATCTTGAGCAATGCCTTCTTTTTGAGCCAACGCCTTGGCCACCGTGTACAACTTACCGACCAACTGTTCATCCTCGGCATGTAGGTCATTGGCTGTGGCAATGTGTTTGGTTGGAATGACCAGAATATGAACCGGAGCTTGTGGATTAATGTCTCTAAACGCAACGACTTCGTCGTCTTTATGAACAATGTCACTACTCATTTTGCTTGCAGCAATATCACAAAAAAGGCAATCTGACATGGCTACCTCCCGTTTATCTAAGTTCACCCATTCTATCCAAAACCAACACCGATGCAATCAACGCAGCGGTTTCAGCACGTAGTCGCCGTGGCCCAAGTCCAAACGTGGCGAATCCATGTTTCGTAGCTAACCGGGCTTCTTCATCGGTAAAGCCGCCTTCCGGACCGATGCATAAGATGCCGGTCTTTGCGTATTTCAACCGATTCTTTGTCTTAGAGGTTTGCAATAAATCATCCAGGTTCCGATGCTCCGTTTTCTCATGCGCCAGAAGCTTGAGATTATATCCCTCCGCATGTTGGCACAGCTTTTCAAACGAACTCGGTTGTTCGATCGCGGGGAGGACCGAACGCCGGGACTGCTTCATGGCGGCCAGAGCTATCTTCTGACACCGATTTAAACGAATCGATTTTACTTTAACAACGGTTCTTTCGGTAAGTAGAGGAATGAACTTCGAAATCCCGACTTCGGTCCCTTTCTCCACCAGAAGTTCAAACCGATCCTTTTTGGGGACCGCCAGCGCAGTTGTGAGTTGAAAATACGGTTCACCGACATAGCGGGCCTTCTTTACGATTCTCGCTTCGAGTTCCTCTGTGAGCACTTCTTCAATTTGACACTCATACACGTGACCCTTTCCATCCACTGCCGAAAATATGTCGCCCCGCTTTCTCCTGTACACGTGTACCAAATGATGGAATTCATCTTTTCTGAGTCTAAGATAATTTGAGTAGACGTCGTTGGGACGAACGTAAAAGAATTCTGAACGACTCATATCGCAGTCATAGAATAGCTGGCGGAGAAAATCATTGCTTTCTCTCGAATATCAGTTTGAAAGTCTTGGGCCTCACATCGCGGTAACTGATCCCCTGGGGACGTTCGATGACCGCCGGAAATTCATTCCCCGACTGATATTTTACACGATTGTAGTCAATATAGGCAACAATATCGTCTGAACTCAACTCACTTAATAAATCTCCACCACCTTCCAAAACCAGACTCAGCGTTGAAGGGATGACCGTAATATTAACATTCTTAGGAGCATTTCGGACTTCCACAGGGATACTGTTCACGGTTTTCTCCAAAAGCTTTTGAACATTCACGTAGACTTCAACCTCTTGCACACCCGTTTTGATCTTCGGCGACGGAAGGGGGGCCAACGGAAAGATTCGCTTTAAATCAAACCGAAGATCGGTAAATTTTTCTTCTTTTGTATACAGTTCGTTTATTTTTGTCACCAAGCTTTTCGGCCCGAAGATTTCAATGGAATCCGGAGTAACCTCGATTTCACCCACGGTTGTATACCCCGGCGCCGTTATGGTTTTGATCTTCGGACGGACCGAAACCTTTTTGCTTGTGAACTCATCCAGAACGACCGTAAGAGAATCCGGGGCAAGAACTTCCTTGGTGATGATGGTGCCAATTGGCCGTGAGAGAATGACATGCTTCGGTCTTAAGTCAAACGTCTTGCTCCTTCCGACATCGGATAAATCGAGCTCCAGTCGAGCACCTTGGCTGACCGTAAGCGCAATCAGATCCTTGCCATTTCCCCTTACTTTGACCTTAGCATTCTCGGGTATTTCGTGCAAGGGCACCATATTTTCCGACACATTAACCAATCTAATGGGCACATCAATATCGTGCTCATATTCATTTTCCGTGATCACGAAAAACCAAATAAAAATGGCAAAGATAAATACAACGACCTTCGCTTTATAATTGTCCAGCAAGCTTACCGCCATCCAACCAACTCTTTTATAAAAAAATAGGGCATTAAGAATAAACTCCTAATACCCTGATTTTGTTCACGTCGACAATGGTTTTTTACTTAAACGACTGGGTTATGTCCTTCCCAATACTAACCTCACCATTATCAATTCGAATATTGAACCCACAATTTGGATTTGAACAAACCCAAGCTTTAAACATGATTGAAGCCCCTTCACGTCCGTAATCTGAAAGCGGAATCAGAACTCCGGTTGAGCATTTCTGACAGTCTGGGAATTGTCGTTCCATACGCGATAGCCTCCCCTCACTAAGTAGTTAATTTTAAAAATATTCTGAAAAAATACTGAATCATGATGGTCTCCTAAAAAGTCCAGCAAAACACTGAAACATACATTATAATGATATTCTGTTCAGCACAGTATACCGTATGATGTATCGTTGCGCTGACTGGCTGGCTTTTTACGAAGTCACCAAACATATAATAACAAAAGATGTCATAAAAATCAACTTTTGGGAGCAGTAAATTGCGAAATAATACCAAAAAATCATTTTTTGCAAACTAATTTGCTTGTGCTGATGAAGCTTACTCTTTGACCACCCAAACCTTCACTTTTGCCTCTACTTCGCTGTGCAGTTTTATGGGGACTTCGTAGACTCCCAACGCCTTCAATGGTTCTTCCAGTACAATTTTCTTGCGATCGATATCAAATCCTTTGTTGTTAAGCAGGTCGGCAATATTCTGTGAGGTGACCGCACCGAACACTTTGTCCTCTTCACCTACAGCGACCGGAGCTGTCAGTGAAACCTGGTCCAGTTTCTCGGCCAACTGCTCTGCGCTGCGTTTCTCTTTTGTTAATTTAATTTGGTGACGCTGCTTCTCCTGTTCGTAAACTTTGAGGTTCTTTGGCGTCGCTTGCAGGGCAACCTGGCGAGGAATGAGAAAATTCCTGGCATATCCGTCTTTCACCTCTACAATATCACCAGATTGGCCCACATTTGACACGTCTTGTTTCAATATAACTTTCATTTGTATTTATCACCTCTTTGCAAGTTTAAACATTAAGAACACCTAACCCGGCGGGCCGGAACCATAAAGGTAAAAATAAAAAGCGCACGCAAAGACGCAGATTTCTTGTGAATATCATGCCTTCTCTCTTTGATTTCAATTAGCAATTCTAAACGTCGGTATTTACAGAATTGTTCTTGGTTTAGGAAGAATGATTTTACTTTTCTCTGCGTTATCTTGGCGCCTTCGCGTCTTTGCGTGAAAATATTTTTTTGAGCAAGAAATTCACTCTTAAGTGCCTACATCTATTTGGGCATTTCAACGACATAAGGCACAAGCGCCAAATGTCTGGCCCGTTTAATGGCTTGCCTCAGTTGTCGTTGGTGAGGCGCACAAGTTCCTGAAGTGCGTCTGGGGATGATTTTGCCTTGCTCTGTAATGAAGCGCATGAGTCGCTTTTCGTCTTTGTAGTCTATGTATTTTACGCCATCTTCACAAAACCGACATATTTTTCTTCTTTTCAACATATGGTTCTTACTCCTTTAATTTTTCTAGATCTGAATGCATTTTACAAATTTGAGCCATCGTATCCAAATTTGAATTCCGAATTGCTTGGGAACTCCTCATCTTTGCTATTCTCATTTGGAGTTGGAAAGCTTTCTTGAGTATTTTCAACTGAATCATTAGATTTCTTTGGAGCGCCTTCTTTTGTTTCAAGAAGCGTTTCATCGCTCTCCGGCGTCATGGCCTCGTCTTTCTTGGGCTGACGATTTAGAAATTGGATTCTTCTGGCTTTTATTTCTACGACGTTGTTAGAAGTCCCATCATTATTTTTCCAGGAACGGCTCTGCAATTCACCTTCTACCAAAACGGCCGAACCTTTGGTGAGAAATTCAAAACAACTCTCTGCCAGTTTATGCCAGGCGACCACCCCAATAAAACAGACATTCTCCCTCCACTGTCCGGAATTGTCCTTGAATTTACGATTGGAAGCAATATGAAAATTAGCCACGGAAGTGCCATTGGTGGTCTTCCGGAACGATGGTTCGTTCGTCAAATTTCCGGCAATCATGACATTATTTATGTCAGGCATCTTTAAATTCCCCATTCTCACACCCTCCGGTTTCTAAATTCATGGCAACGTAACTTCATATATCATTGCATGCACTCCCTTGCAAGCCTTTATCATTCTTTGACTTCGGCTTCTTCTGTTTCGTCCACTGCGGTATCTTCGTCGTTCTCGTCGCCAGATTTCTCGGATTCATCTTCACCTGTGGACTTCTTCGGTTCCGACCCCCCGGGCTTCACTTCTTCCGGCTCCATCATTTTGGGGTCAAACTTGACGGTTAAGTACCGCAGTATGGGTTCTTCCAGACGGAATTCACGTTCCAACAGATCCGGGAGCGCGCTTGGTCCAGAATATAAGAAGTAAACATAAATTCCATACTGTTTACGTTGAATCTCGTAAGCCAGTCTTTTCTTACCCCAATCTTCTATTTTGTGAATTTCTCCCCCATTATTCTTTATGAAGTTCTCTATTTTTGTCACCAGATTTTGCTTGTCTTCATCTTTCAAAAAAGAATCACAGACAACTGTGGTTTCGTATTTCGGCAATGCTATTTCACCTCCTTTTCAGAAAAACTATTGAATAAATAATGGTGCCAGGACTAATGAAATGACCGCCATGAGCTTGATCAGAATGTTAATCGATGGCCCAACGGTATCTTTCAACGGATCGCCAACCGTATCGCCAATCACCGTGGCTTTGTGAGTTTCGCTTCCTTTCCCCCCGAAATGGCCGTCCTCGATGTATTTTTTGGCGTTGTCCATGGCGCCTCCAGAATTCGCCATTTGAATGCCCAGCATCACGCCGGTCACCAGTGCGCCCACCAGAAGTCCGGCAAGTGCGTGTGGTCCCAAAAGTTTGCCAATAATCACAGGGGTCACAATTGCGAGAGAACCGGGGACCAGCATACCCTGGATAGCTCCGGTGGTGCTGATGTCGACACATCGAGCTGAATCAGGCAGCACCTTGCCCTCCATAAGCCCCGGAATTTCTTTGAATTGCCTTCGCACCTCTTCTATCATTCTAAAAGCAGCCTTGCTAACTGCCTTGAAAAGCATAGACGAGATCAGAAATGGGAACATACCGCCAATTAATAAGCCGGCCAGAACTTTGGGATCCTTGATGTCTGCGACATCAACGTTTGCGGCTTTCATATAAGCAACCAAAAGACCCAACGCAGCAAACGCAGCGGAACCGATGGCGAAACCTTTACCAATTGCGGCTGTCGTATTTCCAACTGCGTCCAAATTGTCGGTAATATTTCGAACCTTGGGATCCAACTCAGCCATTTCCGCGATGCCGCCGGCATTATCCGCTATCGGGCCATAGGAATCAACTGCTACGACCATACCGGTTGTCGCTAACATGCCAAATGCCGCCAAAGCCACGCCGTAAATGCCGGCGACGTGATACGCAATCATGACGGCCACAGCCAGTGCAATCACTGGCACCGCAGTCGAGGCCATTCCGACTGAAATGCCTCCCGTCACAGTCAGCGCTGGTCCACTCTTCGAATCTTCAGCCAGGCGTTTAACAGGCCGGTATTTTCCGGAGGTAAAGTACTCGCTGAAAAACCCGACAATGATTCCTGCAAGCACGCCGGAGATGGTCGCCCAAAACGGTCCCATGGCTGAGTAGATCGTGCCATCTTCTGTATAAGCTGCGCCATAAAACTTGACGATGAAATAGGTCACGATAGCCGTTAAAGCGGCGCTGACGTAGGTTCCGCCCATTAACGAACCTTGTGGATTCGTTCTTCCTGCAATTCGTACAAACAGAACACCAATAATGGACGACACAATACCTGCACTGGCGATATATAGCGGCAGCATTTGCAGGGTGTTCTTAATTTCATCGGAAGTTGCAAAGCCAATAAATGCTGCAATGGCGATGGCCGCGATGATGGATTCGACGTAGGATTCCAAAAGATCCGCTCCTAAACCCGCAACGTCTCCGACATTATCGCCAACATTGTCAGCAATTACAGCAGGATTTCGTGGATCGTCTTCAGGGATACCGGCTTCGACTTTTCCAACCAGGTCGGCGCCCATATCGGCGCCTTTGGTAAAGATGCCGCCTCCGCTACGTGCGAACAAGGCGACCAGACTTGCGCCCATGGCGTATCCATTAATGATGATTGGATTGCCTTGAAAGATGTAAAACATAATGCACAGCCCCAACAAAGATATCCCCACCACACTCATTCCCATGACGGCCCCACCTGACACGGCAACGCTGAGGGCGCCTCTAAGACCACCGCTGAGCGCACCCTGCGTTGTTCTGCTGTTGGAACGCGTAGCAATGCTCATCCCAATGTAGCCAGCAAGCGCAGAAGCACACGCACCCGTGATAAAAGCGACGGATGTTCTCCATCCCAACTCAACCTCTGCAAATAAAGGGGCAAGGGCGATTAGAATCGAAATGACGACCACGAAACTCCCTATATAGATGAATTCTCTTTTGAGAAATGCTTTCGCTCCCTCCTGAACAGCTTTGGAGATTTCAACCATCCGGGAGTTACCCGGATCTTTTTTCATTACATCCAGACTTAAGTAAATTACAAAAGCTATGGCTAACAAACTCGCTGCTATCGGAATGATGGGAATAGCCAACTAAATCCTCCTCAATTTTTTTGCATTAGTTATATCGAGTCATCGATTTTTCGATCCCTTCGGTCACAAAAGAAAGACATGCTTCTGTGGCATGCTTGATGATATCAGGAAGTTCACCTCTTTCTTTCTTATCAAACTTTGAAAGCACGAAGGAAACCGCATCAAGCCGAGTTTCTGCTCCAATGCCAACCCTCAAACGAGGAAATTCTTCGCTTCTTAATTGGTAAATGACCGAGGCCAAACCATTATGGCCGCCGTCACTGCCTTTTCGTCTGAATCGAAGTTTTCCAAATGGGAGATTTAGGTCGTCTAAGATGACAAGCAGGTTGCTGAGAGGAATTTGGTATTTTTGTACTATGTCCCTTACCGCCTCACCACTTCTATTCATATAGGTCAATGGTTTTGCCAATCTCAAATTTCTGCCATCTTTCTGGATCTTGCCAATGGAACTGTTCCTTTCGAGTCCAAACCCACATTGAACTTCCTGCGCCAAATTATCAATGATCATGAATCCGACGTTATGTCGCGTACGCTCATACTTACGACCCGGATTGCCGAGACCGACCAACAAGTAATCTTCGTCCATTCACTCAAGAATCGCGGCCTATTCTTCCTTTGAGGATTCTGTCTCTTCAGGTTCTTCTTCCGCCTCCTTCTCTTCACCGACCAATTCTGGCTCAGCCGCCTCTTCTTCAAGTTCAACGGTTGGCTCGACTTCAATTCGTGGTGGACGAACCACGGCAAGCGTCTGATCCGGATCTGCGAGGAGCTTGACATTGGCGATGTTCGCCAGTTCCTCAACCCGAAATGTATCACCAATTTCTAACTCGCTGACATCCACTTCCAGGTGTTCCGGTATGTCGCCTGGCAAGCATTCTACTTCAATTTCACGGACGACTTGCTGCAACACGCCGCCATCTCGTTTAACGCCTATAGCTTCGCCCACGAAATGGACCGGCACCTCTACCTGAATCTTCTCGGTCATCTTAATGCCCATCAAATCAACATGGAGTGGCCTATCAAAGAGCGGATGCCACTGAATATCGCGGATCACACACTTCGTTTTCTTACCGGAATCAAATTTTAGATCAATGACACTTGATTCCGAATAAATTGCATTGTTCAACTGTTTCTCGTCCACAGAAAACGGAATGGAATTTTCTCCATGAATATAATATATGCCGGGTATTCTGCCCGCTCTTCTTAATTCTTTACTGGTTTGCTTGCCAACGTTGTCTCGTTTCTCGACGTTTAATTCTAATTCTGACATTCGTTTTTCTCCAATTTAATCAAACAAAGAACTTATCGATTCTTCACCATGAATTCGTTTGATGGCCTCCCCAAAGAGTTCGGAGGCAGTCAAGATTTTGATTTTTTCAAGCTGTTTTTCTTTCGGTACAAACACGGTATCGGCGACACTGATTTGAGTGATGGGGGCCTCAGAAATGCGCTCAATTGCGGGTCCCGACAGAATGGGATGCGTACAGGCCACGTAGATGTCTTCCGCGCCATGATCTTTGAGAGCTCCGGCTGCATTGCACAACGTTCCTGCTGTATCCACAATGTCATCTATGATGAGTATGTTACGTCCATCCACTTGACCGATGATATGCATGATTTCCGCTTCGTTGTGCTTTGGCCGACGCTTATCGATGATGGCGAGAGGCGCATCCAAGCGTTTCGCATAGGCGCGCGCCAACGTGATGCCGCCAATGTCGGGAGAAACCACAGTCAAATTCGGTATCTTCATCTCTCGAAAATATTCTGTGAAAATAGCGGATGAGTAAAGATGATCTACCGGGATATCAAAGAACCCCTGGATTTGCGGAGCATGCAAGTCCATGGTCAGAATACGATCCGCTCCGGCTGTGGAAAGAAGATTGGCTATTAGCTTTGCCGAAATTGCCACCCTGGGCTGATCTTTTCGATCCTGGCGAGCATAGCCAAAATAGGAAATGACGGCGGTGATTCTTTCTGCTGACGCCCGTTTGGCCGCATCCAGCATAATGAGCAACTCCAGCAAATTTCTGGATGCCGCATTGGTTGGCTGAATAATAAAGACATCCGATCCACGAATGTTTTCATTATACTTAACCCAAATCTCACCGTCACTGAAGTATTGAATGGTCGAATCACCAAGCGGAATTTTCAAATACTGGGCGATCTTTTCTGCCAACGGTCTGTTGGCATTCCCTGAAAAAATAATAGGACTCGGTTGCATAACTAAATCAAGCAGTTTTCACTTTAATCGAACATAGAAATGACGGCAACCCTATTCCAGGATCCCGTCATTAGAAATTGAGCGACATTTTAATTGTTGCTGGGGCGGGAGGATTCGAACCTCCGAATGCGGGGACCAAAACCCCGTGCCTTGCCACTTGGCGACGCCCCATTAAAATCTATGTCAATATAAGGTTCTTGCAGCTCTTACAAATCATAATGCTCTATTCGTCACCCTCCTGCTCCTCTAGCGCATTCGTGAGATCGGACAAATCCCCACCTTCTTTTTCCAGCTCAGTTCGATATTCCTCCAAAATTTCCTTCTCGACGTATTGCCGAAACTCGTTGCGAATCGGGTGAGCTATGTCCCGATAGGAACCATCAGGCATCTTTCTGCTTGGCATGCTGATAAAATACCCGCTTGATCCCCGAATCACCTTCATTCCGCGTACAACAAACTCATCATCAAAGGTGACGTTTACGAACGCTTTGAGCTTATCCTCGTTTCGCAAACTAATGTTAATTTCAGTAATCTCCATGCCTCCCTCCGTAGATGAAATGATAAAAACTCAGAAGAGACAACACACATCACAACCTTAAAGTACACCTCCATATCCCCACTTCAAAGGATCAGTTACAAATGTCAGGTATTTTTTCTCGAAAAATCGCTTCGCCTCCAGAGCTTCATGTCTTTCCCGAAATATGCCAAACAGTGTCGAACCGGAACCCGACAAACCCGAAAATAACGAATTTTTTTCCGAAATCTGTTCTTTTATCTTCTGAAGCAAAGGAAACTTTTCAAAAACAACTTTTTCGAAATCGTTTTTGAATTCCTGGTAGAAATCTACGTTATTGAATTCTTTAACTTTAAAATGCCCCAATTTAATATTTTTTTCGTTCATTGTCAAGCCTAAATTCAATTCATTATAGGCCCATGCCGTCGAGATGTTGATTCGGGGATAAACCAACAAAACCGGTTTATCTAAAATCTGTTCGCAAAAATACAGGCGTTCTCCTCTACCTCTTGCGACTGCCAACCCGCCTTCGATGAAAAACGGCACATCCGAACCTAATTGAGAAGCCAAATCTAGGAGTTGGTGCGGTTCAAGATTCTCCTGCCACAATTTTGACAGGCCCATAAGCACCACCGCCGCGTTGCTGCTCCCTCCCCCCAATCCCGCACCCATCGGTATGACTTTGTGTAATTTGATGCGAATCCCCCGTTGGATATTTGTGGCTTGCATAAAGTGGGTTGCTGCACGCACACACAAGTTTTCCTCACCCCGGGGAACGTCAGGATGGTCGCAAGATAATTCAATACCGGGTTCATCCCTAATTGTCAGTTCGATATCATCTTTCAGATTAACTTGCTGGATGAGCGTCTCGATCTCGTGGTATCCATCACTCCGCTTGCCTTTTACGAACAGACATAGATTTATCTTGGCGTAAGATGGTAGCAAAACTGAGTTCATGTCACATTAGAAGACTAAACCACTGGTTGATGTCAGCGTTTAAGCTTCGCAAGATGAAAAACCTCCACTCGAAGAATGGAGCCTATGTCTTCTCGAACAACTCTCTGAACTTTTCAATGAGCAATGTTTTGTTTGCTTTCGATATATCTCTTCCCTGAATCGGAAAATTCGGAAAGTCTCTGGCTAACCTGCGAAGTTGCCTGACCGGCATGGCTTCTATTTCCTCTATGCTCAGATTAGCAGTGACGATTGGGGGGCCGTCATTCTGGTGCTCCTCGTAAACGATCGATTCGGTATCTTCGTGTGGCCGAGGTATCACGTGACAGGAAATCAATTCCCCTATTCTTTCAGCAGCCCTCGCACCCGCATCAACAGCAGACTTTACAGCACCCACTTCGCCAACGACTTTGACGGTTATCAAAGCTGCGATGGTTTGTTCTGTACCTAAGAGCTTGACATTTGCCGCTTTGACCATGACATCTGCAGCTTCAATGGCCCCCACCAGCCCTTTGGTTTCGATGAGACCAAGTGCTCGTTCTTCCATGCCGCT
>JAABYK010000224.1:5406-6381 GCA_011775825.1 Candidatus Zhuqueibacterota bacterium | reverse complement strand
ATTCCGAGTTGGCTTTTTTCGGAAGTATCATTTCCACTTCGTTATGAGGTCTTGGAATCACATGGACGGAGACCAGTTCGCCAACTTTTTCTGCTGCGCTTGCTCCCGCGTCCGTGGCAGCTTTCACTGCCCCCGTGTCTCCACGAACCATCACGGTTACGTAGCCGCCTCCGATCTTCTCTTTGCCAATCAGTGTGACTTTCGCAGCCTTAACCATCGCATCGGCGGCTTCGATTGCTCCAACCAATCCTCTCGTTTCAATCATACCTAAAGCATCTAAGCTCATAGGCACAAAGCTCCTTCCATTTCGTTTAATTAATCTTGAATGCCGTTCGAAGGTTTCCGGAAAGGCGCTCAAAAATACTAATTCTTTTCAATAATGTCAATATATTTTTGCACGTAACCCCTTAGTCTCAAAAAGGTTGCTTTTTAGAGTCTCAATGATTAAGTTCGATCATGGAAAAAATCTATTTCATCTCCGATGTTCATCTGGGCGCACACTCTGCGCGGATTGAGGAAATTAAGCTTCAACGGTTGAGTGCCTTCCTTGCGAACATGCAAAATCATGCGAACATTCTGTATATTGTCGGGGATTTGTATGACTTCTGGTTTGAATATCGACATGCGATCCCCAAAGTTAGCCTGAGAATCTTGTTTCAACTCAATCAATTAGTAGAAGCCGGAATTCAAGTCAACTATTTCACGGGCAATCACGACTTGTGGATCGGAGATTATTTGCAGACGCAAATCGGGTTTGAAGTGTATCGTGAGCCATATTCTGTTACACATAACAATGTTCAGCTTTTCATAGCGCACGGAGATGGCCTGGCCAAGGGCGAGAAACGTTTACGATTTCTGAAAAGAATCTTCAATAATCCCATCAACATCGCCCTGTACAGGCTGATTCACCCCGATATTGGTCTGCCCTTAATGAAATTATTCGCTAAGAAAAGTCGCGAAAGGGGCGAAAATCCT
>JAABYK010000224.1:4348-5343 GCA_011775825.1 Candidatus Zhuqueibacterota bacterium | reverse complement strand
TAGGAGATTGGATCACAAATTTCACCTATCTGGAATTAGATGGCACGAAACTTGAGCTTAAATCCTGGCCGAACAATGATTCCGAGAAATTCGTTCCGAAACTTCTAAAGACTTCAAAAGTTTAAGTTCACTGAGTAAAGTCAACACAAAAGGGAGCCTTTATGAAAAGAAGATTTAGAGATTCGGAGGAAAATGGTTTTGACAGCTCCTATTGGGAAGCTTTCAAGGAATTCGTACAGACACGAAAAATAACGGCCGCATTTCTTGGACTTCTCTTTGTAGGACTCGTCGGTTTGATTTATTTGTATGCAATCAGCCGCGATTTGCCCTCTCTAAAACAGTTGGAAGAATATAAACCGAAACTGGCCTCCAAGGTCTACTCGGCCGACATGAGAATCATTCATGAATACTACGAGGAAAAGCGCAGCTTCGTCCCCCTTGAGGAAATACCGGATGCCCTGATAAAGGCCGTGATCGCCACTGAGGATCGCAGGTTTTTTGACCATTGGGGAATGAATATCCAACGATTCGCGCAAGCCGCATTCATCAATCTCGTTCATCTAAGCTACGAGCAAGGTGCAAGTACGCTAACACAGCAGTTGGCACGACAGCTCTACCTCACCACAGAAAAAACCATCACCAGAAAAGTCAAAGAATTGCTAACCGCCATTCAAATCGAACGCACCTACACAAAAGATGAAATCCTCGAAATGTACTTAAATCACATGAACTTTGGGCATGGCGCGTATGGAGTTCAGTCCGCGTCTTTGCTCTATTTCGGAAAGGATGTGAGAGACTTAACGCCGGAAGAGTGTGCAATGCTGATCGGCATGTTGCCAGCGCCCGCAATCTATACCCCGCACCGGAATCCTGAAATGACGTTAAGACGACGAAATATTGTGCTTCTGTCCATGCGAGAAATGGATTATATCACAGACGAAGAGTATGAAGAACATTTGAAAACGCCAATTGATGTCATTCCCTACAAATCCCGC
>JAABYK010000224.1:0-4222 GCA_011775825.1 Candidatus Zhuqueibacterota bacterium | reverse complement strand
CAAAAATGTCAACAAAATCTTGCGGGACTCAACGTTAGTCGATTCTTTAATCCGGACTAAAGCGCCGCTTCAAGTGGCTTTGGTTTCCATTGATCCAAGAAACGGTCACATTTTAGCGTGGATTGGCGGACGCGATTTTGAAGAATCGAAGTTCAATCGGGTTGTTCAAGCACGCAGACAGCCGGGTTCAGCGTTTAAGCCATTCGTTTATACAGTGGCCATCGACAATGGTTATCCGCCCACTCATGAAGTATTGAACATGCCTGTGGTAACGGAATTACCAAGCGGCGAACGTTGGTCACCGCAAAACTATGATCCGACTGAGATTGGCGGACCGACGACGTTTCGAGAGGGCCTGAGAAGATCGTTGAATTTGGTCACCGTGCGAGTATTGCAAGAAGTCATTCGTAAGCCGAGCCTGGTCGTCGATTATGCAGGTAAGATGGGCATAAAATCTCCGCTTCAGCCGGTAGATGCCTTAGCTTTGGGTGCCTCTGATGTGACTCCACTGGAAATCACGTCAGCCTTCGGAGTGTTTGCCAACAGCGGTGTTCATGTTGAGCCTGTGGCGATCCTCCGAATTGAAGATAAAAATGGAAATCTAATTGAGAAGAATATCCCTCGCAGTCATGAGGCTTTGAGAAAAGAAACGGCCTACATAATGAGAGATATGCTTGGAACCGTGATAAACAGCGGTACCGGCGGAAGGGCCCGATGGAAGTACAATTTCACACGTCCGGCAGGCGGTAAGACCGGCACAACAAACGACCACAGCGACGCCTGGTTTATCGGGTTTACCCCACAAATTGTAAGCGGAGTTTGGGTCGGCTTTGACGATTACACAATTAGCCTGGGTAGAGGACATGATGGTGCACGAACGGCGCTGCCAATTTGGGCCCCGTACATGAAGTCCGTTCACGACACCTTGAACTTGCCTGTCCTGGATTTTCAGATGCCTGCAGGCGTGGTCAGAGTTGAAATTTGTGATGACACCAAAAAATTAGCCAACGACGTCTGTCCGAACATCGTTGAAGAAGTGTTTTTCCGACAATATGCTCCAACCTCAAATTGCGATAAACATGTCGGATTGACGCGACAAAGTCGTAAACGGAAGGATAAGCGAATCAGGTTTTAGGGAGACGTGAAATCCTGTAGATTCGGATCCCATTTTCGTTCGCCTGAGGTGTCAATAAGAGCATAGATCAAAGGCTCCGGCTCAATCTCATCGTCCATGACTTTGAACGCTTTCTGCAAACGAGATTCGTTCTTCTTCAGGACTTCAGGCTCGTTTGAAAAGGCCGTCGCGAGAATATCCCCGGAACTCACCCTGTCTCCAACTTTTTTATTCAAGTAAATACCGGAAGTGTAATCGACCGGATCCGTTACGGCGTTTCGTCCTGCACCAAGCTCCATGGAGATTTTGCCAATTTCTCTGCAGAGAATGTCGGAAATGACGCCATCGGCTGGACTCTTAACCACGGAATAATGTTTGGCTGCCGGGTAGGAATGCGGTTCTCGAATCACCGTGAGGTCGCCACCCTGTGCTTCGACGATCTCGACGAATTTGTTAAACGCATCTCCATTCTCGAGCTTGCTTTTGAGTATCGCTCTCGCGTCGGACAGGTTTTCGGAAATCCGGCCGTGAACCAACATCTGCGCACCGAGTGTCAGTGTCACTTCCGCCAGATCAGCCGGGCCATTCCCATTGAGCGTCTCTATGGCTTCTTTTGCTTCAAGCCAGTTTCCCACCGCATTGCCGAGCGGTTGTTGCATGGAGGTGATGATGGCGGTGGTTTTCAACTGAAACTGAGCCGCTGTGTTCACGAGCATCCTGGCCAATTGCCAGGCTTTTTCCTGGTCTTTGAATATCGCCCCCTTCCCGGCCTTGACGTCCAATACAAGTGCATCGATACCAGCAGCCATTTTTTTGCTTAAAATACTTGCCGTAATTAACGGGATGACTTGGACCGTGCCGGTGGCATCCCGGAGGGCATAAATCTTCTTGTCGGCCGGACACAAATCGTCTGTTTGTCCGATCAAAGCCACGCCGATTTTCTGCAACTGATTTGTCAATTCTGAGATCGTCAAGTCGGTACGAAAATTCGGGATGGATTCTAATTTATCAAGGGTGCCGCCTGTGTGACCCAAAGCACGCCCGGAAATCATCGGGACCACCAAACCTGCTGAAGCAACCAGTGGGGCCAAAACCAGAGAAACTTTGTCCCCCACGCCCCCCGTACTATGTTTATCGGCCTTGAACCCGGAAATGGCGGAAAGCTCCAAAACTCTTCCAGAATCGCGCATGATCTGCGTAAAGATAGCCGTTTCATCAGCCGTCATGCCGCTGAAATAAACGGCCATCAAGAACGCAGAGAGTTGATAGTCAGGGATGTTATCTTGGACGTACCCGCTGACTAAGAATTGCAGTTCATCAGCGGTGAGTGCCTGACCGTCACGTTTTTTTGTGATTAAGTCGACCGGATTCATTTTCCTATGATTTCCACACTCGCGGACGCGCCGATGCGATTGGCGCCTGCTTCAACCATCTGCGCAGCCTTTTCGTAATCTCGGATTCCGCCTGCTGCTTTGACACCGATGTCACTTCCAACCACTTTTCGCATCAAGGCTACATCACCTAAAACAGCCCCTTTTTTGCCAAACCCGGTTGAGGTTTTCACGAAATCGGCACCGGCTTCCTTGGCAATCAAGCAGGCCTTAATTTTCTCTTCGTCGGTCAAATAACAGGTCTCGATGATCACTTTAACATGGCCTTTTTGACCCGCGGCTTCCACAACCGCGGCAATGTCGCGCCCAACCGTCTTGTATTCTCTCGATTTCAACATGCCAATGTTGATGACCATGTCGATTTCATCCGCACCGTCCTCAACGGCTTTCTGAGTTTCGAAAGCCTTAGTGTCAACTGTATTTGCCCCCAATGGGAACCCGGCGACCGTGCAGACCAGAACGCCTGTTCCGCGCACAATCTCACGGCACAGGCGCACCCAGGTCGGATTCACGCACACCGAAGCAAATTCGTGCCGCACCGCTTCTTCACAAAGTTTGATGACTTGTTCTTGGGTGGCCTCCGGCTTTAATAAGGTATGATCGATCAAAGAAGCCAGATTGTCATGAATCGGTCCCAAATTCGGTCCGGCGCCCACACGATTGGCGCCGTTTTCCACCATATGCTCGACGACCTGGCTTCGGCAGTTGGGGCAGACCCAGCACCAATTGCACTCAGGAGTCCTTATCCCTTTGACAGCGGGTTGAGGCCTCACCATCTCGTCCACGACTTTGTCAATAAGTTGATCTACGTTCATTTCTTTAAATCTTATTTGTTTAAAGGTCTCATGCGTCGACCGATTCAGCAATTTCTTAGCCGTAGTTTATTTCACTTCTTTGAACACGGATGACGCGGATTACACTGTTTTTCACTGATCCTGTTCTTATCTTAGAATTTGTCAACTAAAATGTGCCTTCAAAAATTCGGTCAACAGGATGATTTTAGGTTGTCAGAATTTCTTATAAAATCACTCACTACCGAACATTTTTTTTGGACACAGATTAACGCTAAACAACGCAAATTTTGGAATATTATTCTCATTAGAATCAATCAAAAACCGAAAATCAGTGTAAATCTGCGTCCAAAAACCTTTGCTTTAAAAAGTGTCCGGTACTGAAATAAAAAATCAGTGTAAGTCCGTCTCATCTGTGTCATTCGTGTCCTGAATTTCGAGCAAACTTTGTCAAATAAATATTCTTTGTAATCGTTGACCGGTCGGATTGCGCTACCATTCCAACTTTTCACACTCTGAAAGAAGTCACTTCTCAACTTCGACATCAATTCCGTCGATGACTGCAACAATCACGGCTTGCACCGGGATTTCTTCGTTTTCAAGCAGGATACGCGCCGACCCGCCTTCTTTATTCACAAGCACTAAATCGTTTTCACCGGCATCGACTTTGTCGAGCGCAAGCATGGACGTGCCCACTGCCGTCTTGCCGTCCAATTCCACGGGCTGCACGATCAGCAATTTATAGGGCGTGAGATGCGGATTCTTTTGGGTCGAAACGACGTCCCCGACAACTCGGCAAATGAGCATATATGTTTATCCAATTTCTCCAAAAAAGAAAATAGGTGTTCTATGGAAAATCCTTTTAATCGACCATTTTTTAACGCGGTCACCTTTTGTTGATTCACACCGAGTATGGCACCCGCTTC
>JAABYK010000207.1:28514-37454 GCA_011775825.1 Candidatus Zhuqueibacterota bacterium | reverse complement strand
TGGTTTCCACGGTCCTCATCACAGGCGCCAGCGGTACGGGCAAAGAGTTGATTGCGCGCGCAATTCATCAGCGAAGTCAGCGAGCGAACAAGCGGTTTGTGCCCATCAATTGTGCGGCGATTCCGGAGAACCTAATCGAAAGCGAGCTGTTCGGCCATGTCAGGGGGTCGTTTACAGGTGCCATGAGAGACAAGGAGGGCTTATTCAAGGTGGCGAACGGAGGCACAATTTTCCTGGATGAAATCGTGAGCGTCCCGCTGAATTTACAAGTCAAACTTTTGCGGGCCATCGAGCAAAAGGAGATTTTGCCCGTTGGCAGCACGAGTCCGCAATTCGTAGATGTGCGGATTATTGCTGCTACGAACAAGAACCTGNNTATTACCGTCTGAATGTCGTGGGAATCAACATCCCGCCTCTCAAAGAACGAACCGAGGATGTTCCCGCACTGGTGGATCACTTCGTCAAAGTATACAGTGCCCAATTGAACAAACCGATTCGTGGCATAGACAAAGAAGTCATGGACGCATTTATGGAATATGATTGGAAAGGCAACGTGCGTGAATTAGAGAATACTATTGAGCGGGCCATGATTCTTTGCGACGGCAACACATTGACTTTGGAGCAATTCCCACATTTGGACCCCAAGTCCAAAGAGACATCTAATTTAGAAAAAGACCTGAAGTCCTCTGTGAAGAAGTTTGAACAGGATACCATTCTGAGGGCTTTGGAATTAGCGAACAATGATAAGAGCGAAGCAGCCAGATCGCTTGGGTTGAGTCTCTCGTCCCTATATCGGAAAATCTCGGAGCTGGGTATCGAGTTAAAAGAATAGGCCCCCCTCAGTGCTCATGATGAAATCTGTGGTGTGAGCTTTTTCGCTCCTTCTGTCATTATAGAGAGCTTTGATGGCACCTTTCTAAGTTTTTGATTTTTCGGTTAATTGCCGATCATTTCCCAGAATTGAGAATTATGAAAGCCTTTTTTTCGATTGTGAGAAGAGGACCGGATCAACGTTGTTGTGGTGTTGAGACCAGAACATCGTTTAACATATTTATTTTTAAAAACTTATAACAATTATGCGGTGTGGATGCGCTTGTTTAAAACCTGGCACAATTATTTCTATTCTGCTTATTAGTGATTTTATGGAGACCAACAGTGATACAGGAGCAAAAGCTGAAGAAGGTCTTGATTGTGGATGACGATTTTGAGTTCAGAAAATCGTTGCTCAAGATCATGCTTAAAGCAGGATATCAGGCGAGCGCAGCTTCGAGTTCCGAGCAAGCCCGCGAACTGATTACCAGAGAGGCCTACCCCCTGATACTTCTGGACATTCATATGCCAGGAAAATCCGGATTGGAGTTGCTTAAAGAACTCAAAAAAAAGCACTCGGATTCTAAGGTCATCATCATGACGGTGAATGGCGAAATGCAAACGTACAATGACGCGATGAACGCGGGTGCTTTTGCCTATCTCAACAAACCTGTGAAAATGAAAAAAATCTTAACCTATGCGGCTATGGCTTTGAACTGATCAATGCGCTTGTATTTGGAGCCGCTGAGCTATATAGGTTGGGGGAGAATCAAAAAAACACAGAGGCTTTTGATTCCGGCACGGCATTTCTCATAAGCTCACACAGCACATCTCGATTCATTTCTCAAAAGTAAGAAATTGCAAAAATTGGTTTCTTAGAATTAGGATTTATTTTAAATGTCTGAATATTTTTGTGGCCCTAAGTGATTGATTTTTTTGATCCATCTGCAACCTGCGCCCTGGCATGTTGCTTGCGTATGTCAAATGGAACGGGATGGATTTGAACCATTTTGGATAAGGAGAACGACACGCCAATCAGTCGTTTTCTACTCAAGGCTTCTGGGGGTTTGCAAACATCAAATTAGGGTCATGAGCAATTGTTCGATATTTATTTTAGAGCTTAGAATCTTTAAAAAGAAAAACCTAAAAGGAAACCTCATATGAATATCGGAATACCAAATGAAATTGCGGCTGAAGAACGCCGGATCGCGCTGACCCCCGTTGGTGTGTATGCCTTGCTCAAAGAAGGACACACCGTTTACGTAGAGAAAGGAGCCGGTCGCTCCTGTGGATTCTCCGATGAAGAATTTCGCGAGGTGGGCGCGGATGTGGTTTTTTCACATGAGGAAATATTTCACCGTTCTGAGCTTATTGCCAAGATACAGCCTCCGACAGAAGAAGAAGGCAGTTTCTTAGAAGAGGGCAAATGCGTGTATTCATTTCTAAATCTCGGCACTACCCGAAAGCCGGTCATTGACATTTTGATGCAGCGAGGGGTGACGGCCCTGGGTTACGAGTTCGGTGAACAACCGGATGGCACCTTGCCGATTCTCACCGCTATGAGCGAGATAGCCGGATTGCTTTTGCCTCAAATCGCGGGCAGATATCTTGAAAGCGATTACGGCGGCCGGGGCATCACTCTGGCTGGCGTCGCCGGTATCGCTCCCGCGAACGTGGTGATTCTCGGTGCCGGTACCGTTGGATTTAACGCCGCCCGTGCCTTCTCAGATTTGGGCGCCGAAGTACTGGTGCTTGACCGTGATATTCCGAAGCTTCGCGAGATCGACAGACTGCTCAACAAGCGCGTGTCGACTTCCATCGTGACGCCCTTGCTTGTGGAGCGGGCAGTTCGATTTGCCGATGTACTCATCGGGGCCATATTTATTCACGGCCACAAAACCCCGCATCTCGTGTCCGAGAAAATGGTGTCGGAGATGAAGCCAGGTTCGGTTATCCTCGATGTTTCCATCGACCAGGGAGGCTGCGTTGAGACAAGCCGACCGACTACTCTGTCCACACCCACCTTCGTACATGAGGGCGTGATTCATTATTGTGTGCCCAACATTCCGGCATCTGTGGCACGAACTGCCTCACACGCCCTGAACAACTCGGTTCTGCCCTGGGTGCTGGTGGTGGCTCGAATCGGAATGGACCCGGCATTGGAAAGGTATCCGTGCTTGCAGAATGGCACTTACCTGCATCACGGACAGAGCACATCGGAATCCTTGTCCAACTTGTTTGACTTAGCATATGTGGACTTGCATACCCGCTTAACGTCTAAATAAATGAGCAACTAACGACATAAGGAGTTGGCCGAGTAATGAAATGGATCGTGGACTATAAAGGCAAGCTTGCTGCCCCGGATGAGGCGGTATCAGTTATCAAAAGTGGAGACAAAATATTTACGTCTGGGAACGCCGCGACTCCCTACAATTTGTTGGATGCTCTGGCAAATCGCAAAGATGATCTCCGGAACGTGGAAGTTTTTAGTTTGCTTCTGTTAGGGGATGATCCCTTATCCGCGCCCGAAATGGAAGGTCACTTCAGGGACAAGTCTCTTTTCGTGGGCCCGGCAAACCGAAAAGCTGTGAACGAAGGCAGAGCCGATTATTTTCCGATTTTCTTGTACGAGATTCCGTCGCTGTTTCGTCAGCAGGTAGATCTTGACGTGGCCATTATTCATACGTCTCCACCGGATGAACATGGATTCGTATCGCTCGGCGTGGAAACCATCGCCTCCAAGGCGGCAGCGGAAACAGCCAAATATGTGATTGCGCAAGTCAATGAAAAAATGCCCAGAACATTGGGCGATTGTTTTGTTCACATTTCTCGAATTAACAAAATAGTCGAAGTATCTGAAGATCTGCCAAACCTGGAGCAAAAATCTTTCACCGACATTGAAAAGCAAATCGCTCAGCATATTACGGAAATCATCGGTGATGGTACAACGTTTCAATTGGGAATCGGCGGCATTCCCAGCGCGGTGCTCCATCTTTTGCGCGATAGAAAAGACCTGGGCATCCACACAGAAATGCTTTCGGATGGCATGATGCAAGCAGTGGAGGCGGGTGTGGTAACAAATGCTCGCAAAAACCTGCATCCGGGAAAAGTGATCGCAACGTTTGCCCTGGGCAGCAATGAATTGTACGAATATATCCATAACAACCCATTTTTCGAGATGCATCCGGTGGACTACACCAATGATCCTTTTGTGGTGGCCCAGAATGAAAATATGGTCGCCATCAATTCTGCTCTGGAAGTAGATTTGACCGGTCAGGTCTGCTCGGATTCCATCGGGTACAACATCTATTCGGGATTTGGCGGTCAAGTGGACTTTATCCGCGGCGCGGCGCGTTCGAAAGGCGGCAAACCCATCATCGCGTTGCCTTCGACCGCTAAGAGTGGTCAGATTTCACGCATCGTGCCTCACCTGAAGGAAGGCGCCGGGGTGGTAACCAGTCGCGGCGATGTCCACTACGTTGCCACCGAATTCGGCATCGCTTCTCTGCATGGGAAAAGTCTGCGGGAACGCGCCGAGTCCCTTATCCAAATTTCGCATCCCGATTTTCGCGGAGAGTTAGAAGCTTTTGCAAAAGAACGGAAATACTTGTGAGAAATGGTGACAATGTTTTCAATGATTGAAAGTAAGGGTGAGACCTGATGAAAATCTTTAAGAAAATCCTTTGTCCCGTGGATTTTTCCGACGCATCCCGGGATGCGTTTGAGTATGCAAAAGCGTTTGCCGAGACCTTCGATTCCGCGTTGGTGATGCTGCACGTGTCGGCAAATATCACAGAGGCGTACACCGCGCTTATGCCGGATTTTCCAAATTATGGAGTACACAAAGAAGAAGATCTCATTGAGCAGTTTAATGAATTCTCCAACGATTGGTCCGGTGAATTAAACAAAGTCATTCGGGCAGGCACGCCTTACCTGGAGATATTGGAATACGCCAAAGAAAAGGAAGTGGACTTGATCATTCTGGGAGCCAAAGGATTGTCAAAGTTTGAGCGTCTGTTCATAGGGTCCACTGGTGAGAAAGTCACACGCAAGTCCGACTGTCCGGTTCTGACGGTGCATTCGAAACCCAAAGGGCTGCCAATCGAAAACATTTTGGTGCCCATTGATTTTTCACCGTTATCGTATGCAATTCTACCCATTGTGGCAACCATTGCCAGCAAGTTTCAAGCGGAAATCAATCTATTGCATGTGGTAGAGATAGGTCAACGGGTGGACCGAGATGCCCAGGTGAAAGAGTACGATTATTTTGAAAGAGTTAAAGCCAAATTAGCGGACGAGTGGGAACTACCACAAGAATTTGAGAAAATCGAAACCAAGAAATTTATCAGACATCATGTTGGTTCAGCAGGGTATGGCATCATGCAGTTTGCCCAGGATTGGGATATTGATTTGATTGCCATGGCAACCCACGGGCGAAGTGGGCTTTCAAAAGTTCTTATGGGAAGCGTGACGGAAAAGGTGATAAAAATCGCTCCGTGCCCTGTTCTTTCCATTCGGAGTGAAACTGCGGGGTGAGTCAAAAGTTGATAGTTAGAGTGTACTCACCATTTAAGATCGGAGGTTCAAAGTGTGGAAGACTAATTTTCTACTATTGCTGATTATTCTTTTTTCGCAACCTTTCTCATCTGCGGTCTTTTCTCAGCAATTAAAACGCGTAGGTATAAGGCTTGGACTAAACGTATCAGATATGTCTGGACCCAGCGAATTTCCGAATTTGGCTCATACGACCAAGTCTTCTGTGGGACTGTTTTCTAGATTTAGTATAAATGAATTACTTTCCATTCAACCAGAGTTATTATTTGCCATGAAGGGAGCGGATTATATAACAAACATGTCAAATAGAAATGCATCGATTGACATCAGCTATTTGGAGTTACCACTTTTAGTGAATATCCAGGTCAAGCCAACTCATAATATTTCTCCCAATCTATTTTGGGGTCCATATTTTTCGATAAACATAGATGATAATTTAACATTCGTTGGTGAGCCCGGGTTTGATACTGATTTTGTGGATTCCTTTGATTATGGTTTAACTTTCGGGGCTGGTATCGAGTTCAAGATGGGGCTAGGCAATTTGTCTTTCGATGGACGTTACTCGTATGGAATTGATAATGTTAGAATTTTCGGATTCAAGAACAGAGTCCTTTCCTTGAACGTTGGATATTCATTCTTTAACAGATGATAAGGACTATTTGAATTATCGTAAGATAAATGACTGGTTAGCTGTTGAATAAAATTCTAACATCGTTTCCAGCGGACAACGGAGCTGCGGAGGGTTGGGTTTGTTCAGTGCATGTTCAGAGTTTTTTGTCAGCAAGTCAGATGCTCTAAAATTCCGCAGCGGCTGAAACTGGTGATCTCTCAGATGTTAATTTACAGAAAATCACATAACCAGGACAACAGACAGTTACTAACCATAATAAGAAAACGGGAGGCCCCCATGTCTGGGAAAAAATTACTTATTGGCGCTCTGATTGTCTCACTTGCCGGTCTTGTAAGTTGCACCAAGTCCACCGATTCTGAAATTGATATGGCCAGTCTCAGCGAGGCAGCGATGCAGGGTAAGGAGGTTTTTGAGCGCCATGAGTGCATTAAATGCCATGCAATGGGCGAAGCGCGAAGTGATACATCCGCTCCGGACCTGAGCGATCCGTTTCTGGCCAACGACAGCATGTTTGTTGAGGTGCATCTTAAGTTTGCCGAAAATACCAAGATGCCGCCCATCGAATTGACCGACGAAGAAGTTCGATTGTTGAGCCATTACGTGGCCCAACTGCATCGTGCCAAACATCCATCGGTTTCACCGGAGGAGGCAGATGCCTTTTGTCCGGTATGCTTTGCCCCGGTTTCGACCGAGCAAGCTGAGAAAGACAGACTCTACGTCACCTTTTTGGACGAAAAATATTATTTCGAATGTGAAGAATGCGAGAAAGCATTTAGGAAAGCGCCTGAAGCATTTCGGGAACTTATGAAAATGCGCCAAAAAGCTTTGGCCGCTGCTGAGAGCCCGTAATCTTCGTCTGGCTTAATGCTAGCCTTGTGTAGATAACTTTATAATGACATAGCTGAATGGGAAAAACAGGATAATTGATGGAACTCATCCTCCAACCCCCTTCTCTTGAGAAGAGAATGGGGCTATTTGACAATGATATGCATGAAGGAGAAGTCCCCCTCTCTTGGCCAAGAGAGGGGGATTTAGGGGGTGAGTTCGACTCTGCGCGTAGTACGCGAAATTGTTTGCACTCGCCTCCTCTGAGTGTGCAAAATTCCAGTATCGTTGACAAGGTAGCCGATTCGTTGGTCTATGCTCCTCGCTGAACGCTAACCAGGGCATAGATATCAAAAGCCCCGCTACATCTGAAATGGAGCAAACGGTAACATGAGAAGGAGAGACTATGTATTGCACCAAATGTAACGTAAAACGTCCGCAGTCACATATGTACTGCTTTGATTGTGGCGCATTGCTGAAGGAGGACCATCAGGACGAGCATTTATGGGCGACGATGGATTACGTGACCAAAGCGCCGCACGAGTCCTATTTCAACAAAATAAAGGAATACGCTGAGAGACATCCGGAAAATCCGTATGCCCAAAAAATATTCGGAAACGCTTTGTTCCACACGGGCAATTTGATCGAAGCCGAAGCTCGGTATCGGGCGGCTCTGGATTTGGATCCAACCAATATCGAGTTGCTGTATGATCTCTGTATCGTTCTCTACTACCAGGCAAGATTAACCGAAGCCTTGCGTGAGCTTCAGAAGCTCTTGAAGGTGGCACCAGAATACAGCGCCGCACACTATCGAATTGGCTTAACCTATTATCATCTCGGACAATTTGATGAAGCCATTTACCACTTTAAGAAATGCGCGTCCTTGACTCCCGACTATGAAATGGCACACTTCCACTTAGGCATCGTGTACGCGAAAACGGGGAAGGTTGAGGAAGCCATTAACGAGTTTAATCATCAGTTGGACATCGACTTAAAGGACTCAGCCTGCCGTCACCATCTGGAAGATTTGTTCGTCAAAAAGTGGAAAAGAGAAGAAGCAAAAGCTGAGCATTGAGTATCGAGGTAGTCGTGTATCGATTCCCAATTAACTTAACTGACAGGGTTTGGGAAACACATATTTCAGGCACAAAAAGAATCAAAAACCCTGTCTTGTACGTGATTGATTGAGTGAGTTAGATGTTTTTGGAAATCGAGACCAATCTGACGAATGGTCCACAACCTGACAGAATTCTCATTAATTTGAAGAAGCAAGCCATTTCTGTCAGCGTCAATACTTACACAGTTTATACTTTTGATCTCGTTGGTCGACTGATCACGCTGTTTGATGGCGGGTACACGTTCCGCCGGAGCTTGGATAACAGGGTCATGCAAAAGGGCTCGATTTCCACGAACGGAGATACGCACCATGTCCGACTCTGGTTGAATTTAAAGCAACGACGCAATTTGATCGATCAGGTTCATGAGCGCATCTGGAGACTCTATCATCTTCTGAAAATTCATCGACTTGAGGTGCTTTCTGCCACGCCTCAGGACATTCTGGCCGTTCGAGAGGCGATCGTCAATGCTTTGGAGGGAATCCTGTTTTTTGATTTCAATCAACTGGAGAACGAGGCAGAAATCTTTTCTTCGATTTATGGACGGGTAGGCATTCTGCCTCCGGATATGTACCTGTCCATTTTGCTGCAAGCGACGCAAGGGTGTTCTTATAACAAATGCAGCTACTGCAATTTTTACAAAGGAGAGTCCTACCGCATCAAGTCTGAAGGGGAGTTTCTCAAACATATTCGCGATGTCAAGGGATTCTTTGGCGGCTCCCTTCCGCTGCGCAAGCAGCTCTTCCTGGGAGAGGCCAACGCCCTCGATCTTCCACAAGCGCTTCTGCTGAGATTTTTTGAAGAGATCAATCAGGAGTTTCATTTCAAGGGTAATTCTGAGGCAGAGTCGGGCAGGCCAACACCTCCGCTGAAAGGCATCTACAGCTTTCTGTCCGCATTCCACAAGAACCGAAAGACGAGCGATGATTTTGCGGAATTGCAGGCTAAACATTTACGTCGAGTCTATATCGGCATGGAAACCGGCAGTAACCGACTTCTGAAATT
>JAABYK010000207.1:10299-28482 GCA_011775825.1 Candidatus Zhuqueibacterota bacterium | reverse complement strand
GGGCGGAGCGAATGTCGGCGTCATCATTCTGTTGGGAGCAGGCGGTGACAGGTTCTACGATTCACACATTCGGGAGACCGTGCAGGTTATCCAGGAGATGCAATTGGGTTCTGAGGACATCATTTTCCTTTCTCCGCTCGTACAGTTTCCAGGCACACAATACGACTTTGATGTGAAAGAGGCAGGCATTCATGCTCTCGACCAGAAAGGAGTGGACACTCAGAAGACGGAAATTAAAAACGAGCTTGGATTTGAAAGCGGAAAAGGTTCCCCAAAGATGGCTGTGTACGACATCAATGAGTTCATTTATTAACCTGGTTTGTTTTGTGATTGGTTAATCAAAATAAAAACAAAATGTCTCACATAAAAGCGTCAAAAAATCTGGGTGTGTCCTTATGTTCGACGCACTTTCAAGAATACACAAGAAATTTTAACCAAAGCTAACTGCAACACGTTGGCTTTTTTTATTTTTGCACCCAAGGAGAAGAAACGATGATTGACAAAGAGGAAGTGCTGAATTATCACGCCCGTGAGCGACGTGGAAAGATCGAAGTTTGTACCACCAAACCTTGCGTCACCCAAAAAGACCTGTCGTTGGCTTACACACCCGGCGTGGCAGAGCCCTGTCGGGAGATTCACAAAAATCCGGACGACATTTTCAAGTACACGGCTAAAGGCAATCTGGTCGGCGTGGTTAGCAATGGTACAGCCGTGCTTGGATTGGGTGATATTGGTGCCGGCTCCGGAAAACCGGTCATGGAGGGAAAAGGCGTGCTGTTCAAACGCTTTGCAGATATCGACGTGTTCGACATCGAAGTGGATACTCACGATCCGGACGAAATGGTTCATGTGGTGAAGCTTTTGGAGCCTACTTTTGGCGGAATCAATTTGGAGGATATCAAAGCGCCGGAATGCTTTTACATTGAAGAGACCCTCAAGAAACAGTTGAATATCCCGGTGTTTCACGATGATCAGCACGGCACCGCCATCATTTCGGGAGCGGGGCTGCTGAACGCTTCGGAACTGACCGGCAAGAAATTGAGCGACATGAAAGTGGTGATTTGCGGTGCCGGCGCGGCCGGGATTGCCTGCGCTAAATTCTACGTCCAATTGGGCGTACGGAAACAAAGTATTCTGCTCTGTGACAGCAAAGGAGTTGTTTATGCTGGACGGAAAGAGGGCATGAATCCGTACAAAGAACTTTTTGCAGCGGAAACCGAGGCCCGTACTCTGGCGGACGCGATGAAGGGCGCGGACATGTTCTGCGGCGTTTCCGGGCCGAATCTGGTCACGAAAGACATGGTGCGTTCCATGGCGGACAATCCGATTATTTTTGCCATGGCCAACCCCGATCCCGAGATCACCTACGACGAGGCTATGGCAGTGCGGGATGATGTGCTTATGGCCACCGGGCGCAGCGACTACCCCAATCAGGTCAACAACGTGCTGGGGTTCCCCTTCATCTTTCGAGGTGCGTTGGATGTGCGAGCAACCGCCATAAATGAGGAAATGAAAGTCGCGGCTGCCCATGCTCTCGCAAATTTGACGCGAGAACCTGTGCCATACACCGTGATCAAAGCCTATCGGCTGGAAGGTTTGGAGTTTGGGCGTGAATACCTCATTCCGAAACCATTCGATCCCCGAGTGCTTCTCTGGGAAGCGTCCGCGGTGGCAAAAGCGGCCATGGAAACCGGCGTAGCCCGAGTCAATATCGACATCGATGAATATAAAGAGAAGTTGGAGGCGCGTCTCGGGATGTCTCGCAAAGTCATGCGGGTGATCATCAACAAAGCCAAAAAGCAACCGAAGCGGGTTGTCTACCCGGAAGGAGACCACGTGCCCATTCTCAAGGCCTGCGAAATTGTCCTGGATGAAGGATTGGCGCATCCGATTCTGTTGGGTAACAAAAAGGAGATCGAGAGCAAAATCAGTGAAATGCACCTGAACCTGGACAAAGGTGTGGAAATCATTGATTTGAACACATTTGATAAGCTTGAATATTATGTGAACACGTTTTATGAATTGCGTCGTCGAAAGGGTGTGACCTATGGGGAAGCCCAACGGTTCATGAGACGCAGAAATTATTTTGGGGCTATGATGGTTCAGCTCGGAGATGCAGACGGACTGGTATCGGGACTGACGCAGGCCTATCCCGAAACCATTCGACCGGCCCTGCAGATCATCGGTGTGCGCCCGGATGTGCACAAGGTGGCCGGACTTTATATGATGGTGCTGAAAGACCGGGTGTTGTTCTTTGCCGACGCCACAGTGAATATCGAGCCCACAGCCGAAGACCTCGCCGAAATTGCGCTGCTGTGCGCAAAAGAGGTGCGGCGCTTTGATGTCGAACCCAGAATCGCCATGCTTTCGTTTTCAAACTTTGGCAGCACCCGACATCCGTTGGCTGAGAAAGTACGACAGGCCACTGAAATCGTGAAGAACAAAATGCCTGAATTGATTATCGATGGCGAGATGCAAGCCGATACTGCAGTGGTGCCGGAAATCATCGATGAAGTTTATTCCTTCAGTCCGCTCAAAGGAAATGAGGGTGCCAACGTGCTCATCTTCCCGAATCTTGAGGCGGGAAACGTGGCGTACAAGCTTCTGCAACGCGTAGGTGGCGCCGAGTCCATCGGTCCGATTCTTCTGGGCATGCGGAAACCGGTGCACGTGCTACAAATTGGCGACTTCAATGAGATCGATGTGGTGAACATGACGGCCTTCGCGGTGATCGATGCGCAGGCCGGCGAACGGTCAACATTTGCGGTCTGAGAACATGATATCTGAAAACTGAAGAACGAATGATGTGTTGACAGATTGTTCAGTATATTCATACTGGACGAAAAAATGGGTTTTGGATATTCGTCTTCAACGAGTAGCAGCGACTATGCGCAGAATTGCTGCCTTACCTTGAGTTTGATTCATACTGTGCGATGAATGGGGCTCGGATTTTGTCTCATCAACAGCAATTTCAGTGGCGAGCTGTGGCTGTTCATAACGTAGATTTAGGTCAAACACAATTTTCTTGCCTTTCTCGTTGAAGGTGCTTAAAGTAATGTTAACTCCTTCCTCACATATCAAAACGTGGGGTGACATTATGGGATACCTATTTTCTTTATCATTGATTTTCGGTCCCGTTTTATCCGTCAGCCGGGCGACCTTCTCCCAAACCGAAATCAAGCTCACCGCCAGCGATGGGGACAAAACGACTTTGCTCAAATAGCAATAACTAATCGAGAGGTAAACATCATGATCGGGAAGCTACGTACTTTTCGAAATGGAGGGTAAAAATGAAAGCCGTTAAAAGAAACTTGAGCGTATCAGAAAGACAAACTTACTGTGTGATATTTTTATCAATTTTTTGCCTCCAAATATCCGTAATTTTTGGACAAGAAAGCATCCAATTTATAAGCCCATTTGTGCATTCAGGTGATGAAAACTGGGATAATCGATTCGGACCTCACGGTGTGGACGGTATAGTGAAGGCTCTAGCGATTCAAGGCAATGATGTATATGTTGGTGGCGACTTTACAGCAGCAGGCAGGTTGATCGTTAACCACATTGCCAAGTGGGGTGGAAATGATTGGTCTTCAGTCAGTAATGGCTTAGGAGCTTCCGTGCGTGCCATAGCAATTAATGGGAAGGATGTTTATGTGGGAGGAGAGTTCACCACTGTTGAGGGCACGACCGTGAATCACATCGTCAAATGGGATGGGAGCAATTGGTCCGCTTTAGGCAGCGGTCTGAATTCAACTGTGGATGCAATTGTGGTCGCTGAAAACGGAGACGTTTATGCCGGAGGGAATTTCACGGAAGCGGGAGGGATTACGGCAAAGCGTGTAGCCAAATGGGATGGAAACGGTTGGTCAGCGTTAGGACTCGGAATCGATAACTCTTGGGTTTTTGCGATTGCTATTCAAAATGGTAATCTCTATGCTGGAGGTGATTTCACTAGGGTGGCTGGAAATAATAATATCAAATATATAGCTAAATGGGATAGTAGCAACTGGTTTGCTTTAGGAGGCGGTGTAGATTCCCAAGTCAAGACGATTGAAACAATAGACAATGATGTTTATGTTGGTGGCCTTTTCGAGAAAGCGGATGGAAATACGGTGAACCATCTCGCCAAATGGGACGGCAGTAATTGGTCGTCCTTGGGGAATGGTGTGGATGATTGGGTTCTTGCAATCAAAAAAAGTGGCAGCGATCTAATTGTGGGAGGATTATTTGAAACGGCAGGTGGCTCAACCGCCCACCGGATAGCTAAATGGAGTGGTTCCGGTTGGTCTTCTATTGGAGAAGGGGAAAATAATGGCGTAACCGGCTTGGTCGAGGCAATTGCGGTGGACGGTAGTCAGATTTATGTTGCAGGACAATTAAATAGAGCAGGTAGCGTAGGGGCACATTATATTGCACGATGGGATGGCAGCAATTGGTCCGCACTCGCAAATCAAGATAATAATGGACTACGTAATCATGTTCAAGCAATTGCTGCTGGTAGACACGAAGCTTATGTAGGAGGGGGGTTCACTGAGGCGGGCGGAATCTTGGTGAACTACATTGCCAAATGGGATGGCAGTAAGTGGTCTCCATTGGGCCAGGGTGTAGATAACCCTGTTTCAGCCATAGCACTCAGCGGTTCCGACGTTTTTGTTGGTGGAGGTTTCACACAAGCAGGCGGAACCGGGAGTAACTTTATTGCCAAATGGGATGGCAGCAGTTGGTCTCCATTAGGCGATGGACTTAGCGGTAATTTTTACGGTGATTCTGTTCCACAAGCGAATTCAATTGTTGTGGTAGGTGGCGAGGTTTATGTGGGCGGTAATTTCACAAGTGCAGGTCAAATTAGTGCAAACAACATAGCTAAATGGAATGGCAGTAATTGGTCTGCTTTAGGCAGCGGTGTTAATGGAGAGGTTGAAGGGATGGCCGTGGTCGGAAGCAACGTCTATGTGGGGGGTGAATTCGATGCGGCGGGAGGCGAAGGCGCTGACGAGATCGCGATGTGGGATGGGAGTAGTTGGCATGCTCTTGAAAGTGACGTAAATTTGACTTTTAGAGCAATAGCTGTTAATCTCGAAGGTGAGATAATTGTAACTGGCCCTTTTTTCGATCCATTCGGAAATTCTTTATTTGATGTAGCAAAGTGGGATGGCAATAATTGGATTCCGTTAGGAGATGGGGTCGTTAGCGGTAGCCCTTCACCAGATCGTATTGATTCAATAACCGCTTGGAGAAATTTCATCTATGTTTGTGGTCGCTTTGCCCAGATAGATAATGTAAGTGCGAACAATATTGCCAGATGGGACGGGATTAGTTGGATAGCTTTGGGAAGCGGGATTTCCGGTTGTGATGTCATGGATGTAAGTACCGTCGGAGAATTGTTTGTGGGGGGATCATTGAAAAAAGCTGGTGGTAAACCGTCGATATTTTTTGCCAATTGGCACGAACCGGATATACCCGTTCCTGTGGAATTAACCTCGTTCACGGCTTCAACGCTCGATGAAGCCGTTGTTCTGCTTTGGCAAACGGCCTCGGAGACAAACAATTTTGGCTTTGAGGTCGAGCGACTCACGGAGAATTCGATTACCAATCTCACGGCCGATGACGGACGTTCCCAGCCTACAAACGATACTTGGAAGCAGATCGCGTTTGTCAGAGGACACGGCACAACCAACGAACCCAATTTTTATACGTTCACCGACGAACTCGATGAGATTTCACCTTTTACTGCGACCGACATAAAATATCGTCTCAAACAAATCGACCTGGATGGGACTTTCGAATATCACGGTCCCATCGAAGTATTCTTCGGTGAGATGCCCGACCAGCCCGTGCTTGCCCAAAACTATCCGAATCCATTTAATCCCACAACGACCATTCAGTTTGCGATAGGGCAGCGGGTGGAGGTCAAACTCACAGTTTTTGATGTCTTAGGAAGAAAGTTGGATACGCTTGTTGACGAAACCCTCGATTCTGGCGCGTATAAGGTGAAGTTCGAGGCAAAAGGGTATCCTAGTGGCACCTATTACTATCGTCTCGAGGCCGGGGAGTTCGTAGAGACCAAAAAACTAACATTGCTGAGATAGGACTTCAAAAAACATTCGTGCTGTGAAGTAAACTTGCCCGCTTGTAAAAAAAGAGGATTGAAACCTTTCTGTAGACAGTGAAAGAGATAGAATCAATTTTCAAAACTGAGGAAGGAATTATGCTTGACACAAGCAATTTAAACCAAAACGTCCTTGAATTGATACGCCGCACCTCCACGGATTTGTCGCCGGACGTTGAAACCGCTTTGAAACGTGCTTATGAGCGCGAAGAAAAAAAATCGGCGGCCGCTGGCGTTTTGAACGTGATTTTGAACAACATTGAGATGGCCCGCAAGAACTCGACGCCGCTTTGTCAGGACACCGGCACACCGATTTTTTACGTTCACTATCCGACCGGGCTCTCGACGCTCAAACTAAAAGAACAGATTCAGCAAGCCATGATAGCGGCCACCGAAAACAGCTACTTGCGGCCCAATGCCGTGGATTCTCTGACCGGAAAGAACTCCGGGAACAACCTCGGCAAGGATTTCCCCACCATTCATTTTGAAGAATGGCAAGACGATTATCTCAAAGTTGACCTTATGCTAAAAGGCGGAGGTTGCGAAAACGTCGGGGCGCAGTACCGCTTGCCACACGCACCCCTGCAGGCAGGACGAGATCTAACCGGCGTGAAGAAAGTCGTGCTTGACGCCGTTTATCAAGCGCAGGGGAAGGGCTGCGCCCCCGGCATTTTGGGTGTGGGCATCGGCGGCGACCGCGGCACTTCGTACCTTTTATCCAAACAACAACTGTTCCGCAAACTAGAGGACCGAAACGAAAACGAAGAGCTGCAGGCCGCCGAAGAAGAACTGCTACAAAAGGCCAACCGACTGCAAATCGGCCCCATGGGTTTCGGCGGCAAAACCACGCTCCTGGCCGTAAAAATGGACTGGATGCATCGGCTGCCGGCCAGCTTCTTCGTTTCGATCTCGTACATGTGCTGGGCAGATAGAAGGAAGAGTATGGTGTTGAGGAATGGCAAGGCGGAGATTTCTTGAAGTCAATTCCAGTTAGGATACGTCGTCATTTCATTCTCAGAAATGAGAAAATCAAGCAAACCGCCATGGCATTTAGGCTGAATTTCAGAACTGATTTTGTGGCATTATTTTTGACGGGTACTTTTTGGATTCAAAGTAGTGCTCGGCGAAGCCACCCACTTCTGTACATCATCTCGCTCGAAAATTTAGATTGCTTACGATTACTTGGTTTTTTAAGACACCTCATCGAGTGCAAATTTCTAATCAAAAGTGGGGGGATGGGAAAAAGAGACTATTCGGTTTCATAGAGACGGAGATGGTTTGCTACTGGCAAGAGGCACAAAGGTGTCGTACAGGAAGCATGGGACGCAATAGATCCTACAATCGTTTCGGTCGCTTTGGGTATTTTCTATTAACAATCGGTGTATTCTTGTTTTGTCTGGTCATAGACCTTATGTTGAGCAAAGAAGCAGACACAATGGTCTGCCGCAAAACATAGTCCTCCATGAAAAAAGCACCTGGTTTCAGTCTGGACTTACATATGTGTGGTGCTCTGTTAACTAAAAAGGAGAGAGAACCATGAATGACCCATTGATTGTTCTCGCAGCGATTATCGCACTCGGGGTACTTTACGTCATGTTACCGGTCTTCCTGGATGTGTTCCTTCGGTTTCGCAAAGACAGGTACGTAACCTGTCCTCACAAAAACGACAAAGCATCTCTTAATATCGACGCCAAATGGGCAGGGCTGACTTCCCTCACGGGTAAATCAGAATTGCGTTTGAAGAATTGCACTCTTTGGCAAGGTGAGATGAGCTGTAATAAGGAATGTCTAAGCCAATTGTGATACTATTCTAAAAGATTGAGATTCCATAGAATATCTCACCGGCTGAAATTGGGGAGAGACCCCAATTCTATTTAGCGTTGGGCTTTATGCAAAAGTGGGGCAAGGGGGTTTCCCGCCGTGGATACCATCGCATGCCCATAATGACATGCGGGGTCTTTGCCGGAATAAACGCTAGCGCAAAGGTTTGAAAAAGACCAAATCAAGCTACAAAACGGTGAGTATTTTCGTGGCTATCAAATCCACGTTGCCGAAAACTCTACGCGCTGGGTGGGCCTCGATAAATCGAGCCAACATGTTGTTTTGACGGATGAAATTGGGGAGGTCGGGATTAAGAATCACGGGCTTGGACTCACAGATGGACTTGAATTGGGATTCCTTAGGTTGCGGGTATCGGTCTGTTGCTTGGCGTAGCCTGGTCGGGGGACGAGGTTGGCAAAGGACGAGGCCGCAGTTAAAGTCGCAGGTGAACCGGCAGGTCCATTGCTGGCGGCATATTTCGCGGTGCAGGTGCGGTAGTTGGGACGACCATTGGAGGCGTGATCGGGAGCAAAGAAAAGTTTTTACTCACCGAACCAGCGGCTGAATCTGAGAAAAAATAGGCAAGACAGCCATGGGCTCTAAGTTTTAGAGATTAAATATTGCAAGGAGAAGAAAGCCATGCGCAGCTTATCTTACTTCTGCAGGGCGCCATCAGACCTGACTCCAAAATTTCATCTTAAGCTGTGTAGAGAGAGACTGTCTCATTTGGTTGCCGTGTCGTTTCTTGCTATAATCTTGATCTTGCTGATGTCCGAGACAGCATTCGGGCAGGACGATCTCTCTGGTGGCGTTTATTTGGCCAACAAGGGACAGATTGCTCGCTCGAGAAGCTTCTACAGCAACGACCCGCATTGGGAGGATATTAAAGGTGATCTTCCCATTCCATTTAGCGACCGCGGTGGAATTACCGAATTCATTCTCGATCCTTTTGACCCACTCAATCGGGCGTGGGTTTCATTGGGGAGTGCGGATTCCTGGCACGGTGGGGCGATCTGGCGCACGGACAATTTGGATGACGACGAACCCATCTGGATCGAAGTGCTCAGCGAGGATGAGATTCTCGCTGCGTTAGGTAATCCTGGTGCCTGGATACAGAGAGTTCAAGCCAGCTCCTTACAGCCCGGCTTGATTTTCATCGCGGTTCCCGCCAGTAAAGCGGGCTTTGTAACGAACTTTTTTGTGGGCAGGTCAGAAGATCACGGGGAAACCTGGTCCTGGTCCGACAATTTGGGACCGGGTCGAGATAGAGCAGTGGGATTTGAATTATCGGATCATCACGTAAATCGGTTGTGGGTTGGAGTAGGGGCGCCTGGAGGTAAGTCGAGGATTCTTGTTTCAAATGATGGCGGCCAAACATTTTCTGCACTTCATGAATTCAATACGTTTTGGTATCCCTACGACATTTACGTTCCGGCTGAAGACAATCCTGACGATCAACTTATGTTCGCTGTTGTTGACGAGGGTGGGTTAAATCGTTCCACGGATGGCGGTCACAGCTGGGAGGTAACGACACTCGAGGATACACCGCCTGCTTCTCTGAACAGGGTGGTTGGCGGTTACAGGAGTGAGACCAAGCAACTGTTCTATGTTCACGCGCGTTGCGGCGGACCCTGGTCATTTGTCCACTCCACCGATGGCGGCTCAACATGGGAGAGACGTTACACAACAGCAGCGTGGAGGAGTGCAGTCTCGGAAGACCTTCGATCCGGATATCTTCTCACTGCACAGTCAGGTCGCACCAACTCAGCGGCCGACCCGGTGGCCTGGCTTTCACAGGATGGCGGTTACACCTGGCAGGACAAGACAGGTGACTGGTATTCTGTGATGGGATTGCCGTACCACGGCGCGCCGGGTAGTTGCGGCGGCACCGCTTCTGTGACCATTATCGATGCCAATGCACCGGTGAAGGCAATTATTTCTGAGGGATCGGATGATGCCGGGCAGGATGCAGCGACCTGTTCTTTCTCAATTGGCCACAATGAGATTTATTTTGGACAATGCGATAACGGCGATGAGATAGTTAGCGGATTTCGATTTCAGAATATTCCAATTTCAACTCCGGAGGAGATTCAGAGCGCTCACATCGAATTCACAGTAGATGGGCCTTACAGCAATGATATCCTCGTAGCATTCCGCGGTGAAGAGGTGGGTAATTCTGACGCTTTTAGTGACATCAGAAAACCTTCCGACAGACAACCCTTGACAGGGCACACGGTCGAGTGGAATATCAATTCTTCCGATGTCTGGAATTTCGGCGAGAAAAGGCAGAGCCCGGATTTGACTCCCATTATCAAAGAGATTGTTAAGAGTCCGGGGTGGGAGAGGGGCAATGCTATAAGTATTATCGTTAGGAATGTTGCATCAAATGGCAATCACAGACGGGTGTTTGCTTTCGAACGTGAAGGGAGCGTGCACGCGGCTCGCTTAGTGTTGAGCTTTGGCCACTCTATCTCCGGCCAAGTGACAGATGCTTCGGAGCCTCTTTCCGGGGTGATCATTTCCGAGGTTGGCGGACGCTCAGCGACAACGAACAGCGATGGGAACTACATTCTCAGAGGATTGGCGTCAGGCACGTACAATATTGCACCATCTAAAAGTGGCTATACTTTCTCACCACCTTCGCGCACGGTTACTGTGCCGCCAGATGCTACTGGCCAGGATTTTGTCGTCGAATCCGTGTCCGGCTACCAGGTATGGGGTCGAGTGACTGATGATTATGGCAATCCCATTTCCAACGTGACTATTTCAGATAACGCCGGGCATACGACGACCGATGATAAGGGATTTTATTCTGTCACTGGGTTGACAGCGGGTACTTATACGATCACGCCATCTAAACCTTCGTACACCTTCTCGCCGTCTTCGATAACGGTGAGCGTGCCGCCAGGTGTTGGCGGAATAAATTTCAAGGCCATGTTTTATTGCTCTGTCGAAGAGGCCAATCTATCAGACATAGGCAAAGCAGTGTTTGACGTAGTTGGCCCACAGAATTTCTGTCAGAATAAATACGAGGAGTTAATCATTCTTCCCCCAGGGAAAGCGGGATTCGAGAAATTTGCTGACCTGGCTGAGAAGGCAGAATACGAGGTGGATTTTGTGACAATGCACTGGGACCGTGACGAAGTGCCCGTCTTGGAAAGCCCTGGCTTTTTATTCTTGACAGGCATCAACAGGCTATACCACAAAATAAACAATCCTAACAATCCACCTGCTCATACCGTAAGGGTTAGAATCCTGCTTGGACTTGAACATTATGTGGCTACAGGCGGGATCGATCAACGAGTGTATGTATTAGAGACTTTAGTTGACCGGTTGGGCGTGCCACTTAAGGATTGGATAGGAATCTCAAATGACAATCCTCCTAACTGGCTCGTTGAAGTCGCTGCTTACCGAGAATCTTCCAGAAAACGTCCAATAAGTACTCAACATAGTCACGTTAAAATGATGATTGTAGATGGAAAGACAGCTATAGTTTGTGGATACAATGTGGAAAAGAGTTATCTAGGTGAAAATAATCCCAAACACGACCTCGGAATTCAAGTTTCCGGACCGATTGTACAAGATGCGCTGAAAGTATTTGATGAACTCTGGTACGATGCTCGTGGATGTTCACAATATTCGGGTGAAGACTGCTTACAAGAACACGAATTTATCACCGAACCGCGCGGGGATATTCCGCACGAACCCGTAGTAAAGAGCATCTATCTACCGGATGGAAGACCGGTCAACGTTTTTTCATTGTATCGAGATACCTCAGATAAGGCTTCTGACAAAGCGATCACAACCGCGATATCGTCTGCGACCACAAGAGTCAACTTGTTGCAAGCGATGTATCATCAAGTGTGTTTGAAAAGGCGCATTTGTTTCATTGAGCCATATTCAAGAGCAATTTTGGAAGCCGTTAGAAAGCAAGTGCATGTTAACTTGCTAACATCCGCTAATTTCGAAAAGGATGTCGCAGACCTGCTCTTGCTGATTGAACAAAAGGACCCGAATGCACTGAAATATTTAAGTATAAGGTTCTTTAACGGTCCGCTGCACACCAAAGCTCTTTCGATCGACGGTGAGTTACTCATTGTCGGCAGTCAGAATTTTTACTGGGGTTCTTTTGGCGAAAACCCGGTGGACCTGGCGGAATATAATCTGGCATTTGATGATCACATCACCGCGGGCGAGTTTGATAGATATTTTAGTACGCAATGGTCGCGGGCCATTGAGCGGCCCATCAATATCTGGGATACAGCAGTCTCACTTCAAGATGCAATTAGTCAAGCGCCCGCCGGGGCATTGGTTCTTGTTTCGGAAGGAGATTACGTGGAAACGGTAACAATTGACAAGCCCATCAGCCTCATGGGTCAGGGTGCTGACCGAACGATTTTTAGTACGGGGTCAGCTGCCGAGACCCCAGTTTTTCGAATCACATCCAGTGATGTGAAGATTACAGAAATGAGCATAGCTGGCGTGAGCGGCTATGGCATAGAACTCATCGACAGTTCAAACAATAGCCTGGAAAATATCCAGATCAACAACATAGTTTTCAAAAACAACGATTTTGGTGGCGTGCTAATCCAAGGAACGATTCCTGGGAGTCCGATAAGTTATGTCCTTGAAAACAACACGTTCGTTGGTGGAAAGACTGGGGTGACTATTAATGTTGCCGAAAGACAGGATGTCTCCTCAACTAATCTCCACAATATTTACAGCGGCCAAGTAGTGACACCTGTTCAAATTTTATCGGCTGACGATGGTAATGTTGAATATAGTTACAACCTGTTCTATAATTGTGGGACTGATACTACTTGTGCTACCAACTGGCACATCGGCAATCTGAGTCCTATTTCAAGCGTACACGATAACCTGTTTGACATCGATCCCTCCTTTGTCAATTCGGCTGAGGCGAATTACCACTTGTCGTCCAATTCCCCCGCAGTCGATGCCGGAAAACCCGAATTCTTCGATGGAGAGATTTTCGACGGGGATAATGACGGCACTCCACGAATTGACATCGGCGCATTTGAGTACGTACCCGACTCGCTTTTTACATCAGTGGGCAAAAGTAGAGATAATTTGAAGACGCCAGAAACTTTTACACTTTTGCAAAATTATCCCAACCCTTTCAATGCCATGACAAAAATCCGTTTTGGACTACCACATGCGTTACTAGTAAGAATCGAACTATTCAATATGCGAGGTCAACTTATGAGCATTCTTCTTGATGCATGGAAACCAGCAGGCTTCCACACTGTGATCTTGAACGCCGGCCAATATGCCAGCGGTCTTTATCTATATCGAATTAAAGCGGGGCAATTCAGTGAAGTAAAAAAAATGATCTTGATAAAATAGTCTTCTCAATGGCTCAAAAGGAGTGAATTATGATTCAATTAAGTATTCCCATCTCCAATGAGGAAATTTCGAAACTCAAAGTCGGCGATCAGGTGGCGCTCTCCGGTATCATGTTCACGGCCCGGGATGCTGCTCACAAATTCATGATTGAGAATTTCATTCAGAGCGAACCGCCTAAAGAAGAGGAGGAGCTTTTTCAAATACTGAAGAAGGAACTCGATGCCGGCGTGATCTACCATTGCGGACCGGTGGTGCGTAAGTCCAACGGCAAGTGGGAATTTGTGGCCGCGGGCCCCACCACCAGCATTCGGGAAGAGCCGTATGAGCATCAGATCATCGAGCATTTCAACGTGAAGGCGGTCATCGGCAAAGGGGGCATGGGACCCAAAACGCTGGCAGCTTGTCAGAAGCACAAAGCGGTTTATTTGCACGCCGTTGGCGGGGCTGCCGCAGTCTTAGCAGAAGCGGTCAAAGAAGTCGTGGATGTGTACAAAATGGAATTCGGCGTTCCTGAAGCCTTTTGGAAGATTCGGGTGGAGAAGTTTCCGGCCGTCGTTACCATGGATTCGCACGGCAACAGCTTGCACGACAAGATCGAAACCGCATCAAAAAATGAATTGCATACCATGATTGCGGAGTTCTAAGGGGCTCTGATTGTCGGGTTCACCCGAACCGAATCATTCTCGACATCTGAGCGAACAGCCTTCCGGTCATATCCGGGTGGGTTAGGTGATAGGCTGTTGCCGCGTAGGCAGCCTCCTGAACCTCCGTGCCGAAGACCAGAGGTTCCGGATCGAAAGATACCCCAATAACCCGATTCCTCCGTTTTCGTTCAGGTGCTCAAGAGGTCCTTTCTCAAAAAGAAGAAAAGTCCGGATATTTTTCTCATTTTTGGGAAAATTATTTTATTCCTCTCCTTTCTGAAATAATCTTACTTTACTGTTTTTAAAAAATTTATTTGACAATCTAAACTCTGGTACAAGTTTTGTTAGGGAGTGTAGAGATAACTGAACTCTATCGGGTCATTGTCTAATGAAGCGCAAATAGCTTATGAAAAAACGGGATGCTGTCGTCGGCTTCGTCTTGATGATTACCCTGCTCACCAATTTAGGCTGTCAAGAAACGCCAGAGACAGGCCAGGAAAATCTGGCTAAGGCTCAAAAGGGTTTGGTGGATTACATGGATGAGTACCATCGTGTGCTCAGACCGCTCATGCATCAGGCGCTGCCCGATAAGAACGTCGCCGCGTTCAAGGAGAACTCTGCCGAACTGCTCAAATGTGCTGAAAACTTGGCTGCGGCAGACATACCGGAAAAGTTCGAAACTCAAAAAGCCAAAATCAGCACGCTTACCGGCGAGATTTTGGAAAACACTCGGACATTCCACGAAACCTGCCAGACGGGGACTGAGCAGGAAATTTTCGATACATTTCTTGCTGCGCATGACAAATACGAAGCCTTAGCGGACATTGTGTACCAGCTTTAATGGCGGCACAAGTCGGGGGTCACGGGTATAGGAGAGTAAGGGAAGCCTGACTTGATGAATATGAATGCTGATTGACTTTCCCGGTCTTCTCTTACAAACCTATACCCGGCGTATTTAGGAGGTGAAGACTATGGCAACCCTTACCACATCATCGAAACCTGCGTGGATGATTTCCAGCGACGACGTTTTAAGCCACGAACAGACCGATGCCCACATCTCTGCCATGGGTTGCGCCTTAATGCGTCACATTGAGTCCTTAAAGCCCGCCCCTAACAGATTGTTTTTGGATCCCTACGCTAAGCTGTTTCTGTCTGAAGCCCATCTGCGGGAATACCGTGCTTTGGACGAGAAAACATACCGGCAAAATAGCTGGCTGGTCTGGCTCGGTGCGTTACGCGAAAAATTTTTCGATGATTGTCTAACGCAGGCGATCCAAAACGATATTCGTCAACTCGTCATCCCGGGAGCAGGATACGATACCCGTGCCCTCAGGATTCAGAAATTGAAGGACAGAGAAATCCTGGTGTTCGAGGTCGACCAGGCGTTCATGATTGAGGGAAAGAGACGGCAATTGTTGGATCATCTGCATACCATCCCGGCGCATCTTCGGCTGGTAAGCATGGACTTTCATCGCGATGAGTTTGCGCCCCTGCTAAACTCGGGGTATGGCATGGGCAGGAAGAGTCTCTTCATAGCGCAAGCTTTGAGCTATTACCTGGCACCGTTTGCATTTGAAAAAATCCTGCAGTTTTTTGCTGTCAATCAACACCCGGAAAGCCGATTTCTTTTCGACTACGTGGATGTCATCACGATGGAACAAATGGGAGGAGGAAGTTATTGGGATAACCTGAACGGCAACCGACCATTTAGCATTGACCCGGATGTGCTTGAGGAGTATGTCTCTCAATTTGGCCTAAAGGCTGTGCTGAATGAACCCATGACGACCATCGAAAAGAAATACACCGGGGAAGCGACGTTGCCTGTGGATGGTTGGTACATGGCTGAGTGCGAGTTAGCCTGAACAGTCAAGGCGTGTGAGTTTCCGATTTCACACTCACTCTAAACCAAGCCTTTCATGCAAGGAAACGCATCGTCAATGGATAGCGGTACTTGCTACCCGCACTTGCCTTGAGTGCAGCCATAATTGTCACAATCAGAGCGAACACCGCTAACCCCAAAATCAGCAGAAGCCCGATTCCTATAATAATCAGAATGGCGGATGCGATGAAATAAATGCTCAGGCTGATCTGGAAATTAATCGCCTCTTTCCCTTGGTCGTCCACGAACGGATATTTCTCACGTTGACTCAACCAGATGACAAGTGGTAGAATGATATTTCCGGGTGGAATCATTGCACCGAACAAGCCGCCAAGATGGCAAAACACCGCCCACATGGTTTCGTCACTTTGTGAACGAGGTTCGGGTTTGCCGCGGTTTTCAACTTTCTTCGTTGTTTCCATATCTTCACCTGCTAACGTGAGTCCAAACATTTTTGATTTCTTTATAAAAAAGGACTCAAAGGATAAATTATTATTATTGCCCCATTGCCGCATTTGCACGGCATGTAGGATGCCGACTGTAGCGAGATGTCGGTTGGTTCAAATTTGTTCCGAGCCGCTTGGCTTCCTTTCAAGCAGATGTAAGGCAATTTCAAAACCCAATTCCCAAGACCTTGCCAACGCGTCACCGGCCGGAAAGTGAGCCTGTGCCCATCATTCATACCGAGTGTGAGTTTTAGATTGCACTCGCTCAGGGCGTCAGATGGAAGAGATGGTGAGTTCTTCAAGGGCCGTCCCAACATTTTCATAAATTTTTAGCTCGGTCTCGAGTTTGGTTATTTTGAAATAATAGGCCACTCGGCCTTGAATTCCGCTGAAATACAAATCACCGCCATTGTTGCGAATCTGTCTCAAGCACGACAACATTTGCCCAATTGCGAAGCTGTTGATCCAACGCACTTTGCTGAGATCCAGCAGAATTCTCTTTTCACCTGCATTGATGTGTTCCTTTAACCGGTCGCAGAGAATCAGAGATTGTTTGTCCCCCATGATTTTGCCTTCTAGCTCAAATACCGGAAAGCCTTCGATTTTTTGCTCTGAAAATGTCATGGTTGTTTACCTCTGTCAAAGTTGACATCAAGGAATTACAAAACACGGCTGTTTCAATCATTGAAATAAGGCTAAAAAGCGACCCCTTTAAATTCTCCCTTAACAAGATTATCAAGGAGAGGGAAGAAGGGATACTCAGGATAATTCTCAAATTGAAATCGTCTTAGCAACATTTCATTTTCTCCCTTACATTTGCTCGATTTCCTGACCTCGATTTCGTTTCTTTGAATAATCATGTCCCGCATCCGCAGAGTCCCTCTCAAGTAAATGAAAAACATCACTCGCCAAATCAGGCTTTTCATCCCCCGTCATTTTCAGCACAACCACGGACATGTCATCATGCTGAACCCGGCTAGCAAAGCGTGTTACATCATTTACGATTTGTTCTTTGATTTCTTTGGCAGATAAAGAACAAGTATCCAGCTTTCTGATCAGATGTTTGAGCCTCTGCTCACCATATTGTTCTCGAGAGTGATTTTGAGCCTCCGGTACGCCATCGGTGACAAAGATCAGGACGTCTCCGGATTGCAGGTGCAGCTTTGTCTCGCGGTAGATGTTTTCCCTTTTTCCGCCCAAAGGATGAGTGGAACCGGTCCCCTTGATAAAGGCAAGGGAATTACCGGATTTTAGCAACGGTTCAATGAGTCCGGCGTTTGTGAAGATCAACTCATTTGTCTCGATGTCCAGTGCAGCCAGGCAAAGCGCTGTGAACATTTTCTTCTCGGTTTTGAGATACATGGCACGGTTTAATCGTGCCATCATGTCCTTAATGGACATCCGCTCGTCCGCCTTAGCACAAATCATACCGTCGGACATCACTGCAGTCATGGCAGAGCTCATAGCCTTGCCTGACACGTCTCCGATGGCAATGGCGAGTTTTGTCCTTTTGTCATTGAGCCAGACATAATCGAAGAAATCGCCGCCAACTTCATTAGCCGGAATACACACACCGGAGATTTCAAAGCCTTTTATTTGTGGGTCGGTTTGTGGCATGATAGCCATCTGAGCATCGTGGGCCGCCCGCAACTCTGTCTTCATGCGAACGTTTTTTATCCTTCTTTTGTACAAAGAGAAAGCCAGCCCGATAACCAGCAAAATCACCAAAGCTCGAAATCCCCAGGTCTCCCAAAAGGGCGGGGTGATGATGATCCGAATGGAGGTCTCCTCTTCATTCCAGACTCCATCACTGTTTGAGCCTTTCACGCTAAAAACATACTCGGCAGGACTCAGATTGGTGTACGTGGCCGTCCGCTGCGTGCCAACTTCGCGCCACTCGTCATCGTAATTCTCCAACCT
>JAABYK010000207.1:8164-10157 GCA_011775825.1 Candidatus Zhuqueibacterota bacterium | reverse complement strand
CTGTCCGGGTGGAAAACGTTGAAGCCATTGATGCCGCCAAAAAACATTTCCCCGGCCTGGTTTTTGAAATAGGACTGGCCGTTGAATTCACGACTCTGCAGGCCATCGTCGACATCGTACGTTTTAAATGTGTTTGATTGCGGATTAAACTTGCATATGCCACCGTTCGTGCTGAGCCAGAGGTTGCCGTGGTCATCTTCGAGAATCCCGTAAACCACGTTGTTACAGAGGCCACTGTTTTGTTCGCTGTAGACGGTAAACATCTCTGTCCCCGGGTTAAAGCGATTTAATCCACCACCGAAGGTGCCGAGCCAGAGAATTCCGGATGAATCGGCGTAAATCGACTGAACGTAATCGATTCCGATGCTATTGGGATTCGTTGGGTCATGTTCATAGCTTCGGAATGTTTCTGTTTTTCGGTCGAAAAGGTTCAGTCCACCGCCCACCGTTCCAATCCAAAGATTGCCGGCTGAATCTTCTGCGATGGCCCGAACCACCTCGTTGCTAAGACTTTTGGGATCATCCGCTTTGTTTCGGAAGTGGGTAAATTTCTCTCCTTTGACATCAAACCGATTAAGCCCTCCCCCTTCTGTGCCAATCCACAAAACACCGGGTTCCGCCGGTGATTCGTAGATGACTCTAACCAGGTCATTGCTCAAGCTATTTGGATTTTTGTGCTCATGTCTGTAATGTTTGAAAGTTTCTGTCGTCCGGTTGAACCGATTGAGTCCACCGCCAAAGGTTCCGATCCAAAAAACACCGGCATGGTCTTCGAAGATGCACCAGACATTATCATCGCTCAAGCTCCTGGGGTCACTGGAATTGTGTCTGTAGTGGGTGAAGTGATCCGTTTTTCTGTTCAGCTTGTTCAGCCCCCCATCTGCCACGCCCAGCCACAGAAGGCCTTCGCCATCTTCATAAATCGCACGAACAATCTTGTTGCTCAGGCTATTCGGGTTATCGGGATCGGGACTGTAGCTGATAAATTTTTGGCCAAATTGATCTACTTTGTTGAGTCCGCCAACTTCGGTCCCAAACCAGAGAACGGCCGAGCGATCCTCGTAAAAAGACAAGACGTTGTTCGTACTTAAACTGTTTGGATCATTTGGATCATGCAGATGGTGTGTGAAGGTCTCGGTGTCAGGATCAAATTCGTATACCCCTTCATCCACCGGCACGGTATCCAGCCACAGATGACCTCTCTTGTCTTCAAGGATGAACCGAACGCCATTGCTCAGACTCACTGGATTAGCCGGGTCGGGTAGAAATTGTGTGAAAATACCGGTGTCTCGTTCGAATCTTACTAGCCCAAGTGTGCCGAGCCAAAGCCTACCGTGGTGGTCTTCATGGATGGGGCCGACGATGTCAATGCTCAGGCTGTTGGGATCATCGGGATCGTGCCGGTAATGCGTGAACGTACCATTCCTGGTATCGAAGCGATTGAGTCCGCCGCCCTCAAGTGTTTTAGGATTGCCGGTTCCAATCCAGAGTATCCCGGGCTCGTGCTTGGCTTCGAAAATGGAAAGCACGAAGTCATGGCTCAGGCTATTCCGATTACCGGGATCGTACTGGTAGCGAACAAAGCTTTCCATATGCCGATCGAACTGATTGAGCCCTTTGGGCGTCCCAATCCAGAGTGTCCCAGATTGATCCTCGAAGATGGATGTGACTGTGCTGTGACTGATGCTTGTCAGGTCGTTAGGGTCGTGGCGAAAGTGCGTAAAGGTAGCCGTTTCACGGTCAAGCCGGTCGAGGCCTCCGCCAGCATCCGCTGTTATCACCCAGAGGTTTTCTGCTGAGTCTTCATAAATGTACGCAACATAATCATGACTTAGACTGTTCGTATCTTTAGGAATATTTCGAAAGCGTGTAAAGGTCTCTGTCTCTCTATCTAACCGATTCAGCCCTCCACCGTTCGTTCCTATCCAAAGCGCTGTCGGTTCCGAGGGCGCTTCGTAAATGCACACGATATCGGTATGCGAAAGAGACGTCG
>JAABYK010000207.1:0-8156 GCA_011775825.1 Candidatus Zhuqueibacterota bacterium | reverse complement strand
TCCTGTGTCCCGAACCACAGAAACCCTTTGCTATCCTGATAGATGGTCCTGACAATGCTTTGGGAAAGCCCTTGCTCGAGTGAGATGCGCTCAAATCTTAGCCGTGGCTGGGCGAACAGGCATGCGGAAAGATTTACAATGAACACAAGCTGTAAGCAGAGAATCTTGAACGGTGATTTGCCATATTTTGAACACATGGTAGCCGACTTAAATTTTGGTTAACACGCGAAGTTTTTTAATTTCTTCCTCCGAGGCAACTAGCTCAGGATTGAGACACAAGTCAAAACATCAGTACAGGAATTGGATTTTGTTGCACGAGTAGACTTGCTTGGTCTCACAACGTAAGTTCAATATTTGGTCCCCGTATTCTTGTGATAGTGACGTCAGATCCTTAACAAACGATAGTTTTTAAAGCTTATCGCTACACCTGTTGATACGTGACATTTTGCAAAATGTCACTTTGCTCCTATTTTTTTCTAGCTAGGACCAATTCGTATCCGTTAATCAGCCAGCTGTTCATTTGGGACTTGCTTTTGCTTTGATTGAAAATATTGTCCCAACCATCCAAACGTCACAATACTCCAGGCGACACCCATTATCAGTCTGCCCACTAAATCAGCTTTCGTGACAAGTCCAGTGAAACTGATGATAGCCAATAAGCAAGAGCCGAATGCTAAGGAAGCAAAATATTTTGGTGAACCTTTCCAATTTGCCATTGTTTCCTCTCCTTTCAAAGCTTGTTTGATTTTCGTGTCTTGATCAAATTTTGAACGAATGCCATTTCAGCGTCGAATTGGTTGAGAATATCCTGCAAAGTTGGCTTGACCTCATAATCCGGCAGTAGGGGAGCGCCCTTCTTAAAACCACGCACCGCTGTTTCAAAAGTCGTCTGAGGAATGTTCACTCGCATGCCTGTGTTCGGCAGAGTCAACTGAATGCTGTTGTCGTTGCAGTAAAACGACCCGCCGGCTGCTTCTCCTACGAGCGTGCCCAATTCGTGATATTTCACCAGTGAGAGAAAGTGTCCGGTGGTCGAAAGGCAGCCCCCATTCATGAGAACGTAGAGATTGCCCTCGAAGCGGTTTGGCTTCGGCTCTTGTAGTTCATAGAGCGGCGCTAATTCACCCCGCTCTTCTGGTTTGGCAAAGTAGACATAGTCAGAGTGCACAAGATAAGAAAAAAGCTCAGAAGCGATAAACGGGTGGCCTCCCATGGCGCCTCGCACATCGAGAATTAGATTCTGTGTCTTTTGTGTTTTCAGCGTGTTGAAGGATGATTCAAATAACTGGAGAAATCTCTGCCAATCGCGGGCCATAAATGCGGAAACGGTGAGTACCCCGATGCTTGAGTTCTCCAGGATTTCAAAATGGGCCGGTAACGCGTCTGCCTGCCCACCGCGAGAGGTCGTCGATCTGTCAGTCAGCTCTTTCAGCGTTGCTGCAGGAAGTTCAAGGAAGACGTGCTTATCGTCCTGCGCCAGCAACTCGAGCCGAAAGTGATCGGAAAGCTCGATGTAGTGGGCATACATCGAGGCAAAGTCCTGATTGATGGCAAAGCGTTTCGCGGACAGGTTTCCGCCATCGGCTGGCAGGCTTACCATCATCTGCTTCAGTATTTCAGGAACAGACACGCCATTTATAGCAAGGATCTCTGTTCCCGGCCTAATCTCTGCATCGCAGTAATTGTCAATGATGTAAGCGTTCTCTCCAAACACCCTGATTTTGATGGGAAGGAGAACTGGAACTTCTTCCAGAGACTTTAAGAATGCCTCAGAGAATCGTATCCCTGTGTGACTGCATTTGACCCTGGCGACTGCAGGCGCCAAGAGACGAAAGAATGCGTCCTCCCTCATCTCAGTTTTGATGTGAGTTACGATCTCCTGGAAAGAATGATCTAACTCGGACTTCGAAGAATAGAGATAGAGCTGCGGATGCGTGTTTCCGAGTTTTTCCCTAAGAAAACGGACATCTTCCTGCAGTTGTTCAACTGAGTATTTGGCGTGAACATCTTTTGGCGCATCGAGAGGATGTCTTACGGAGGGTTTGTCGACCTTTTGCAGCAACACCGGTTGCAGGGACCCATCCGGGAAGCGAAAATGTCCACGAATCTGCCCGAGATTTGCGTCAACTTCTCCCTCAAATGGCGTACTTTTTGCTTCGATGAAGAACGTAAGCTGTTTTTCTTTAAGCAGGATCTTTGAGAGCGGATCATCCTGGATCTGAGCCGTCCCCTGAAATAGCAAAACCCGTCCCATCGGTTTCAAGGTTTCGCCTCTAGAGAAGTGGAGGACCAGTGTCAGGTTATTTCCCGGCATGAACTCGCCTTCCCAGTAACCGACGATCCTATCAAAATCGGTTTGCAAGCGTGCTCCTGTCACAGCAAATAGGATCGCGAGAGCCGGGACAACGCGCCTAATGAAATCCAGCGTGGTTAGCATGATTTTTCTCCTTTCGGCTGAAAGTGATCGATGGCGGCTCGATGAATTTAAACAAAGGCCTGAATTCACAGTTAGCCTCGTCATCATGGGTTAACTCCGGCGGCAGAAACTTGAGGGCAACGAGACGCTTGGGTCGAGTGTCCCGGTCTTTGTAGTCGGCGCCCAACCCCCGCTGCCGAGTTTCTCGAGAATTTTGTAGTGCGATATGGTTTTGCAAATCATTTACTTTTTTCGGCCATTTTTTGTATATATTGTCGTGCAGCGTATGTTGGTCATATATCTATAGTGACCGAAAACGGCCTGAGGCTGTCATTCGAGTGCTTTAATCGGGAATCTCCGGGCCTAAAACCAGGAGATTCCGGCTTAACACCATGCCGGAATGACATGCCTGATCGAGTTTTCAGTCAAACTATATATTTAATCTATCAGTATAAGCCGGTAAAACATATTTTTTAAGAATCTCAAAAGGAGGCCTATATGAGGTGTAATTGCCACCAGTGAAAACAACTACTGTGTTAAGTTCAGGGATGACCATGATATACTGTCCCCCCCAACCTCCAGCATAAAACATACTTATTCTCTTGCCTGATTTAACAAATAGATGGGTCCACCACGAATAGGAATAACCTCTCATTCCCCAATGATCATCCCAATTATTCAGCCAACTGTTAGCCGGGAATGAAGTGGAACTTTTATCGACCCATTGTTCGGATATAATTTGTTTCTCATGCCAAACCCCTTTGTTAAGAAACGTCACACCGATTTTAACCATATCTCGAGGCGTGATTTTTAAACCACCGGCTCCGTCAACCACACCTTTATTGAGTTGTAACCAGTAATAGGGTGCGACGCCCAACGGTTCAAACAAGTATTTTNNATTTTTGAGGCATTCTTAATGATCTCGCCCAATACAAGATTTGCTCCACCATAATACTGAAAAATTTCTCCAGGTTCATCTATCAGTGGCTTGTTCAAAATATATGTTATCGGGTCTTTGGCCAAATAGGTCATAATGATGTCATTTTTCGGATTGCTATAAGGCACAAGCCACTCATTTCCCTGCAATCCGGAGGTCATGGTTAACAGATGTTCGATGGTAATTGTATCTTTCCCATCCGTATTCAGGTGTCGATATTCCGGTAAATAATCAAATACAGATTGATGGACACTCTCAATAAAACCATGATCTATAGCGATACCAATACAGGCCGAAGTAATACTTTTGGTGACAGACATAATTCTATGCAACGAATCCCTTTCCCAGGTCGCAAGTTCGCCGTGATGGTTGGCACCATCATATTTGAATTTATGTCCTTGGAAGTACTCTTCAAATACCAGCTTGTCGTCCTTAAAAATAAGTATGGAATGGATTTCTTTATATATGCCCTGCCGTATTTTATTCACCGCCTCTACGATCAACGCCGAATCGATATCTACTTCAGCTAACGGGCCGACATCAAATCCATCATTAACATTCTCAGGGGGATGATACGCGTACTGACGGGAAGCATCATCTTGACAACTGAAAAATAATAATGAGAGAATTGCAATTAAAAGACTCGTTTTTTTCATATTAGACCTTGATTATTCCTTATACCCATTTCTATGCAATTTCATCTTCTATTTCAGCATCTCCGCAATTTTTGGTCGGGTCGTTTTAATATGATCGTAGTCAAGCTTCAATCCCAGTGGTTTTAATCCGGCCCCGATGGCATCGTAAACACCTTTAACATCTTCAAAAGGACTGTGAACAGTCTCGAATGCGGTTTTTCCCGTCTTGTTCTTTAAAGTTTTATCAGCGCCGTTTTTCAGCAGGGTTTGCACGATCTCTTCACGGCATAAGAAGGCTGCAGCGTGAAGTGCAGTCGCTCCATCGTTGTTTTTGATGTTCAGGTCCGCCCCGGCATCGATCAGGATTTTGGCGATTTCGAATTTGCCGAATACGGCCGTTGTGTGAAGAGCCGTTGAGCCATCGGCGTTTTGGTAGTTCAGATCAGCCCCCGCATCTATAAGGATTTTGGCAGCTTCGGTCTTGCCGAGGGCTGCCGCCGTGATCAGGGGTGTGGACGCACGCGAGGGCTCTAATACATTTAAATCAGAACCGGCTTTAATGTGCTGACGTATGACTTCAAGATCATCTGTAACGACTGCCGAGTGAAGGTCTACTTCGGGAGCTGATACGGTTGTTTGCGACTCTGCTGACTGCCGGGACGATTCATCCTGGTTTCCGCAGCCGACAAAAGTAAAGATCATTAATGCTAATATTACTGGGGTTATTGTTCTCATTGTTACTCCCTCCAATTATAAATATTGTTTTATCTCATTTACCTTTGTTTATATAAGCAATCAGGAAGTGGGAGGAGGAGCCGTTGGGCTCTGCCCTAGCATCTCCAAATTCGAACACAGAACCCCACGACATATGCACTCTCCTCGTCTCTAATCCTGCACTATCGGCTCGATGCAGGCAGGGGGCCGTTTAGCTTGCATGGACTTCCCGTTCAAGAATCACCGAAAAAGGGTTTTGCCTTGCTCCAGGATATCGACAATATTGGTAATGCTACGGGTACTCGTGTCCGTGTTGCTGTTAATGGCTCCGATAGGCGTATTGATTTCATGAACTACACCAGCGGCCAATTTTCCAAGAGCTGCCATTTTCTCTGATTGTACCAACTGTGCTTGTGTTTGCTTAAGTTCGTCAAGTAGCTCTTGTAATTGATCTTTTTCTGCTTTCAGCTTTGCAATCTTGCCCACATAATGAGCTGCCTCACCTTTAATAAATAATGCGGAATCTAAAACGGTGTTAACTTCGTCAGGCGTAATGCCGACAGTCCGGGATGCAGCGATACGCTTTTCCAGACTTGTGGTACAATTGACAGCAAACGCAGCCGCTATGGATACTAGTTCTTTTCTTCGTATCGTCATCTTGTAATCAGCATTCTTAACATCCTGTCTGATTCCCAAATGCTGAAATCCGTGGCTTGCCATAATCTCTTTGGCGCGATCACGAACCGACAATGATACATCAATTGCCTGCTTTATTTCACACTGATTTTCAAAATTGTTATGATTGCTCACGGCATTCAGGTGACTATCCTCATCCATACCATGGTTTCTCATCCATTTCTATTTGCAAACCGTCCAAGAGCTTATTTAAGCCACTGAACAAATCAACAACTGCCATTAATTCTAGAACACCTTCATCATCCAGTCCGAGTTTCCGCACCGCGGAAGTATGGACTGAGATTCAGTACTCACATCCCATCACGGCTGATACGGCAACCGCGATAATCTCCTTTGTCAGACTATCGAGTTTGCCAGACCCATTCATGACGGTTTTGATTTTGTTCCAATTAGCTTCGAGATAAGCGGGGTTAGGAGCCATCGCCTTGTACATATTGGGAACGAAATCAATACCGAGCGTTTTCTTGATCTCCCGGTAAATCTCCTTAACCTTACCCCCAGCTTCTTCTTCAGGAATCATTTTGATCGATGCCATGTTAAACCTCCTTACTGGAATTTGCACACGCTGTCACTTTATGCTCTGTCTCGGTTATTTCGAATGGGCGGAAACGATAAGGAATAAGCATCGGCACGTTGCGTTGGTAATCACGGTACACTTCACCGAAGTCGTTCACGAGATCTATTTCTTCGAGCATGGTGCCAACGATGATCCAGGTAGTGAACAAAACATTGAACAGCAGTCGATCTGCTGTGAGATCTGGAGATGACCAGATTAGCAACAACATAGAAAAATAGAGCGGGTGGCGAATCCATCGGTACGGACCTCGAACCGTGAAAGGTATCGGCTTTGGTTGTGTGTCGCGCACACGCGCCAAAATCGGAGCCAGCCCGAATGTGTCAAAAGAGTCCAGCGCTTGTATGCCCCAGGCCAGCCCGGCGATAGCCAAAAAATAGATGCCGCGCATTAACCAGCGGAGCGGACCTTGAAAGTCCAACAGCATGCGGGGCGACTCCTGCCACAGGACGACCAGCAAAAGCAGGACCACCCCGGAGGCCACCGAGTACACGGCTCCGTGGTAGTTGGGTGAAGCAAGCCTCGCCCACCAGCGTCGGAAAGCTCTTCGAATCATCCCACTGTGTTGAGCAAAAAACAGTAGACAGAGACCTGTATTCAACCACAGGATCGCGCTCTCATTCAAACCCAGTTTCACCAGGTGCAGCGAGTTCAGAAAGAGAAACAGCAGGAACAGCAGCAGCGATCCCCCTCCAACTGCGCTGGACAGCGCGACCATAACATAAGCAGAAAATCTGTTTATGGAGGTCATTCTCGTGCAGCGTTTTCCCGTGATTGAGCCTTGATTTATGGTGTTCCTGACCACTCCTTTAGATCCCACCGGTCTCCGGGTTGAACCACACTCGGCATCTTTTTTTCCAGTTAAGGCCTGATAGATCATCAAAGATGCACATCCGACGCCGCTATCCACCGTGACCGCGCCTGTGGGACAATTCAACTGACAAGCTCCGCATTCCATGCAGTTTTCCGGATGCACTAGGCGAACCACGCCGTTTGATCTTTCAAAAACCGCGTGTGGACAGACCGCCGTGCACATGATACAATTGTTGCACAATGCCTGATTGAATTGCAGTGTGTTGGTTGCATATGCGTTGAACACGTTAACCTCCCAGAACAACTATCAGTGTGAATGTGATCGAAAGTATGACTCCTCCGCCGAACATCCATGCCATGATGGGGACATACGTGAATATCTCTCGCTTAACACCGGTTCTTGATGTGAATGTTGTTGCGCCCGTAAAGTTCAGTGCCAAAAAAGCTGTTACAGGGGATAAAGTCAGCAGGTACACGCAGGCCAAACCGGTTCTTTGCCATAAAGCAACCTCATGATTACCGGTGAGTTTGGCAAGAAAGAATGGCAAAGCGATAATCCCTCCCAGGATGAATCCTTTTGTGCTGAAGTTAGGCGTCGGAATCCACGGCAGTAAGATGGGGAATAAGACAACGCCGGCCAGAACCGCAGCAATCGCTGCTGTCGCTGCCATAGGGCCGCCAATAAAAAACAGTGCACACCCCACAATCGCCATAATGATAAGAGTCTGAATCAATTCAACTGGTACCAATTCCAACCGGTCTCGGAAAGTGAAGCGCACCCGGCGCATCTCTACTGTCGCGTTGCGTGTCTTAACGTATTCCAGCAGATCTGCGGCACGGACGGGACCGTATTCAACACTGAAGCCCGTCCGCTTTTTGACCTCGTGGGCAGCAACGCCCGGTGCACTCAGTTGAGGTAGAATCAATTTGCGGTGCCTGACGATTTCTGCAAGCTTTGTTTCCTCTGTGCGGTGCACTAATTCGTCTGTTCCGAAGGTACCCTTTCCGGCTGCGCACCAAACATTTATGCCAAAGGTATCCAGCACCAAAATGTAGCAGTCTGTATCGCGGAGGGCTTTGCGGAGGGCGTCGAAACTGCGTGAGTAATTCGCTGTGACAAATACAGGTGAATCCAGCGCAGGTTTGCCCAGTGCGTACAATCCGGGAACCACACGATTGCCGCCCCTGTTGATTCCCAGGCGTTTGAGAAAATGGTCCCAGCAGTTTGCAAAGGTCATTTTGCTGCTGGTCGACTGGATGTTGAATTCTTGTGTATTTCCTACATTCTTCGAGGACATCATTTCAATCCTTGCTAAGGAACTCACTTCGCCTCTTCTTCTCGTTTGCCGCCACACATTCCTTCCATCATCT
>JAABYK010000202.1:13570-13709 GCA_011775825.1 Candidatus Zhuqueibacterota bacterium | reverse complement strand
CTTAACGCTATATAAAATGCCAGGTTATTTATTTCACACACCTAACCTGGTATAGCCGGAACCAAAAAGTCAAAATGATTAAAGTCAAAATAATTTATGCTGTTCAGCGATTCATAGGCGATATTCAGACAACTATTTA
>JAABYK010000202.1:0-13517 GCA_011775825.1 Candidatus Zhuqueibacterota bacterium | reverse complement strand
TTGATGAAGTTCAATGGTCAATTGAAGGTTTTAATGGTTTTGCCCAAAATTATTTTGCTCTTTTGTTTTTCTTTGGTTTAAAGCTACCTGATTTTGTCTATAATTATTTTGCTTTTTAAAAACTTTGCCCATTGAGCAACGACTTATTGTTAAGCACCTAAATCCGTGGTTCATTTTTTTCTATGCAGGACTCGCCACTGACTTACTGCATTACTGGCTACTGCATTACTGAAAATCTGCGTCATCAGCGTCAATCTGTGTCCAAAACTACCAAAATTTGGGAAATCAGCTTATTCTGCTTAGTTGACGCATTGTAAAATGAGTGTGCGCGCTCCATCCACAATTGCCGTCCAACCCGTTTCCACAATCGTTGCACTGTGCCGTTCGAAAATCAAGGCTGGACCGACAATCTCTGCACCAGGCGACAGATTCGCTCGTTCATAATGCGGCACGCCGCACCAATCGTCGTCGAAATAGGCTGCGGACGTACGCATTGCCTCCGCTTGAAAACGAGTTTCCGAATGTGCTGCAGCGGTTTCTACCTCCGCCACCGTTGAGCAAACCACTCGAACGGACTCGACTTCGATTTCGCGTCCCTCAGGCAAGTGGGCAAAAATATCTTTGTATTTTGTTTCAAAAGCATCTTGAACGGAGATGGTCTCATGGTATTCAACGGATAAGACCGAATCCTGGCCCACAAAACGGAGATTGACAATTCGGCGGCGAACTTCAATCTCACTCTCGGATACGCCTTCCGCAGCCACCGCTTGTTTGGCTTCATTTGTAAGCTCCTCAAACCACTTATGAAGTGTTGCATCCACATCCTTCAACTTCTGCAAAACCTGACGTTCTGCAAATCGTTCCAAAACGGCGTGGCCAAGGCCGTACGCGCTAAGCAGCGAGGCGTCTTGCGGGACAATGATCGTTTGGATGCCCAAACGCTGTGCAACCCCGCAAGCATGTTGACCGCCGGCGCCTCCAAACGCAACCAGAGCATATTCTTGCGGGTCGTATCCTTTGCGCACGGAAACGCGGCGAATGGCATCGGCCATGCGTTCGTTTGCGATGTCGAGAAATCCTTTGAGTAGAATATGTTGTTCGACAGGCTTCTCAGACTTTTTGCGAAGGGAGCTTGCTATCTCTTCGAGACTGGCTGTGGCATGATTCAGTGAAATCGGGATGTCAAACCGACCCGCATCCAAATAGCCCAGAAGCAAATTCACATCTGTGAGGGTCAAGGGTCCGCCGGTGCCGTAGCAAGCCGGTCCGGGATCTGCCGCGGCACTTTCCGGCCCGACCTTTAAACGGTAACCATCGTACGAGCAAATAGAGCCGCCCCCGGCTGCCACACTTTCGATGGCCAGGGCTGGCGCTACCAAATGCGCATCGCCCACTTTGTGTTCGAAAACGTACTCAAAGTCACCGTCAAAACGAGCCACGTCAGTGCTGGTGCCACCCATATCAAACGCGAGAATTTTATCATATCCGGATCGTTTCCCCGCTAAAGCTGCGCCAACCACCCCACCTGCCGGACCACTAAGTAGACTATCTTTCGCATGGAATTCACTCGCTTCCACCAGGCCACCCGCGCTGGTCATGACATGCAGGCGCCCACCGGACATGGCGTCTTGCACCTTTCCTAAGTAGGTTTTGATCACCGGGGCAAGATAGGCATCCGCAACCGCCGTCTCGGCGCGCTGAACAATTTTGATGAAGGGCGCCAACTCAGATGAGCAGGAAACATGTTCGAATCCCCGGGTTTTCAGGTTTGCAGCCAACTCAGCTTCATGTTGGGGATTGCGGTAGCTGTGGAGGAATGCAATTGCTGCGGCCCGTATGCCCTTCTCAAACAATATCGAGATGTCGTGATCCAAATCATCTAATTTAAGCGGCCTAAAAACCGACCCATCAGCGGTCATCCGTTCGTCTACGTCCTGTACGGCCTCGTAAAGCGGTTCGGGTTTGCGAATGTGCAACGCAAAAATATCCGGTCGTTGCTGGGTGCCGATTCGTAAGAGATCGCCGAATCCTCGTGTGATAAACAGAGCAACCGCCACGCCCTTGCGTTCAAGCAGAGCATTGGTTCCACGGGTCGTGGCAAGCCGCATGAGCATATTCGGCAACGGAGTGTTTGGCAGAGTATTGGTCACCAGACGAGCAGCCAGAATGGGTGCTTCCTCATCGGAGCGCACTTCAAACGGAGTGTTGGCAGCGATGTTCAATCGAAGTGGTCTGTCCAGTTTCAAGGCTTGACTGTCGGCGTCGTAGCTCTCAACCCGAACGTCCGAATGACTCTGCTCAAGAATTTGAAAGCGAAATCCCCGGATGAAATCCGTTGGAGCGGACCACATTTCCTGCACAAGCAGATGGTGGGAGTCAAGCTTCTTGGCAATCGTGCCACGAAGGGAGCTGTTGCTCAAGACCTTAACGCGATGGAGATCGCCGTTCGGGTCTTTGGCCAGACAATCGGTAAACGTGCCACCGGTGTCGATCCAAATTTGCCAAACTTTGAGATTTTCGCTCATCACCCGCAGTCTTCTTTAGTTGAAGGTTGCTCCAAACTCTTAAACAAAAAGTAAACGCTTTGGTGATCAAATTGCAAGCAGGATTTCTTCACAACGCTAAAATCAAGATACTGATCACAAGAATGTATTGACATTAAGGGATTATTTACCTATAATTGACGTTTGAATTTTTGAAACGGTGGTTTTGGTCTGATGAAATCCTTTGAGGATAAAACGGTATTAATCACGGGGGCGTCGTCCGGAATCGGGGAAGACTTCGCTCGTCTGCTGGCTGCCGAAAAAACCAACCTGGTTTTGACGGCCCGCTCAGAAGAGAAGCTGAGCCAACTTGCGCATCAACTCTCGACGCGTTATGATGTTCACGTTCATGTTTTCGGGGCTGATTTGAGTCTGCCTGAAACTCCGGCCAAACTCTTTCACGATATTCAAAAGGCCGGCGTGGACGTGGACGTGGTCATCAATAACGCTGGATTTGGCAAGTGGGGACGGTTTGATTCTTTCGGGAACGGAACGTATCAAGAGATGTGCAATTTGAATGTCAATGCCGTGGTATCCTTAACCCATCTCTTCTTACCGAAAATGCTTGAGAAAAGAAGCGGCGGCTTTCTAAACGTTGCCTCGACAGCCGGGTTTCAGCCTGTTCCGTACTTTGCGGTTTACAGCGCAACCAAATCCTTTGTTTTGAATTTCTCTGAAGCACTGTGGGCAGAATATAAGGATCAGGGCATCACAGTCACATGCCTGTGTCCGGGACCAACGGAATCGAATTTTCATCAACGTTCGGAAATCGACCGCAAAAAGCTGATTGGCCTGGAATCCTCAGAGAAGGTGGCCCAGGTCGGATTGGATGCGTTTCGCAAGGGAAAGCCGTTGGTTATTTCCGGGGCCAAGAATTATTTGTTGGCCAATTCGACGCGCTTTGTGAGCCGAAAAATGGTAACAAAGATTACGGCACAAATGTTTAGTCCATCAGACTGAGTTTACTTGTTGAATTGCTGGGGGCAATCTAACCCAAAATCAAATCGAAACAGGATGTTCCGCAAATGGACGACATGGCAAGAACGATAGCAAAGTAGTCAGACCAGTTATGAATTTCACCAATGTTACATCTGTTGATTTTGCTTAGTCTCTTGCAGCAAGATCTCTATTTGTCAATATATATGTAGGAATGCGTTCACGCAAACTTGCTGTTTTATTTTGATCAGTCGAAGGAAAACCGACAATGCAAGAAGTCAGTGAGATATTTAAACGCTTGAGTCGTGATAAGTCCAAGCGCGAAATTGCCTATTTCACCATGGAGATCGCTCTGGAAAATGACATTCCTTCGTACAGCGGCGGTCTGGGTGTTTTGGCTGGCGATACGCTTCGTTCCGCAGCCGACCTTGGCATTCCGATTGTGGGTGTGACTTTGTTGCAGCAATATGGCTACTTCCATCAGGGGTTGGACCCATCGGGACATCAGATAGAAACCGACGTTCGTTGGCACCCTGAGCTCAAGTTGCAGCAACTCCCCAACTATGTAGAAATCAACATAGAAGACCGAAAAGTTCGGGTGCATATTTGGGAATATGACGTTGTGGGGAAATTCGGATATGTTGTGCCGGTTTATTTTCTCGATGTCAATATCCCGGAAAATTCCCAAAAGGATCGGGAACTGAACAAACATCTGTATGGCGGGGATCAATATACACGCCTATGTCAGGAAATCATTCTCGGAATTGGTGGTATTCGCGTGCTTCGCGACCTCGGTTACCGGGATATTAAACATTATCACCTAAATGAGGGACATGCTAGTTTACTGGCGTTGGAATTGATTCGTGAAAGCGGTTACAGCTCATATGACAAAATCAAACAAGGATGCATTTTTACCACCCACACACCGGTTGCGGCCGGACACGATGTTTTCGATTTTAATCTGGTCAGACAAGTCCTGAAGCCCGTTTACATTGACTATTTGCTCGAAATATTGGAAGGAGAACACCCCGTAAACCTGACAACGATTTCTTTGAAGCTGAGCAATTTTGTAAATGGCGTTTCCATGAAACACGCAGAGGTCTCTCGCGACATGTTTAATTACTACAAAGTTGAGGCTATTACAAACGGGGTGCATTCTGCCACCTGGACTGCTCCGAGTTTTCAAAGATTGTACAATCAATATATTCCCGGCTGGGACAACGACCCGATGCATTTTGCTCGTGCAGTATTTATCCCGGATGAAGACCTCTGGAAAGCCCACATGGTTGCGAAGGGGAAATTGCTCCGATTTGTGGAAGACGAAACGGGCATCCGCATGAAGCTCGATCGACTTACCATTGCATTTGCGCGCCGGGCTGCAGCTTACAAAAGAGCGGATTTGCTGTTTAGCGATCTGGAAAGATTAACTAAGATCGCCAGCGACAAAGTGCAATTTGTTTTTGCCGGAAAGGCCCATCCCAAGGACAAGGAAGGCAAACAAGTCATTTTGAATGTATTTGATGGTTTAAACAAGTTAAAGGGTAAAGTTGACATCGCTTACCTGGAAAACTATGACATGAATCTCGGCGCGATGATTACTGCTGGCGTTGACGTTTGGCTGAACAATCCGCAACGTCCAAGAGAAGCCTCTGGCACAAGCGGCATGAAGGCTGCCCACAACGGCGTTCTAAATTTTAGCGTGCTGGATGGCTGGTGGATCGAAGGCTGCCTTGAAGCCGTAACAGGCTGGGCTATCGGTCCAGAACCAAACAAGGTCAATCTTGCAGACTACGACGAACGGCAAGATATTGAAGACTTGTACCAAAAACTAGAGACTGTGCTCATTCCGTTGTACTACAAAGATCGCAGTGGGTGGATACGGATGATGAAAAATGCCATCGCCATCAATGCTACTTATTTTAATACCCACCGAATGATTATGGAATATGCACTCAAAGCCTACCACGTAGCACCGCTATTTCAATAGTAGATGGATCACATCGCGTTCTACATCAGTGGTCATGGATATGGTCACTCAACACGAGCTGTTGAAATCATTAATGCTTTGTCGAAGAAGTCTCCTCACCTGCATTGTCATATCAAAACGGACGCGCCGAAATGGCTGTTTGAATTGAACGTCCGCGGCAACTATTCCTTTCATCCAATAAGCATTGACATTGGGGCCGTTCAACAAACCAGTTTTCATATCGACAAACGAGAGACATTGAAGCGGTGGGCAGCTCTCTTGCGGAGAAGAAAAAGCATCGTGCAAGCCGAGGCGGCGTTTGTCAAGAGTTATGGCGCCCGTTTGATTCTTGGCGATATCACACCATTTGCATTCGACATTGCCGCCGAAGCCGGAGTGCCTTCCGTCGCCATCGCCAATTTTACCTGGGATTGGATTTTTAGCCATTACATTGATGAAATACCCGAGTATTCAGATGTCGTTCAGGGCATTCAAAGTTCATATCGCAAAGCCACCTGGCTTCTTCGACTGCCGTTTCGCGGTGACCTCTCGATTTTCCCCCAAGTCACAGATATTCCACTCATTGCGAGAAAAGCCAAAAGCAGTGAACAGGAGGTCTGGAAGAAGTTGGAACTCAATCGCGAGCGTCGTCCCAATTTAGTCTTAGTCGCTTTTCGCGCTTCCGATCTGGCTGAGGTTCAACTCACCCGTGCCTTTTCCAACGAGGCATTTCTATTCATCACATTGGGGCTGTCTGATTCGTATCAAAATAATTTGAATATTCCACCGGACATGATTCGTTTTACCGAATTGCTTAACGCCTGCGATCTGGTTATTTCCAAGCCGGGATACGGTCTGGTCTCAGAAGTTTTAGCCAACAAAACGCCTTTGCTTTACACCTCGCGCGCTGATTTTGCCGAATATGAAAAACTTGTCGCAGGGTTAAAAGAGTATGCCGTTTCTGAATTTATTCCAAGAAGCGAATTTCTTAAAGGAAATTGGCAGCCTTATCTCGAACAACTCATGAAAAGTGACAAACGGTGGAAACCCATTCCTGTCAATGGAGCTGAGGTGGCAGCCGAGGAAATTCTCGGTCTTCTTTGAATGAATCGGGGGCTGAAATCGAATAGACTATTTCGCGGGTTCGATGGTGGCGGACATGGAGCCCTGGCAATGCGGAATTCGCCAGTCGGGTCCATAGGCGTGAATCTGGTCTCGTTTTAACTCCGCCCGTTCTTTGGACGTGGTGTCCACGATCACACGTCCCGCGGAGTCAACTTCGCATGCCATTTGAAATGCAGTTTCGCGCGTATGTCCGAAAATCTGCATCAGCATTTCGATCACGTAATCATAGGTATGGTCGTTGTCATCCAGAAGCACCACATGATATTGCGGAATGTGGACGGGTTTGCCTTTCTTTTTCTTACGTTTTTTCTTTTTGACGTCCGGTACTGTGACTGTGTCTGCGTCTGCATTCATAGTATTCATAATCAAAATATAGTTTTGAAAGGGTGAAAAGTCAAATGCTTTTTTGAGACGATTGCTTCATTGCTTGCAATTGCTTCTGATTTTTTACTTGACTTTTAGTCGATTAATTCCTAAAATAAACAAACCTTGTGGTCGTAAAAAATTTTATGGAATTTAGAATTCAGTCCTTCCTGACGATACCACAGAAAAAACCATTTTCATGGTTTTTGTTCCGCATTTACCTACTATTTAGGTATAAGTTTTAACTGTATTTATAGCCTCATATTACTAAGTAGGGAATTTGTAAAATCTAATTCTGGTTTAATTGTTTGAAAGCAAATCATCAGGGATTACGTTCCATCTAACGCAGTCAAAAGTCAATGGCCTATTATGACCGAACATATCGGATAGGGTTTGGAGGTGGCCTCACCCAAGCGGTTAAGTATCTGCTGATCATCAATTGTGCGGTCTTTCTCCTACAATACATCATTACGGGTCCGTCCGGCGAGCAGTTGTTGGTCAAATGGTTTGGCATGAAGCCCACGCTGGTGCTCACCAAATTTCACATTTGGCAGCTTTTCACATACATGTTTCTTCACGGCGGGATTTGGCATATTCTCATAAACATGTTTATCCTGTGGATGTTTGGCTGCGAAGTAGAGCGTACCCTCGGGACGCGAGAATTTACAAAATACTATACAATCTGTGGTGTCGGCGCGGGTATACTCCATCTGCTTGTGAACTTTGACTCCGGTATTCCTGTTATCGGCGCATCCGGAGCAATTTTCGGTGTGATGGTTGCATTTGCCGTACTTTTTCCGGATCGGATCATCACGCTTTTGCTTTTTCTTTTCCTTCCGGTTCAAATCAAAGCGAAATACCTTGTCATGATTTTTGCCGGGATTCAGTTATTCCTCGGTGTATTTGGAAGCGATATTGGTGTTGCGTATTTTGCCCATCTTGGGGGGATGGCAGTTGGTTTTGTGTACCTGAAATTAGATTGGCGTTTGGATTACCTCGGTGAATTGATCCGTCGTCAAAGGGAGTCCAAACGGGTTGTGCGAAATCTCAAAAAGCAGCAGGATATGCAGCGTTTCCGCGAACGGGTGGATGAGATCCTAGATAAGATTAATGAAGTTGGCTACGACAAATTAGATGATGAAGAAAAACGAATTTTGCAAGAAGCGAGCCAACAATATAGCCAAGAGAAGGAAACAGACAATTAGCAACACTGAATTTCATGATGAAATTTAATGCGTTCAGGGGCCTCCTCAATCCACGAATTGACAATTTAGTTTTCATTTTCACGTTACTGGTTTTCCTGCCCAAATCTGCTCACACTCAGGATCACGAGTGGGAAAGAAAAATCAATTCAAAAGCGCGCCTGGTGAGTGACGGGTTCTATTACATCCGTCTTCACGATATTGCCGAAGTGCTCGATGCTCACACCTATTACAGCAACAAAGTTAGAAAAGCGGTTCTGTATTTGGGGGAAGAGAGAATAACCGTCTCGGCGTACAATCCGTTTGTCCTGGTTGGCGACAATGTGCGTCAGATGCCCATAGAAACCAAATATGCCAGAGAAGACATCCTACTACCTATCAAGTTTTTTCTGCCTATTTTGAAAGAGGTTGTACAGGGCACCATTTCTTCAAATGGTCCAAGCACTGGCCTCGATAGGGCTCTCAAAAGTAGAAATGGGCCAGGCATGAATATCACGCGGGTGACGGTGGAAGAAAAGGCAAACGGGACACTGATTCGGGTGAGCACGTTAAGAGAATTTGATAAATCAAACATTAGTACGCGGTACAGTCGGCGTTGGCTTTACTTGGATATCCTGGGCGGAAAAATCAACGAACGGACGTTCCAAACTGACATTACTCCCGGTCTCATCAAGAAAGTTGTGCCCGTCCAACAAGAACGGATGCTTCAACTCTCTTTTCAAGTTTCCAAAGACATTTCGAACAGAGAACTGAATCTTACTCAGTTAAAAGACGAGATTCTCTTATCCGTTCCTGAGGAAAAATTGTCTTCCGACATTATCGAGAAACTTAAGTCGGATCGAGAGAAATGGAAAATCGACAAAATCGTCATTGACCCCGGACACGGCGGCAAAGATCCGGGAGCCATCGGGCCTTCCGGTGTTTTCGAAAAAGATGTCGTTCTCGGTATTGCCAAAAGACTGAAAAGACTGTTAGAAAGAGAAATGAAGATTAAGGTCTACATGACCCGCGAACGAGACGAGTTCATTTCTCTTAAGGAACGGACAAAATTTGCCAACAAAACGCAGGGCAAACTCTTTATCAGTCTCCATGCCAATTGGAATCCCAATCACAATGTAAGAGGCACAACTACCTATTTCCTGGGTTTGGCAAAATCTGATGAGGCCCTGGAGATTGCACAACGCGAAAACGCCGTGGTCAAATATGAGGATGGCGATAAAAATTATGCCGGATACACCGACGAAAACATCATCCTCGCCGCTATGGCCCAAAACGCCTACAACAAAGAAAGTCAAGACTTCGCTGCCATGATTCAACAATCCTTAAGCAGGTCCACAGAATTGCGGAATCGAGGAGTCAAGCAGGCAGGTTTTTACGTTTTGGTTGGCGCTTCTATGCCGAATGTTTTGATCGAAACCGCATTCATTTCAAATAGACGCGAGGAAAGGCTTCTGAAAAGGTCATCGTTTCAACAAAAGATGGCCGAAGGGATTTTTAGGAGCATAAAATCATTTAAAGAAAAATATGAGCAAGAACTTCGACCGAATTAGGTTGCACGTTCTTTTTTGATTCGCAGATATTGCCACAGCACCAATCCTGCCAAAGTGAACACCACCACCAACGTAAAGACAATGATAAGCTCCAAATTGATTGAATAAAATTCCACCGGCGCCGCGTTCCCCAATAATATAAAGGATGCCCAGTAGTAGGGATTGCGATCGGAATTTTTGAGAAACGTGATTTTAGCGTTCCGAATCGCATCAGCTTTGTCCATACCTGCCCTTAAGTTTGAATAAAAGCTCTCCATGAACTTGGTTGCTTGCTGTCTGGGAATGGTCCACAAGTTGCTGATGAGACTCGTCCCTCCGGAATAATTGAGAGCAGCGCTCAGAGTCTCGAGGCTCTCAAATGTCCCGGGAGAGCCCCATCTATGGTTGTTTGCATTCAATACCAATAGCTCCGACTGAAGTTTTAAATTAAATAGCTCATACATTTCTACGAACTCATTCTGTCTAGGTGAGTTGTGAAAAACAAACTTCGTGTAAAGCTCTGAACCCTTTTGCAAAACGGCTGGCAAAGATAAATGAACGATCTTGTACTTGAAACTTTCGTTCATGAATCTGTCCGTGGTAGAACGTTCGTTCACATAACGCGTGACTCTTGTGTCTCCAACGGCTTCCATGATTTGGTCAATTTCATCTTCCAGAGTAATGGAGTTTGGTAATTTCGTATAACCATTGCCATTGGCCCCATTGCCCGGCGAAAGCTTTGCCTCATCAGGTTGAACGGAGTTTGCAAAGGCAATGAAATTCTTCTTCGTTCTTCCTTTTTGGTTTTGATGAAACCTGAGAAATTGCTCACTGCTGGCATAAGAAATATGGTAGTCTTCAATCAGGAATTTGGCATGCTCATAGTCATGAATGCTTTCCAAATCTTGTGTGTTGGTAACCAGTGCTTCAAAAGGCAAGCAACGCAATACGTCGTCAGGCGAAACTATCAATTTGCTTTGTGGTGGAATCCAACCTCGGACAGGGTTGAAAATCGAGTCATAAAACTTTCCTGCCAAATCTACTCGAAAATTCTGCTCTTTTGCAATGCAAGCAGTCGTCTTTGCACCTGCCAGACTCTCGAGGAGTCGGACAAAATACCTGCTGCCAGAATTGACACGTTTGAAATAGATGGAATCTGCTCTTACCACCAAAATATTGGTTGCCTGCTTGCCAACGAGGTAATGAACGTACGAACCGTCTATTTCTTTGAGCCAGGCGCGTAAATCATACAGCGAACCGTCAGAAGGATAAAACAGTTGGTAATATTCGGGATGCGAATTCGCAAGCCTGGTTCGCAAAATCCTCCGGTCTTTCACGAGCTGGTTTATCTCCTCCCGAATTCTGGTGACCATCTTTAGGTTGTCTCTTTTATCCTCACGCCAGAGTTCCCAAAGCGTGGTCCATTTTTGTCTTATTTGGGCGTCTATTTTGTCAATTTTTCTTCGGACTCGGTCGCCTGGCGAAGTCCGAATTCGATATCTTATTTTGGATAACTCCTTGATGGATTGCACCGTCTTGTAAAGCTCACAAACCTCATAAATCTTCGCCAAATCGCCAATCTTTGCATAAGCATCGACAGCCGGAAGAAAAAGCTCGTATTTGGGTTCGAAGAATTCCATGCTGTTTTCATCCAGGCAGAGACTGGCAAACTCTTTGAAGAAATTGAGCGTAGAGTCTGCCCTGGCGGCAGCCAAATCTGGAAAACCGGCCTCCAAATAAGTACGTATCAGCCCGGCATTTCCAGCCAGAATCGAGACATACGACCCCGTTTCCTGTCCCAATTGAATTGCTTTCAGGAAGTAGGTTTCGGCTGTTTCAATGTCGTTTCGAATCAAGGCGAGTTTTCCGCGCATCCATCGGATGTTGGCCGCATATCTCAACCGAAATGTTTGTTTCGCTAGCTGGTTAGCTAAAGTCAAATAGTAGTCCGCGTTACTCAAATTGGCTGCGGGGTTCAAGTAAAGATTTGCTAACTTGAAAAAACATGTTCCCGTGAGTTGATGTTTTTGAATTCGCTGTGAGTATCTTAACACTCTCTTATACGCTTCACCGGCCTCCTCTATGCTCCCCAGGGCCTGTTGGACCTCTCCCATTTTAAGCAAGCCCCAATATTGCAAATTGTAATGCCTTGCATCGGTTGCGATCTGCAAACCCTGAGTAAGATGGCTCAGTGCTTCTGCCCAATTCTGCAAGTACGCGTGAATCTCACCGATTCTGAGCAAGGCGTCTGTCTGCACTCTCGTGTTGTGCAAAAGTTCGGCTTGCTTTGCTGCAGCCGCATAATTGTTCATAGCCTTTTGGTAATCGCCCATTTCATAGTGGGCATCAGCTGATCCAAGATAAAAGGTTGGCAAAGCCGTTGAGTCATTGATCTGGATGGCGATCGCAATGCCTCTGGAACAAGCATCGACCAGTTTTGGATGCTGTTCCGTCTTCCTATACATCCGATAGCGAGACAATTCAATTTCCAACGCTTCAAACAGAGCGCCATACTGTTGAGCTTTCTCAATTGCGTGCGAATAGTAATGTTCGGCCGAGTCCAATTTGCCCATTTGAAAATAGGTTTCGGACAGGCCCGTCAGATTCCTGATATCAAACTCAAGCATGTTTGAGTGAGCGAGGTCGTGAGCTCTGAGATAATGCGAAACGGAGGCTTGAAAATCGTTAAGTTTGTAATGGACTCGTCCCAAAAGAGCATGAGCGTGAGCATCTTCGCGATCTTTCAGATATTGGACCAAGGTTTTTTTGGTTTTTTTGTAATTGTCAATCCGAAATCGCCAAAATGCGTAGCCGAGTTCGTACAAATGCTTTTGCTCTTTTTCTCGCCGCAATTTTCTCAGAAGTCGAGGTAAGGTACGTGTCCTCCTCGTCTCCAGTGCGGATTGAATGAGTGCGTCTACTGCGAGGGCAGAAGTTGACTCTTTTTCGAGGGCAAGTTTAGCATGGTTAAATACGGCTTTCCAATCATTCGCATGTTTCGACAACTGAGCGTAGCCGACATAAAGATTGGGATTGTCCGGGGTTGTTTCAATGGCGTCCTGAAAGTAGGTCCTGCCATCTGTCAATTTTTCACTATATCGATAATAATCGGCCAGACGGACGTACAATTCTGTCACGGTTGAATCTTTCTGAAGATGCTCTTTCAATAGTTGGATGGCATGTTCATAATTGGTTTTCCCGGCTTCCTGCAGGGACAACTCCAACTTTGTGTCTGGTTTTGAATTTGCAGTCTGGGCCACAAGCAGGATGATTAGTGAGAATAGACTGAGTTGCACGGGAGTTAAGTTTGTTCTCCGCTCCATAATTTTTCTTGCAAATAAAGAATTCGTAAATTCCAAAATGCGCGTTTGATAAGAAAATTTAATTTTTGAAATATAACCAAATGCTTCTAAGCTGTCAAATATTTCTTGCATAGATTGCTATTAATTCATATTTTTTCTCAAAATATGGAAATAACTGAAGAAAAAATCCGCCAAATCACCCAGGAAACTCAGCGCATCCTGGGAGCGCATGCTCACCCCGAAATGGTGAAGAAAGTGGTGAAAGAGGTTGTGCGGCGTTTGATGGAGCAGACGAACTCCCACCAGGAATAGGATGATGCCACGTTAGATTATCGCTTGCGAACTTAGCTGATATTTTGTTTTTGCTGAGTCGATCTGTCATTCAAATGACCAAATTCTTACAGAAAAGGAGAGCCGCGACTGACTTTACACTCCCACCCGCAACTTCCCAAGATGAAAAGAGCCCGTTGCTTCAAAATAACATGTAACTTTAGAAAACTTAATGACCAATATCTCAGAGATTGTCTCTGACTTTTGTCAGAATCATTCGT
>JAABYK010000507.1:914-1124 GCA_011775825.1 Candidatus Zhuqueibacterota bacterium | reverse complement strand
CCTACCCATTGATACCAAAAGTGCCGAAGATTATCCGAAAATAAAAACGAAGTTGGAAAGCGTTAATCAGGAACAGAACACCGGGGGAAATTACCTGTTCTACATGTCTACCCCCCCCAGTCTGTTCGAGTCAATCACCTCCGGGCTGGCTCATTGTGGATTGAATAGCCAGGGCGAAGATAATAAATGGAGACGACTAATTGTAGAAAA
>JAABYK010000507.1:359-804 GCA_011775825.1 Candidatus Zhuqueibacterota bacterium | reverse complement strand
GGAGACGGTGCAGAACCTGTTGGTGCTGCGCTTTGCTAACGGGATTTACGAACCGCTTTGGAATCGCAATTACATCGATCATGTTGAAGTAACCTCTGCGGAGGATATCGGTGTAGGCAGCCGCGGCGGCTACTATGAGGGCGCCGGTGCCTTACGGGACATGTTCCAGAATCACCTGCTCCATGTGGTAGGGATGATCGCTATGGAGCCCCCGTCATCTTTTAGCGCCCATTCGGTTCGCAACGAGACACTGAAGGTTTTTGAATCGCTGCGCAAAATTTCACCGAAAGAGATAGAGAAATATGTGGTGCGCGGTCAGTACGTGTCATCAAAGATTCGCGGTGAAAAAGTGCCCGGCTATCGTGATGCGGAAGGTGTTGATCCGCAGTCCAAGACCGAAACCTTTGTGGCGGTTAAGTTTTTTATTGATAATTGGCGTTGGGGC
>JAABYK010000507.1:0-271 GCA_011775825.1 Candidatus Zhuqueibacterota bacterium | reverse complement strand
CCAGCGAACAATGCTATGAGTGCAACAAGATGGTGATTCGTATCCAACCCGATGAAGGCATCGTGATGAAATTTAACATGAAGCTACCCGGCAGCGGATTTACCATCAAGAATGTGGACATGGATTTCCATTATGCGGATTTGGCCAACGTCTATGTCCCGGAAGCTTACGAACGACTGCTTTTGGACAGCATGTTGGGCGATGCGACGCTCTTCTCCCGTTCCGATGCGGTGGAGGAATGCTGGCGATTTGTGGAACCGATCTTAAACAC
>JAABYK010000512.1:1529-3747 GCA_011775825.1 Candidatus Zhuqueibacterota bacterium | reverse complement strand
CCGGAACTGCAGGCGGTTTTGGCGAGTCCGGAACTGCGTGCGGCTTTAACCAGTCCCGAACTTCGGGCCGCGTTGACGAGCCCTGAGATGCGTGGCGCCCTGACCAGCCCGGAACTGCGTGCGGCATTGACGAGTCCGGAGTTGCGAGCTGCGCTGGTCAGTCCTGAAATTCGGGCAGCTTTAGCCAGTCCCGAGCTTCGGGCCGCGTTGACCAGTCCTGAGATACGTGCCGCACTGACCAGCCCTGAACTGCGGGCCGCTTTGAGCAGCCCGGAATTGCGCGCAGCATTGACCAGTCCGGAATTGCGAGCTGCCTTTGAAAGTCCGGAATTGCAGGCCCAATTAGAAAGCCCTGAGCTTCGGGCCGCCATTACGAGTCCGGAACTGCGTTCGGCACTGGCAAGTCCGGAAATGCAAGCCGTTCTTTTACAACCTGAACTAAGAGCTGCTCTGACGAGTCCGGAACTGCAAGCGGCCTTGCAAAGTCCTGAATTGCGCGCAGCGCTTGCGAGTCCGGAACTGCGGGCAGCGTTGACCAGTCCTGAAATTTGGGGAGCTTTGAACAGCCCCGAACTTCACTCGGCTATCACCAGTCCTGAGATACGTGCTGCGCTGACCAGTCCTGAACTGCGTGCGGCTTTGACCAGTCCGGAGATTCGGGCGGCGTTGACCAGTCCGGAAATGCGCGCGATGATGGCCAGTCCGGAATTGCGGGCCGCGCTTGACAGCCCGGCTATACGAGCGGCGCTGACCAGTCCTGAGCTTCGGGCGGCATTGACCAGTCCCGAGATGCGCGCTGCTTTGACAAGCCCTGAGCTGCGTGCAGCATTGACGAGTCCCGAGCTTCGTGCCGCGCTCACGAGTTCTGAATTTCAGAAAGCCATGCTCACAGCAGCCCAATAGTCAGGAGCTGATTAAGACAACATAGTTTGATTTAGTTTGAGAAGCTGGCAATAGGGAGATACTATGGAATTGAAATATGGTGTCTCCCTTTTTGTTTTATCTGTCACGTTTATTAATTGAATTCTAATTTAGATAGGGTTACATTCCCTTATCATCCGGATCAGCGGGACATCATCCGACTTTTACCCGCCCCTTCTCGAGAAATAAAATACAGTTTCAAAAGACAGGAGCTGCAAATGGAGGTAGGACGAAGAGTTTTTGTCGTCGTTTTGTTGGCGATCGTGCAATTCCTGCCGAAAACCGTATCGTCTCAGCTTCAACGTTTAGAAACGGAAAACCTCAAGCTCATCTACTACAGTAAAGCGCATGAATTCATGGTCCCGCACACAGCTCGGTGTTTTGAAAACGCCTTTAGCTTCCACCAAAATCTCTTTGATTACAGCCCAAATGAAGACGTGACCGTGATGTTGCAAGATTTTCGGGACTATGGACACGGAGGCGCGGAAACCGTGCCGCACAATATTTTATATATTGGAATCGCACCCTTTAGCTACACCTATGAAACGATGCCAGCCAATGAACGCATGAACTGGATGATGAATCACGAACTGGTGCACATCGTAACCATGGATCAAGCCGCCGGGCGGGATGAATTTTTCCGCTCCGTTTTCTTTGGCAAGGTGGCGCCACAGGCAGACCAACCGATCAGCATGCTTTACAGCTATCTCACCAACCCGAGACGATATACGCCGAGATGGTATCTCGAAGGCAGTGCCGTGTTTCTGGAGACCTGGATGGCTGGCGGTTTGGGTCGAGCTATGGGCGCCTACGATGAAATGGTTTTCAGATCAATGGTGCGCGACGGCCGCTACATTTACGACATGGTGGGACTCGAGGCAGAGGGAACGGCCATCGATTTTCAGGTGGGGGTCAATGCCTATTTATATGGCACTCGGTTCATGAGCTACATAGCATATCACTACGGCCCGGACAAGCTCATCGCATGGATTACCCGAGACGAGGACAGCAAAGCCTATTATGCCTCTCAGTTTAAGAAAATCTGTGGGACGTCCCTGGACGATGAATGGTCCAAATGGATCGAATGGGAAAAGCAATGGCAGCAAGCCAACCTCGATTCTATCCGTAAAAATCCCACGACTCCGTATCGAGCCGTCTCGAAAAAGGCTCTGGGTTCGGTATCTCGTGCTTTTTATGATCCATCGAAGCGCAAGCTCTACACCGCCATTCGATATCCCGGTCAGTTGGCACATATTGCCGCCATCGATATCGATACGGGCAATCTTGAGAAAATTTG
>JAABYK010000512.1:0-1433 GCA_011775825.1 Candidatus Zhuqueibacterota bacterium | reverse complement strand
TATAAAGAATGGAATCAAATGTACTCGTTTCCGTACGGGCAGGATATCTTCGACATCGATGTGTCTCCCGATGGTTCCATAGTTACGGCGGCCTTAGTCGAGATCAGTGGCAGACAGAAGCTCATCAAAATGAACACAGACAGCCTTCTAAACGGTGAAAAAGATTACGCAGTAATCTTCGATTTCGAGAACAGCTTGCCGGCTAATTTTGTGTTCACACCAGATGGAAAGTATCTTTGCGGTTCATCTTACTACTCCGGTGTCTCCAATATCTATCGCTACGATGTCTCAAACGGGGAGATGGAGATCATGAGCAACTGTGAAACCGGCTTCTTCCGACCGGTTTATGTTTCAAGCGATTCGCTGCTTGTGTTTCGATACACCGGCAAAGGATTTGTGCCTGTCATGATTCCTGTCGATCCTCCCGAACACGTCAGCGCGATCAAATTTCTGGGGAATGAAATTGCCAAGAAATATGAGTTGGTTCGGTCCTGGACATTGGGTTCTCCCGCTTCCGTGGAGCTGGACACGGTTTCCGGGAGATACAGTACCCTGAAAAATATCAAACTCACCTCTGCCTATCCGGTTGTGGAGGGGTACAAAGACTTTGCAACTGTGGGCATGCGATTTAATTTTCAGGATCAGCTGGGATTGAGCGGATTTGATCTCACCGCTTCGTATTCCCCGGACAGAGATCTGCCATCCGATGAAAGAGTGCACGTTGGATTTAATTTCCATCATTGGCAATGGAAACTCACGGCCAAATATAATGACTCCGATTTTTACGATTTGTTCGGTCCCACCAAAACGAGCCGAAAAGGCTATTCCGTTGGTCTGGAGTATCGAAAGTCGCTGTTTTTTGATGAGCCCAAAACCCTGGATTTTCGATTTGATGCCACAGGCTATGGCGATTTGGAGAGACTGCCTGATTTTCAGAATGTGGCTGCGACCTTTGATGAGTTGCTGACCGGTGGAGTGAGTCTGAATTACAAATTTGTGCGCCACTCCCTGGGTGCGGTGGACGAAGAGAAAGGGTTGAAATGGCAACTGGCTGCGAGGAACAATTTTGTCAATTCGGAAAATTTTCCACGCGTGTTTGGAACATGGGATTATGGCATCCCCCTGCCGATCAATCACTCGTCCATTTGGCTCCGAGGCTCGGCAGGCCACTCGTTTGGTGACCAGGACAACTCATTTGCCAATTTCTTCTTTGCGGGTTTCGGAAACAACTGGGTCGATCATTTGACCGAAAAACGCTACCGTGAGTTCTACAGCTTTCCCGGGCTTGAGCGCAACGCGCTGAACGAAACCATTGGCGGCAGAAATTTCGGCAAACTGATGGTCGAGTGGAACTTGCCACCCCTTCGCTTCCGTCGATTTGGGTTTCCGGCCCTCTACGTTCGTTGGGCGCGCATGGCGCTTTTTTCCTCTGC
>JAABYK010000077.1:2309-16068 GCA_011775825.1 Candidatus Zhuqueibacterota bacterium | reverse complement strand
GGCCCTGGCCAATCCGGTGCAGGCGCTGCGGTATGAGTGATGTGGGCGCACTCACCTCAGCAAAATCATCTTACGACTGCGAACAAACTCCTCGGATTCCAATCGGTAGACATACACGCCGGTGGCGACGGTGCGCCCGAGCTCGTCCCGGCCGTCCCATTGGACCTTGTGACTTCCGGTGCCCTGTTCTTCATCAATGAGCAGGCGGATTTCCTGTCCCAGGAGATTGAAGATTCGCAGTTTCACATCGGTCTTACTTGGCAAGGTGTACGAGATCGTGGTGGTAGGATTGAAGGGATTCGGATAATTTTGCTTTAAGGAGAAATTGGTGGGTACCGGTTCGGCGGATTCGACTGAGGTCACGCCCTGGCCCTCGATGGCGGTGTAAAATCGGTTTACGGCCACTCCGGTGGTGATGTCCACTTGCCCGGAAGGCCATTGGATCATAACCGAATCGATTAGGGCGACATCCCCCAAGCCAAAGGCGGCATGCAGGCTGTTCTGACTGAGGTATCCTGTCTGCGATGAAATCTCCCGCATCTGCCAGGTCGGACGACCGTCAATCACTGCCTTCACACGCACTTTTGTGCCAATGGCTGAGGAATTGGACACGATCCCCAAACATTGGATGTTCAACCAATGGTTTTCGTTTCCCATGTTGGTATAGAGAAAATTCTGTCTTCTATCGCCAATGACAAACAAATCCAGATCGCCGTCACGGTCGTAGTCGCCCCAGATACTGCTGCGGGCGCTGTTCACACGAAAAATTCCTACATCCACCTGCTCGAAGGTGCCGTTACCCTCGTTTGAAAAAAGTTCAATGAATCCGGCGTTTCCGATGAGGAGATCGAGGTCCCCATCATTATCGAAGTCAGCCCAACTGCTATTACCGGAGGTATTTCTTTCCGTCACGATTGCGCCTTGTAAGACTTTGCTGAAGGTGCCATCGCCATTATTTGAATACAAGAAATTTGGCTCCCCCTGGTTGTTTGCAACGAAAAGATCCTGGTCGCCATCGTTATCGTAATCTCCCCAACTGGCGCTTTGAGACCCGCCGCCATCATTCACGATTTCACCCGTGGTGATTTTGACGAACGTGCCATCGCCGTGGTTCACATACAAACTGTTGTCACCCTCATTGCCCAAGAACAAGTCGCTGTCACCATCGTTATCATAATCCGCCCACGCCACCGAAAATGTACTGAGTAAATCGGTTGCAATTTCGCCTTCCGTAACTCTCGAAAAATTGCCGCTGACGTCATTCTTATAAAACGCGTTGCCACCACTTTCTGGCAAAAAACTGGCCGCATACAAGTCGAGGTCTCCGTCATTTTCAACATCGATCCAACTGCTGCTCAGCCACCCAAACCGGTCTTCTGGTAGCTCATTCGTTGGAGCAAAAATTTCGACGAAAACGCCCCCCTCATTTCTGTATAATGAGTTTTCGCCGGAAAAATCTGCTGCAAACACATCCAGGTCACCATCGTTATCGATGTCTCCCCAGGTGGCACCTATTTTCCCACCAAAATCGCCGGTGAGGTCTCCGGCATCGATCTTCGTAAAGGTGCCATCTCCGTTATTTGAGTGAAGGTCATTGTGTTCCCCTCCATCCGCAACAAAGATATCCAAAGTGCCATTTCCGTCAAAATCGACCCAATTGGCGCCACTGGATCGAGGATCATCGCTGCTGAGATCGGTTTCAGGCAACTGTGCGAAAATTTCGAGAGGCTGGCATCGAGCGTCTCCGAACACGAGAACATCCGTACTGGCGGTTATCGAGTGCCCATCGCTCACATCCACCGTCCACATACAAAATTGGTTTTGCTGCAGAACTTCTGCCTCAAGTTCAAAAAAAGTGTCCGTGATATCGGGAAATGACATGCTTCCTTCCGGCCCATTCAAAATCAGCCGGTACGTCAACGTCTGCATTTCAGGATCAGCGGCCGCCTGCCACGAAAATCGCACGCTGCCACTTCCTGTGCCAACCTGAAACCCATCCTGGGGTTGAAGCAAACGAAACGTATTCGGCCTTTGATTGATGCCTATTCCCTCCACGACGGTGAGTTTCCGATCCACATCTAAGTTCTCCAATCTATCAACTACCCCGGATGGCCAGCGGACGATGAGTGAATCCACATTTGTTTCATTGTCCAGTCCGAAATGCGCCGCGAGATTCAGATTCTGGGAGCAAAATCCATCGCCAGCCTTGACTTCCCGAATTTGTCTCAAATCGCTGGCATACAATTCCACCCGAGCGCTGACTCCATAATGGTTCGAATTCACACCACGGGTCTCCACCTGAAGCCAGTGATTGTTGCCGCCGTCATTGACCCAGAGTTGGTTTCCGGGTTCACCGGCTGTGTAGATATCGACCCAACCATCGTTGTTGACGTCTGCCACGGCAACCGCGTAATGGAAGGGACCCGTCACACCTGCGCTGACGGAAACATCGGTGAAGCTGCCATCGCCATTGTTTCGATACAGCCGATGCGGCTTGTTTTGATTGGCCACGTAGATATCAAGCCAGCCATCACTGTCAAAATCCGCGGTCGAGATCCCATAGCTGTTCTCGTCCGGCTCGCCCCGAACGCCAGCCTCTGCCGAGACATTTGAGAAAGTCCCGTCTCCTTCATTCCGATAAAGTCGATTGTATCCCCGCCGAGATTGATTTTCGGTGTTAGCGATGTAGATGTCAAGGTCGCCGTCGTTATCGTAATCCAACCAGACCGTGCCCCAACTCGCGAGCGAATCGCTGACCCCTGCTTGCACGCTGACGTCTGTGAACGTCTCATCGCCGTCATTTCGGAAAAGGTGTTTGACGGATTGGCTCGCCACGAAACTGCACGGAGCGACAAAGATGTCCGGCAAGCCATCGTTGTTGTAATCACCCCACGCCATGCCATAGGAATTGCCTTGAATCTCTACACCGGCAGACTTGCTAATGTCCTGGAAACCACCATTACCAACATTTTTGAAAAGCTGGTTCTCTCCGCGATCGTTATTTACGAACAAGTCCAGTCTGCCATCCCGGTTGAAATCTGCCCAGGCTGACCCTTGTGCCAGTCGACGAACGAATAGATTTGCCTCATTGTTAGTCTGAGTGAAGGTCTTGTCCCGGTTGTTTCGATATAGTCGGCTGGGTGACGGAAGATCTTCGAACAGAACATCCAGGTAACCGTCGTTATCGTAATCGCCGAAAATTGCCCCGAAAATTCCGCCCCCCTCGACGATATTTGTGGACAACAAAACATCCTGAAATTCCGTACCCGTATTCAAATAAAGCTTACCCGGATTATAAAGGTCCACCAGTCCATCATTATTAAAATCGACGGCACTGGCTCCTGCGAGGATCGTATGATCCTCGGTAGGATTCAACATGAACGACGCATCCGTAAATGTCTGCCCAAAACCCATATGAGTGAAAGTAAACACAAATGCAGTTACGATCAGGATTCGTTTCATACCTCTACTCCCCTCATTTCTTTTGTTGCACGATATTTTTGAAGCGTCACACTTCGGCACGGGGAAAATTTGAATGATGTTTGCAGGANNGTTCAAATACATCTACGGCAAAATTCTATTCCGAAAAGTGTGATTGGAACCTTAGGTCAAGTTTCCGTTTACTAGCGAAAAAAACAGTTTCACAACTTCACAATTTATCTTGAAAATTTGAGAAAGATTTTGCACATTCCTGCCGTCCGCGAGCTTTTTATCCACACACTTTCTAAGGGAGAAAGCAGAATGAGTTTGAGAAAAAGCTCTCTTGAGACTTTACCGATTGTGTTCTGCGCTTTGCTACTTGTGGGAAGCTTTGAGGAAGGCTTTGCCTTCGATGGCGCAAGGAAGGGCTTTATCCTTGGCGGGGGCGTGGGAGCTGGCTTTCTTTCACATGAGATGATTTTCCAATCGAGGTCAGACACGGAAAACGCTGCCGTGTTTCTCACCGAGTTCAAGATTGGCGGAGCGCCATCCAATTCGCTGGAAGTTTATTTCATTTCAAAAGGTGCGCATTTGGCAGATGAGGAAATCACCCTGAATGCCGCTGGGGTGACCAAATATTTGGGGAAAACGGGCACGGGTGTGTTTCTCACCGGGGGAGTCGGATTAACGACTATTGAAACCAGTGATGAAGGATTCGGACTCTTCGGTGGAATCGGCTTCGAGTTTGCAAAACATTTTACGGTAGAGACAAATATTTTGTACTCTCGGGTGGACGAAGCTTCCACCGATTCGGAATCATTCTCTTTTCGGGTGACCGTAAACGGTCTGGCATTTTAGTGAGCGTTGCACCATTCTAAACGGCAAACATTGGTTTTTGCAAGTACTAAACCGAATCGGACCATGAAATTGGAAAACTAATCTATTCACGGAGGACTGGCCATGCCAATTTATGAGTTCTACTGCAAAGATTGCCATACTGTCTACAAGTTCTTTTCCCGGACGGTGAATACCGAAAAAATCCCCAATTGCCCCAATTGCAAAGATGTTAAATTAAAACGCAACGTTTCGATATTTGCTTCCATTTCCAAACGGAACGAGGAGGGCGGTGAAGACGCCGATATGCCTCCTATGGATGAGTCCAAAATGGAGCAAGCCATGGCCATGCTCGCCCGGGATGCGGACAAGATCGACGAAGACGATCCGCGCCAGGCCGCCAACCTCATGCGCAAACTTTCAGATGCCACCGGACTTAAAATGGGTCCCGGCATGGAAGAAGCTCTGAGCCGCATGGAACGCGGAGAAGATCCGGAAAAAATTGAAGAGGAGATGGGCGATTTGCTGGAGGAGGAAGAACCGTTCCTCTTCGATGAACAGAAACGGAGCGTGGCAAAACCCAAACCGAAACCGAAGGTCGACGACACGCTTTATGACTTGTAGATCGCAAACTTGAAAGGAGGGTGGACATGAGCCAATCCGAAAAACCGGAAGTCGGAACCATAAGCTGGACGGACTTGACCATTGAAAATGCTGAGGACGTCAATGTTTTTTACAGCAAAGTGGTAGGATGGAAAAGTGAACCCGTTGATATGGGTGGCTACAACGACTACAACATGAATGCACCGCAAAGCGGCAAACCGATGGTGGGCATCTGTCATGCACGCGGGTCAAATGCCGACCTGCCGCCACAATGGCTTGTGTACATCACCGTGGAAGATGTCGACGAAAGCGCCAAACGATGTGTCGAACTGGGCGGCAAGGTGCTGGTCGAACCCAAAGGCATGGCCGGATACGGGCGCTATTGCGTGATTCAAGACCCTGCTGGCGCTGTGGCCGCACTGTACACGCCTGCGTAAGCAAAACAACGTCCGGGGGGACTCTTGAGCCCTAGGAGAGTGTGTCGCTATCTCGAACTAACCTATTTCCTGCAAATCCCCAAGCAGCGAATCCATGGACTGATACCGGTTATCCCGATCCTTTTCCAGGGCTTTGTGCACGACGTCTTCAAGCTTCTTCGGCAATTCGGCATTCACTTGCCGTAGTGGTTGGGGTTCTTCATTCATAATGGCGTAGAGAACTGTCAGCTCGAAATCGCCACCAAAGGGCATTCTGCCCCCAAACAGCTCGTAAAGGACGATTCCGAACGAAAAGATATCCGAACGGTGGTCAATGGGTAAACCACTCGCTTGCTCCGGGGACATGTAGGAGAGCGTTCCCATAGTGGTGCCGGTTTTGGTCAGGCTTTTGTCGGCCTTTCGCTGCATCTTCGCCAAACCGAAGTCCATGACTTTCACGACTCCTTCATTGGAGACCATAATGTTGTCCGACTTGATATCGCGATGCACGATGCCTTTTTTGTGGGCATAGGCTAACCCCTTTGCAGCTTCCTGCATAACCTGCAACTTGTCGGAAAGCGTTCTCGTTTGCACTTTATCCCAGGCTCTCAGCGTGTGACCCTCCACATACTCCATGGAAATGAAGTGGATACCTTTCTCTTCACCCACCTGGTAAATAGTCGCGATGTTTGGATGGTTCAGCGAGGAAGCTGCCTGCGCTTCCACAACAAACCTCTCCTGAAATGTGGAGTCGGATATCAATCCCGGCAACAACACTTTGAGCGCCACGAGTCGATTGAGTTTGAGGTCTTTGCCCTTAAACACCACTCCCATGCCACCTGAACTGAGCTTTTCCAGAATCTCATGTTGGGCCAGCCGCTGACCCACCTCTGGCAGCCGCACGTCTTTTGGACGCGGCGAGATGACCTCCTGAGTGGGTTCGGAACGCTTGATGTCGGAATCGCTGTAAAGCTTCTGCTTTTCCCGCTGCAGCCATTTCTCAAAAAAATAATTTGCAATGCGGTAATGCCGATTGTCCTGCTTGATGGCGCCAGATTGAGCCAATTCATACAGCAGCTTGATTAATCGGTCTTGCGGTACACCAATAAGCGGCTGCAGTTCCTCCAGAGACAAGCCCTGATTCTGCATTAAATGCAGCAGGATTTCTCTTTCTTCCGGGGCTAAATATTGAAAATCCACCGAGAAGAAGTGACTGATCATGTCATCATGACTCACTTCCTCGATGACCTGACTCAGGTCACCGGTTTCGACCAAACGTCGACAGATGAGTTGAATCAAATAGGGATGATTGTTGGTCTTTTCGAGAATTTCTTCGATGTCAGATTCCCGAAACTCCCATTGTTTGATGAGCCTGATCGCCTCGTCGTCCTCCAAGCGAGACAAATAAACCGGCGGCACGAAGCCGTACAAAAAAGGAGAGGTGTCGGGAATGGAGGTGTTTTCCAGTACACTGAGCCTCTTCGTTGCAGTAAGAATGGTGTAGACATTATCACCGCGCTGGAAGAATCGCCGAAGTTTTGGCAGGGCTTCGGGATTGTTTTTTTCAATATTGATGAGTTCTTCCGCTTCATCGCAAAGGAGCATCAGATTGAATCCCGCGTCTTTGGTCTTGCGTTTTAAGGCTCGCAAAATCTCAAACAGATTCTTCTCCTCCAGTTCCTCGAGGTCCACCCCGATGTCTTCGAAACGTTCTTCGGCATCCTCGATGCTCTCCAGCAGAGATTCCTTCAACCCGTCAACGTCCTGGCTGCCTTGCATGTCCCAGAAAATCGAGACATATTTGTCAGCATGATCGCCGCTGTTCGTCAGAAGCTCGAGTTGCTTCAGGAAGGACGTTTTGCCAAAGCGGCGTGTGCCTGTTATCCAGACGTTATTTCGCCGTCCTTCCAGGATCTCATTGAGGAGATGCTTGCGACCGAAAAAGTTCTCGCCTCGAACCCAATTACCGGCGATGAAGGGATTTTTCACACGGACACACTCCTTCGCAAAATTCTTTGATTTCTAATGTAATTAAAATGGCTTAAGAAGGCAAGGGATAATGTGGGCAGGCAGGTCGTAAATTACTTGGTCTAAAAACTTACTTCTTTTTCTATATATTGTACCTCTGGGATATCTCTAAAATCCGAATCTTGAGTCCAGAGAGTGGCATTGCGAAGTTTTGTGGTTGCCAAAATGAGACTGTCAGCCATAGCAATTTATAGTCTTGACTTAATTTTGCTGTCAGTATCGAAATGTTAAAATCAACATCCTTAATTGCTCCTTGCTGCATGACCGCAATTACTTGTAATGCAGAATTCTCGTCTCTTTCCTTCAAGTCTTTTTTAAAGACTTCATAAATGTTTATGTTGTGAAGACGATTACCTTTGCATTATCTTCAATGGCATTCGAAAAAAAAACAGAATTCGTACCGGTCAGCAAAGTAATTCAAGCCAACCTGAAGAATCTACTTAATTCATATCCTGTTGCTTTCACGTTGAACGCCGGTGTCGATACCCTTTAGAAATCCCTTCATCTCTTTTATTTTTCTCACAGGAATGAACTCAATGCTATCGCCATATTGAATCAACTGAAACTGCTGACCAACTTTAATTTCCATCTTATCCCTAGTTTGCTTTGGGATTACAACTTGAAATCTGGGCGATACGGTTACAGTTGCCATATCAATTTATCCTAAGAAAATTTATACTCCAAAAAATATATCGATCTTGCAAATGTAAGTCAAGCAGAAAATCGAACCTCCGTCGAGCTCAAGACCTGTGGCTTCACCGCTTCCACGTCCTCAAGGGTTACCCTGCGCCGCTTCTGTTCGATGATTCGGTTGATGACATTCACGCAGAACTTCTGAATGATGTAAGGTTTGCATTCGCTGTATTCGATGATTTTATCGATGGCTTCGTCATCGTAACTGAAAATTCCGGCCACGGGCTTGCGAATCAAGTTCTCAGCGTCTTCTCGTTCAAAGGGCGGGACCTCGATTTCTTCGAAGAAGTTATACCAGGGGCTGCCCTCACTTTCCCAGGTTTTCTTGAGATAAGCACCGGACATCACGGCCACCAGGCTTTCCGCAAACGTTTTCATGAACACACTGCGAAGCCTCTGGTTCACCTGTTCGCTGTATTTGTTCATTTCATCCACTTCATCCATGAGGAGCACGAGTTTCAATTTCTTCTCCGTTTGCCGCCCTAAAATCTCCAACAATTTCTTGAGGTCTCTGGAAAAATCTCGACCCGAATAATCTGTTTTTTTGTCATTGAATCGAAAGGAGGTCCGACCATCCAATTTTGGCTTGCAAACCTCGATGATTTCTTCCATCAGGGTCTGAAAAAAACGCTTCTCGGATGTACCCTGGAGGTCGATCATGACCGGAATGAATTCAAACTCAGGATCCTGCAGTTGTTCCAGGCAACGCTTGAGTTGATGCTGGAGTGTGGTTTTGCCGATACGGCGTGGTCCATAAACCATTAAACTGTTGTTGTGCAGGGTGTTCAAAATGCGCTTGATTAACTTTTCACGCCCGAAAAACATCTCTTCGTTTCGGATGGGCGACCCGGCGATGTAGGGATTGTACTTATTCACAATAGCAATGCGATATTTCACCACCCTGGCCGCGAAAAACACCCCTACTCCCAGGAGCACAATCGAGCCCAATGAAACTCCGAATGTGGTGGTTTGGTAGATGGGCGGTTTCCGAATCACTCTGCGCGGCTCGATGGTTCTGTGAATCGTAGAGTCCACATCGAAGGCGGTCAACACAATCTGATTTTCACCCCTCCGCAAAGGGATCGCCGCGGAGAAAGAGAAATTCTTCGCTTCGGTTGAATCCTTTGGTTGCAAAATGACCCGTTCACCTGCTCTATTTTGGAGAGGCTGACCGTTTAAGGTGATTTCTACATAATCAATCCCTTTGTCATCTGCCACTGTTCCAGTGAGGTTGAATTCGCTCGACCGTACCTCAGTGACTTGACCTTTCGGTGAACTCACTGCGAAAACCGGTGCCGAGGTTTGCTGAATGATTTTCTCCGTCACTTCAACTTTGGGTTCATCTTGCTGGTTGGATTCGAGACGCAGCCGCTCCATTTCGGAAATCGTCTTGCGGATCCAATCTTGTGCGGTGGTAAAGTCGGGGTCCAATCTTTCAGCGGCTCTGAATTGTTGCAGCGCCAGTTCGTATTGACCCACCAGAAAATAATCCAACCCTTTGCGAAAACGCTCTTCGGATTCGCTTCCGGCTTTTGCCTGGCTTGGCTGAAAATCGGCTCTGTCTTCGATCTTTTTTAAGGCTTGCTCGAGAGCGGCGATGGTTTTATTTTCCGGATGTTTGTTTTTTAATTGTCGCAACACAGTTCGAGCTCGACCAAACTCTTCCCTCTCGATGGAATTTGTCACTGCGGCCATTTGTGCCTCCAGCTCGTCTTTCTCACCCTGCTGTTGACTCGCCCGCTGCATTTGCCTGGACATTTCGCTAAGCCTAGCCAGGTAATTCTTGTAGGCAGTCTGATTGACTGCTCCCGCGTGCCTGGCCTTTTCAAAGTTTTCCAAAGCCAGATCGTAATCACCCAGGTAGAAATAGGCCTGACCAAGGTGGTAGTACGGCAGGTATTCCACAAGTTTGAGATTTGATGTCGTCGCTTGTGCATTTGGCGTGTCTCTCAAACTCAGGGCCGTTTGAAAATGCCGCACAGCCTGCTCCCATTCGCCGCGCTGCAGAGCCAACTTCCCTTTGTCGTAGGTTTCGTTCCACTCATCGGCCAGAAGCTCGAGATGAGGAGATAAAGTGCTCAAAAGCATCACTGCGAAGCAAATCAGTCCGAACAATTGGCCGTTTATCTTTTGATTAAAGTTGAACATCGGTCGAGTGTTTTTACACTTAAAGCGGGACTGTGAGCAAAATAGACCCAAAGACTTCAAATCCATCATCTGAAAGCACAATGCTGCCGTCAAATTTGATGTTTCTGGTGAGCACAAAACCCAATCCGAATGAAAAGTTCACCAGGTCGTCCGATTTAGGGAATAGCCGTCTCATATCCGGATTGGGATCGGCAGAATAAATTCGGTGACCCGGAATGGTAGACAACCCAAATCGCAACGGTATCAATCCCAGTTTGGGGACGTTTGACACGATTTCCACCCCAAAATGGAGCTCTGTAGCATCGTCAATTGTCAGATCGGGTGACGCGCCCGTATCCTGAAATGACTGCGTCCTGCTGGAAAAAACATCATCGGCCGGCCAATTGAGATCGTTGCCAGACAGGAAATCCGTGTATTCAACCCGAACGACATCAGCAGTGAAACGGATGCGCGGACTGGCGATATAGTAGATGCCAAATCCGTAAACGTCCGGGACAGTAAGGTCGAACTTGATATTACTCTGAGATTCGGCCGGAAAGGTTTGGTCGCCTACAGTATATTCCGGCAGAAAGATGTCGCTTTTCAAGGTGAACGTAGGATTAAAATGATAGACGGCGCCCACAAAAAGTCTATCGCGTATCAGTTGGGCCATCAAACCAGCGCTGTAAGCGAGTTCGGTGTTTCGCTCATCTACTGTGGTGATGGAATATGTGGTCTCAGCGATGTTGCCGCTTTGGACAGAACCCTCCGTTGCCTCGGGATCCAGAAACGTACGTTCGTTCAGTTTGAAATTCAATACCGAGGTTTTTGCGGTCAGTCCGATGCTGATCCGCCTGGTCAGAGGAAAGGCGATAGACAGGCCGTCGCTCACCATTTCTAAATCGAGATTCACTCGTCGTCCGGGGAAATTGCCCAATCCGCCGAGCACCTGGCGAGCGGAGAGAGGGTCCGTGGTCGTCAAGAATTGCTGCGTCTCAAACGTAAACCGGGAATCGAAGACCACCTGACGAAATAACGCCAATGTAATGTTATCCAAAAAGGAATCCTGCAGCGGCTTGAAAATCTCCAACGGCAAGAACACGCTCACCGCGGCCTGATCAAAATTGTTGGCATGGAACTTTTTCCTCCTATTCGGATTTTGTGGTGAACCCTGCGGCTCTTTATATTCCCGGCGTGCAGGTCTTTGATGCAGCGAGGCCCCCACGCTGTTTAAATAAGTCAAACCGGCGGGATTGACGGGGGCTGCCGTTTCATCCTGCGCCGCTCCGATAAACGCACCTCCCAGCCCTGCCGGACGCGCGCCGGGCTGAAGGAAATCCACACGAAAATAGCTCATATTGATGGTGGGTACGGGAGGACGTTGAGCGTAAACGGTGTCACCAAGTAGAAAAAAGCAAAACCCGGAAAACAACACTTTCAAGATAAATAACGAAGTTCCTTTTCCCATTTTTCCTCCACAGACTAGCCGGACGTTTCAGTACCTAAAAAGACAAAATAATTAGAGTCAAAATAATTCTTAATCTTAAGCTGCAAGGCAGTTATAGAGGAATAGCCGAATAAGCCTCCATTCCATATGCCATATGTTCTGACAATTATGTTTTCCCTCAACTCCGCACTGCGCAAACCACCTATGATGAATTAAATGTAAGGAATTGTTTTACAAATGCAAGAAAAAGGCCATAAGTGGAAAACGCAATCCTCATGCCATAAGGGATTGCGGCCAAAGCGATCCGCCCTTGTGTGTACAACTATGCGCAAGTTCATGTCCAGAAATATCAGGGTATTTAATCGCTTTTAAGCACAACAGTAGTAAAGACAGACAATCGAAACACTCGAAAGCACTAAAAAAGAAAGAGGCGTTTCTCTCAACCAAAATTATTCTTGATTTAACTTCGCATAACCGTTACATTTAAGCAAAACCAAGAGTGTGAATTCAGATGGCGAAAAGCACCCCAAACAACAGCAACAGGGAAAGACTCGACGAATCCATTCGTGAGTTGCAATCTCTGCATAAATTGGCGCTCGCGATTTCCTCGGCAACCGACCTGGAGAACATCATAAACACGATTCTTAACGAAGCCACCATACTCACTCATGCGCGGCACGGTTCGATCTTGCTTTCAAAAGATAATACGGAGGAACGATTTACCACACTGGTACGCCACGGAACCAAAACCAATGAATCGCTGGTTCAAAAAATGTGCATGATGATCGCCGGGTGGGTGCTGAAAAATCAGGAATCCCTTTTTGAAAATAATATTTTACAAGACACGCGCTTCAAAGGATTGCAATTATTGGGATTGCCAATTAAGTCCGTGCTGGCTGTGCCTATTCAAACCCGTGGCGAGATCATCGGCGTATTGATTTTACATAACAACAATGATGAGGAGGCGTTCACAGAGAATGATTTGCGGCTTGTGAACATTATCGCTTCGCAATGTGCCCCGGTTTTGGAAAATGCTCGCCTCATGCACCAACTGAAAGAGGAAAATCGCTACCTCAAAAAAGAAGTTGCTCGGAAATACAGTTATGACGAAATCATCGGCCGAAGTCCCGCGATGGAAAAAGTCTTTCAACTGTTGGAAAAAGTGATTCCCACGGATGCCCGTGTGCTTATTGAGGGTGAAAGCGGAACCGGCAAGGAGCTCATCGCCCGGGCCATCCACTACAACGGACCGAGGAAAAACAAGCGTTTTGTGGCCATCGACTGCGGGGCGCTGCCCGAAAATCTTCTGGAAAGTGAGTTGTTCGGTCATGTGAAGGGAGCGTTCACGGGTGCAACGGACAGCAAGAAGGGATTGTTTCATGTGGCGGATGGCGGCACGTTGTTTCTCGATGAAATCAACAATACCAGTTCATCGCTGCAGGCAAAATTGCTGCGGGTGATTCAAGAAGGCGAGATTCGTCCTGTAGGAAGCACAAAAACCGTCCCGGTCAATGTCCGCCTGATCTGCGCAACGAGCCGAGATCTGTCAGAAACCGTCAATCAAGGCTCATTTCGGGAAGATTTGTTTTTTCGTCTCAAAGTCGTAACGGTAAACCTGCCCCCTCTCCGGGAGCGTGCGGAAGATATCCCGATTTTAGCCCACCACTTTTTAAACGATTATACCAAAGCTCAGGATAAACGGCTGAGAGGCTTTACAAATGAGGCGGTGGAGCGGTTGAAGCAATATGACTGGCCCGGAAATGTCCGAGAACTGGAAAACACCGTCGAACGGTGTGTGGTCCTCGCCGAACCCGATAAAACCGTTGTGGATGTCGATTTGTTGCCGGAGGAGTTGCGTCGACCTTCCGCTCCTCTCAGCGGTGCAATGAATTGGCAGAACGTGCCCCTGACCGAGGCTGTAAAAGAGCTTGAGCGAAACATGGTTGCAGAGGCTCTGAAAAAACACTCGGGAAATCGTACAAAGGCTGCCGAAAGTCTTGGGCTAAGCCGGCGTGGGCTGCTCAACAAAATCGAACGCTACGGACTGGATTAGAAAACTCATTGGCCAATTATCTCAGGAGATTGTCTCTGACGTTTTAGCAAAATCATCCTGTAACACGCTTTCAGAAGACAGAAAGATGGAGGCCAGTCCCGATGCTTCGGGATTGATGCTGCCAAACTCTATTTTCCT
>JAABYK010000077.1:0-2279 GCA_011775825.1 Candidatus Zhuqueibacterota bacterium | reverse complement strand
GTTCATATGCAATCTGAACGAACACGCCTTTTGCGTGTCATTCGCGCATGGGGTAGGCGGGAATCTCCGTGCCTAAAAACCAGGCGATTCCGGCTCAAAACATTACGGGATGACGAAATTCTTTCCTTTTCGTTTAGACTATGCAGCAAACGACTGTATGACTTACACCCCCGTGTTGGTTTCCTCCAGATGCCTGTTTTTACAATCTCGTAAGATTTGGAGCAATATCGAAATTATTTGGTAATAAAGAGTATTTTGGTCCATTTCATTCATTGACTTTGGGTTCTATTTGTTGTATATTGAATCTGTTTACTAAACCGGGTCTTTAACTTCGAATTCTCCATGAAACTTTTAAGCTCGCTCTTCCTGTTTGCGGTAATCCATGCCCACGCTCTCTCCAACGACTCTTCGCAACTTAATGATTACAAAATCGCAAAATCCATTCGAAAGGCAGTCAGAAAGGCCGACTCCACGCTGCTACAGGCCAGTTCGTTGAATATTTGGCGTGATTACCTGAAAATTGCGTGCGCGGATTTAGACCGAGATCTGCAGCCACTCGTTCTCATAAAGTTTGATGAGGATATGTCGTTTCGTTCTCACTTAAAAACGCTTATCGACTGGGAGAACAAGTGGGAAAAAAAGCAGACAGAGCATTTCATCTATTATTATCGCTGGGACCAGCCGCCACCTGAAATCATCCTTGAGGCACAGGATGCACATTTCAATGAAGTTGCAAAACGGTTTCAAATTGAGGCTCGGGAAAAAATCCCATTCCGGTATGACCTGAATGCACAGGAAAGCCTGGTCTATCCCTTTGATGATTTACGAGGGGGAATCGTTTCCCCGCATCCCATTGATTTAGAAAGCGGCGCCCTGGCAATTTTCTATTTGGTCAGTTATGCCCCGAAACCGCTGCTCGAGCCGTTGTCCAAAATTTATGGCAGCTTTTTTCAGAATCCTTCCACGACAGAAGCTTACTATAAGAAATGTCTGAAAGAGATTGAAGCCAAGGATTACGTTTCAATCACAAACCTCTTGTCGCGTGAACACACCGAAAATTCAACAGCCCTCTCCACTTCCTCGTTTGTTTTTATGTACGAACTGAATCAGCAGTTCGGACCTCAGAAGATTGCCGAATTCTTGTCTGAAGTGAATGAAGAGATGACTGCAGAAGAGTTTGGGAGCCGGTTTGAGGAAGTGTTTGGTACACCGCTTTCCAGTTTTGAAGAGACCGTTGGTTCAGAAGAATCCGCAGAGAAGCTTTGACCGATACTCCCGAAAGATTAAGACGATGACCGCATGGCTTGCTGATCAATTAGTATTCACAGAAAGGTGAACGATGAACAGACGTAACTTTCTAAAATCCGGTCTAAGTGTAGGAACGGTATTGTTGTTCAATCCTTCACCAACACATGTTTTTTCCTGGGTCTCTGATCGCACAGCCTATGCTCCCGGCGAAAGAATTGCCGAAGATGCATTTGTCCTGGATAAGGAACTCAAGAAGCACACGCTTTTGGAGCTTTGTGGCCGGACGGGTGCGCCCGTTAACATGCTCTACATTTATGGCGGGGGAGCGCATCGAAATCGCCATCGCTTGGGCGGCATTTGGTGCCGAGACTCGTTTGAGGATTTCTACGTTCTGCGGTACCTTCACCAAAAATACGATAATTCGGCTGTGCAAATAATCCCGGTCGCCGTTCCACCGGTTTACGCAAGTGAATTCTACGGCTTCGAAAGGCGGGTCTTTTTAGACGAACCAGCAGACTCCGAACAATTCAAAGAAAGTGCTGTAGCCTTCATCGAAAGTACGGAGCAGGCGGTTGTCAATGAATTCATCCCGGTCACAACCTATTACGACATCAGAAATCGGCTGTTATTCAACCAGCGCAACGATCTAAGACCAGGCGAAGGTTACGGGAAAATTTATTCCTGGCAAGGGAAATTCAGAAGCGACCAAGAAACCCAGAAATATGGCACGCCCACCGTATGGATGCTGAGTCCGGAAGGCGTGGTTTTGGAGCCGCCTTTCTGGGGCAACATCTATCACGGGAATCCGCACGTCAGATACACGATCCCAGACATTGAGCAGGCGATTCAAAAGCACTTCTAAGTAAGATGCTTTCTCTCGATTTCTTAGGGAGTAGGTCTGCTTTTTGCCCTGAATCCAGATATGTATCTCATATAAGAAAGCACTTGAATTTCAGACCTAGAATATGTCCTTATTATACAAAAAAGTCAATAACCAAAAGTCGAACTAAGGAATCAAAAGCGATGAACAA